>JAPLCN010000021.1 GCA_026392215.1 Actinomycetota bacterium | reverse complement strand
CCTGCACTATATATTTCCCAATCTTTTTTATAATGCTTAAAAAAGCCTTCTGCAATTTGGCTTCTGCATGAATTTCCAGTGCATATGATCAATATTTTCATAGAATAATTTACTCTTAAAATATTCATTAATGTTTTCTATAATATAGTATCTATTGTTGTACGTTTTACCAATTTTTAATATTCATAAACCAAATTTAACGGCTGATATGAGTTGCTAAATCAATGCAATCTTCAGCAGCTTCCATAACAGCTTCAGAAAATATTGGATGAGAGTAAACAGAATTTGCCAGGTTATCAATAGTAAGTTCGTTATCCATCGCTATTACTATCTCCTGAATTAAATCTGCAGCTCTCGCACCTACAACCTGCCCTCCAAGTATTTTTTTAGTATTTGCATCAATAATAATTTTAACAAATCCTTCGGTATCACCGGACGTATATGCCTTTCCACTTGATGTGAAAGGAAAAACTCCTACTTTAATATTAATATTATTTTCTTTTGCCATTTGTTCTGTCATACCCACAGCGCCCATTTCAGGAGTAGTAAAAATTGCCCATGGAATTGTATTAAATTTCATTTTTACTTTCTTCCCTAAAATATTCTCTACTACGACCTTTCCTTCTTTAGATGCAGCATGGGCAAACTGGTAAGTACCTAAAATATCTCCTATTGCAAAAATGGAATTAATGTTAGTTTTTAAATATTCATCGTCAATAACATATCCATTTTTATTTATTAAAACTCCCACTTCTTCCAGTCCAATATTTCTTGTATTTGGCTCTCTGCCTACAGAAACAAGAACTTTTTCTATCATAATGGTTTCGGTATTGCTTAATTTGCAAATCAGGCCACCCTGACTTTTTTCGACTGTCTCAACTTTAGTATTTAAAAATATATTGACGCCTTTTTTAAATAAATTTTTTTGAATTATCTTAGCTGCTTCATTATCCTGGGTATTTAAAATCGAAGGAAGAAGCTCCACAATATATACTTTAGTGCCTAAAGTAGCAAATATATTAGCAAATTCACACCCTATAATTCCTCCTCCAACAATCAATAGTGAAGAAGGGAGTTTATCTAATGAAAGTGCTTTTATATTATCAAGAATATTTTCATCTTTAAAATTGAATGGTTCTATGCATTTTGCCGATGAACCGGTTGCAATTATAATATTATTGGCTTCTACTGCTATGTTCTGTTTTTCAGGAGTTTGTACGAGAATGCTATTAACAGATGACAATTTCCCGACACCTTTTATTAATTCCACTCCGTTTTTATTAAAATGGTGCTGGATTCCTTTCCTTTGAGAGCCCACTACCAGGTCTTTTTTTTCAATCATTTTTTTAAAATCGATACTATAATCAGCGATGTTAAGCCCGAATTGGCTTGCTTTTTTTATTTCATCAATATTTTGAACTACATGGTGTAGGGTTTTAGTTGGAATACATCCGGTATTTAAACAAACACCGCCAAGCTCTTCTTTTTCAATGATAATTGTTTTTAAACCAAGCTTTGCAGCTCTTATTGCTGCAACATATCCGCCAGGTCCGGATCCCAATATGGCCAAATCTGCCTTTTTTATTTCAATACTGCTATTCATTATTCACCTCATTAATGTCAATTGCTTATAATCTTTATCTTGTTTATTTTAGAACCAGATTAAATAAATATCCCGTCAGTATAATGCCTGCCCCCACTATTCCGGCAAAAATTAAAATAAGCTTTGTCTTCATGACTCTCTTTAAAATTAGAAATTCAGGTAAGGAAAGGCCAGTTACTGCCATCATAAAAGCAAGGGTTGTTCCAATGGCCATACCTTTTTCAGCCAAAGCGCTTACCAGCGGGATAACACTTGCAGCATTTGCATAAAGAGGGATTCCAATAAGTGTTGCAACTATGACACCGTACCATTTATCAGCCCCTGCGTATCGGGCTAAAAAATCAACAGGAACATAGCCATGAATGAAAGCACCTACGGCTATACCAATTAAGACAAAGTACCATACTTTTTTAATTATACCCCATGTGTAATTTCCGGAGTAATTAAATCTTTCTTTCCATGACATTTTAAAACCCTGATTATTCAAGTTAGCCTTATTTTTAAAAACAGAGCTCTCAATTAAGCTTTCTACTCTTAGTTTTCCAATAAATATACCTGAAAAGATTGAAATAATTAGTCCGCTTCCTATATACATCAGGGCTACTTTCCATCCAAAAGATCCTATTAGCAAAACCAGGGCAACTTCATTTATCATTGGGGAAGATACCAGAAAAGAAAATGTTGTCCCTAAAGGAACCCCGGCTTCCATAAATCCTAAAAACAAGGGTATAGCACTGCAAGAACAGAATGGCGTGATTATTCCAAGGAGTGCAGCAAGGATATTACCTACATATTTATGCCTTCTGGACAATATCCCCCTTATCTTTTCAGGGGAAAGAAATGTTCTAATTAATGATACAATAAAAATAATAACTGTAAGTAAAATTAATATTTTAATAGTGTCATATATAAAAAAATTAACTGCTGAGGCTAGGAGCTTGTCCGAGATTTCATTGCTAAAACTCACATAAAATCATAATTTCCCATATTATTTTAAAAACTTAAAATTTTTTCTTTTAAATTATTGTATAAATTGTTTCATACAGTGGTATTTTTACTAATAAATAAACCTATATTATTTATTTATATTGCCTGAAGCAGTAATTCTCTCTCTTTTGAGCAGTCTGTTTTATCTTTTATCATATTTACTATTTTTTTAAAGTTTAAAACTGCACATACAAGGGAAAATTCACCACCAGCTTTTTCAAATCCCCTTAAGCTAAATCGCCTAAAACCACCTGTCTTTATCTGACCAAAGACCGGTTCAACAATAATTTTACGTTTTGCATATATTTCTTTGGAGGAGTCTTTTTTCATTTTCTCTTTCATGGTAGCCAAAATAATTGCCTTATCATCAGTATATATTGTTGCAGTATTACTTTTTTTAGCACTACATATATTTTTAAAACTACATCCGCCGCATACCATTTCTTCTGTTTTATACACTCTTGTTTCCCCACTTAATTTTAGTTTTAATACAACGCCTGCTGGGCAGATAAATATATCTTTTTTGTCATCGTATGAAAAGTTTTTTATGCCTATTTTATCTGTATCTGTTATGTCTTTTTCCCCTTTACCTGTTGCTATATAGCCATCTATTTTTGCATTCTCAAGTGCCAGTATATTATCTGATGAGCGGTATCCGCTATCGGCGCTTATCTTTTCCGGAAGGCTGCCTGTATTCTTCTCGATCTCACTAACTTCTTTTTTTAGTTCATTTTTATCATTTGCATTCTGACTTAGGTGCTGTCCCACTATTATCTGGTTTTTAGAGTCAACTGATATCTGGCCGTTGTAGCAATACTCAAAATTTCCTTTGCTCTTCATCATTTTAGCATCAGTATCGGCATAGCTTATCTGCTTTTTAGAATCTATCTTTTTACCTGGATTTTCCCTTTGTTCCCTTTTTTCAAGCTCCTCTTTTACCTTTTTTATTTTTTCAAGTCTTTTTTCCTTAATCTTTAGATCATCTGGTATTGAGTAACCAGTGCCGTTATGATAGATTTTGTCTTCGGCGCTATCTGTATCTTCTGCTTTTCTTAGAAGTTCTTCAATCTCATGTTTTAGTTTATCTTCATTTGCCTTTATGTGAGAGTAGCTTGCTGCTTTATGTTTTGAAGTATTTGCTCCAAATTTTGAACCGTCCATGCCCACATGACCTAAAGACACCATTCCCAGGCTTGCAGCTATTTTAACACTTGCCTTAAAGCATTCCACAAAGAACTGCCAGTTATCTTTTCTAAAATCAGAAAGCACTCTAAAGTTTGGACAGTTTCTGTGGGATATATACATAAAGGATAAATCTTTTTTGCATCTTTTCTCAATCTTTCTTGAGCTGAATACTCCCTGACTGTAAGAATAAATAAGTATTGCTGTAATTAGCCTTGGATGGTATGCATGCTGACCTATCATGCTGAATTTTTTTTCAATCTCTTTAGTATCAATTGAGTTAAGTATGTCCTCATAAATAAAACAGTCATCATCTTTGTCAAGCAGATCAAATACATCTTCTGCCATTAGCTTTCTTTGATTGAATTCTATGGGATCTTTTTTAAATGGAACGGGCATTTTTTGCTCCTATAATAATTTATATAATTTTAATTATTATAGCATATTTGTTTAATTATTTATATGTATTTTTGAGTTTTTACATTAATTATTTGCTATTCTCGGACAAGCTCCTAGTAATTTTTTATCAGCCAGTCTAAAAACATCATTAGTAAGCCAGTCAGCCAGTAATTTTACAGGGTAAAAAATATCCATAATTTATTTTTCACCTGCCTGTGCTATTTTGTTTTTTATTGTCTTTAAGTCTGGAACATAACCCACTACTATAGGATTGTCATCAATTATAAGTACCGGTGTTTGCATAAACCCTTTTTCAACTATTCTCATTATGTCTGTAATATATTCAATTTCCGCATTTATATTTAGTTCCTTAACAGCCTGCCCCGTAAGGGCGTAAAGCTTTTTACCCTCTGTGCCACAACATGAACCAAACACTTGTATTTTCATTTCTACTCCTCTTTTTTACCCAGTAATTTTTTAAAATCATCTAACAATGAAATATTTTTTATTAAGTTTTTTTTATTTAACGAGTAATGAACCCAAAGCCCCTCTTTTCTAAAATTAACAAGCCTGTAATCTGCTAGGATTTTTAAATGATGTGAAGCCAGGTTCTGTGGAATACTTAAGTTCTTCCATATATCGCAGACGCATTTCTCGCCATCTATTAGTATGGATATTATTTTCAATCTGTTTTCTTCAGCCATTACTTTTAAAAAATCCAAAGATTTTAATAAATCCATATGCCCCTCCTCACTTTTAAAATATTAAGATTTATTTGCAACTAACTATATCAATTAAAACTATATCAATTAAATTTGATATTATATTTATTATAATACCTATTTCAACATTTTTTATAGAGCTTTTAATTTTAAATAAATTACTAATTTAACCTCAAATATTTCTAAATATATAATATTGACATATTTAAATATAAAGATACAATAAAATATATTTAAAAAGTAATTAATTAGCTATTAAGTTAAAAAAATAAAATAAGTTATGGAGTTTTTAAAGAATAGAGATGAAAAATAGTGGATAAACATAATCATGCAGCACATGATAATCACCCGCGAAGCGAACATATTCATGATACATCAAAGTTATCCGGGAAAAAGATATTTTGGGTCACAGCGCTAAATGCCGGTATTACCCTTTTGGAAATTATTGGTGGCATACTTTCGGGCAGCCTTGCGCTGGTATCTGATAGTGCCCACAATTTAAGCGACACAGTATCAATTGCTTTGAGTTATTTTGCTAATAAAATAGCTCAGAAACCTAAAAACGTGAAAAAAACATATGGGTATAAAAGGGCAGAGATACTAGTGGCTTTTTTTAATTCCGCAGTTTTATTTGCAATATCTGCATTTCTTATTTATGAGGCCTATAAGAGATTTAAATCCCCTGAGGTCATCAGCGGCACGCTCATGATAATTGTTGCATCTATAGGTTTAATTGCTAATTTAATTTCAGTCTATTTATTGGAAAAGGACTCCCACAACAATCTGAATATAAAATCAAGCTATCTCCATCTTCTAAGTGATACAATTTCATCTGCAGGAGTGGTCATTGGGGGAATTATCATTAAATTATGGGGCATTACATGGATAGACCCTTTAATAACTGTTTTAATTTCATTATATATTTTAAAAGAAACATGGGGAATTTTAACAAAAACTATTGATATTTTAATGCAGTCTTCAGCACCGATTGACTATAAAAAAATAAAAAATGAGATTGAAAATATAGAAAAAGTAAAGAATATTCACCACGTGCATTCCTGGATGGTAAATGAGAACACTGTTAATTTTGAAGCGCATGTTGATTTAGAAGATCTTAAACTATCCGAAGTGGAAGAAATTTATGAAAAGATTGAGCATATCTTAAAAGATCATTACGGTATAAGCCACGTGACAATACAGGCAGAGGTTGATAAATGCAGTGATAAGAGCATGTTAAAAATTTGAAATTATATAAATATTGCTTTTATTTAAAGCATATGCCTGGATTTAATGTAAGGTCTACCAATTTGCCGGTATCTTTATCGTAAATATTTTGATTTGAGAATAAAATAGTCGGATTTAATTTAAAGCATTAAAAGGTAAATGTATTACACAGATAGAAAAACATTTTAAAAAATAATTAATAAGATATTTAGTTAAAAAATAAAATAAGTTAAGGAGCTAAAAATGGAAGACGTAAAAGAAATAAAAAAAGATAAGATTGCTATAGTTGCTTGTTCGGGTGCGTCAAATACCGGGCAAATAACAAATGAAGTTGCAAAAAATCTATGTAAAGACGCAGAAAATTTTACAATGGTTTGTCTTGCTGCTTTGCCTTTAGGTGCTAGGACTGCTATGGATAAAATAGAAAATGCAAAAAAGATTATTGTTGTTGATGGCTGCCCGATTAAATGTGCATCACAACTAAAATATACTGATAAAAAACCAGATATTGCTTTTCAAATTATGGAAGATTATGGTGTAAAAAAAGTTTCAGATCCTAATGCTGTTGATCTAGAGGAAGTTGATAAAATAACAAAAGATGTATTAGCTAAAATTAAAAATTTAAGCAATTAAAAAAGGCATAGTAAAAGAAAACTCTGAAGGATGTTGTGGCGGATCAGGATGTTCTTAATGAGAGGAGATAGTATATGAGTTTGGATAATAGAGAAAAAGAGCTTGTGGCAATTGGAGCGTCAATAGGCGGTAATTGCATTCCATGTCTTGAGTGGCATTATAAAAAGTGCATTGAGGCAGGCGTTACAAAGGAAGAAATACAGGAAGCAATTAATATGGCAAAAATGGTAAAAGAAGTTCTTATTAAAAAAATAAATGAGGTTGCTGAAAAACTGTTAGGCCAATAAAAAAGATAAAATTATTAGGGAAGTAAATCCTGATGAATATTTTAAGCATAAAAAATTTAAGCCTTTCCTTTGATGGAAAAAATATCCTTAATAACCTTAACCTTGAAATAACAGAAGGCAAAACATTCGCTGTGGTAGGACCTAACGGAGCAGGCAAATCTACGCTTGCTTCAACAATAATGGGTCTTGAAGGCTACAGAAATTATCAGGGAGAGATATATTTTAAAGAACAATCTTTAAAAGAACTTAGTATTTATGATCGGGCACAGCTTGGCATCACTCTTGGCTGGCAGGAACCGGCACGCTATGAAGGACTTAAAGTCTCGCAGTTTCTTGCTGCATCTTCAAAACATAAAGACAAAAGCGCAATAATGAATGCCATGGAGATAGCTGGAATCGACTATTTAACATATTATACAAGAGCAGTTGATAAGAGCCTTTCCGGAGGTGAAAGAAAAAAGATAGAGCTTGCTTCAATAGTTGCGATGCAGCCAGGCCTTGTTGTCCTGGATGAACCTGATTCAGGGATTGACATTGCTTCCCTTAAGAATATTTTCGGAGCAATAAAATATCTTCGCGAGAAAGGTTCAACAATAATTTTAATTACTCACAGCCTTGAAGTTTTAAAGCAGGCAGAATATGCATATCTTATTTGTAACGGGACTGTTTTTGATGAAGGAAGAGTTGGGAAAATAAGGAAAAGCTTTGAAGACAAATGCATGCCTTGCCCGCATAAAAATATCCCGGTTCTTTCTGATACCGGCAAAGAAATTTGATTATGAATTTTAATTTTTTAAAATAATAAAAATATTAAAAATACCCTTTAAAACAAAAAAATGGAAGAAGACATATTATATGAAGCCGCCAATCTTAAAGATATTATCCACGATCCAAGTGTTGCAAGGCTTGTAATCAATAAAGACAAGGTTGTAGCTTCAAATCTAGTTGAAGGCATCGAAGTTTTACCTGAAGAAATAAAGGATGGAATAAAAGTTAAGCTTATTGTTAAAGAAGGTGCAATTCTGGAAAAACCTGTCCATCTTTGTTTTGGCGTAACATCTGAAACTGCAGTCCAGAATATAATAATTGATGCAGACATTGAAAATAATGCTTCAGTTTCCCTGATTGCCCATTGTGTATTTCCTGTTGCTAAAGACGTTCTTCACAATATGAATGCAAAAATACATGTAGGCGAAAATGCGCATTATTCATATTTTGAGAGGCATATACACAGCGAAAGCGGCGGAGTAAAGGTTATTCCTAAAACCCGTGTAATTTTAGAAAAAGGCGCAAGGTTTAAAACAGAATTTGAGCTTATAAAAGGAAGAGTAGGCCTTATTGACATAGACATTGAAACAATATGCGCAGCCGACTCAATAATGGAAATGACTGCAAGGATAAACGGAACAGGCGAAGATGTAATTATCATAAAAGAAACCGGATTTCTAGAAGGCGAAAACTCAAAAGGAGTTCTGACTTCCAGAGTTGCGCTAAGAAATAACGCAAAAGCAGAAATTTTCAATAAGATTATTGCAACAGGAGCTCATTCCAGAGGCCATGTTGACTGTAAAGAAATAGTACAGGACAGTGCTTCTGCAAGTGCTACACCGATAGTTGAAGTAAAAAACTCTACAGCACATGTAACTCACGAAGCTTCAATTGGAAGTGTAGATTCAAAACAGCTGGAGACTCTCTTGTCGCGGGGCCTTGCACAAGATGAGGCGGTTGAGCTGATAATACAAGGGCTATTATCCTAAAGAAATGTTAATTTAAATGCTTCTGCAAATTGACTTTCCCATTTGTATTTTTATCATCAATCTTCTAAAAAGAAGCTAAAAAAGGTTCAATAAAAAGCTTCCTAACGGTATAAATTAAGTTCTATATAAATTCCTCATAATTTTTTCTATAAATTATTTAATAGCTGTTTTCTTAATACCTGCTTTTGAATTCTTTTGGTGCTTTTATTTTTGGGACTGGATTCTAAAGAATTAGTTTTATCTGCTTTTTCTTCAATATAGCCTATCTCTCCACTAACATAGGTTCTCCAGAGATAAGAGATGAAACGATCACTAAACTCCAGCTAAACTAAATTTATTTATTGTAAATAATTTTTTTATATGTTAGTGTTTTATAAACATAGGTATGTTATAAACATATATATGATAAATTAACATAAAAATATAAGATTTAAAGAAGGAGTATAAAAATTATGCAAATATTTAATTTAGATAAAATGCCGGCTTTCCCATATGAAGAAAGAGATAAAAATGTATTCTACAGTACAAAAGAATTTAAAGTAAGGATAATTAAACTTTTAAGTAACGAAGAAATACCAAAATGCGAAATGGACTCGTTTGTTATATATTATGTTTTAGAGGGAAAGGCTGAGTTATCAGTAAACGAGGATAAGTCTATTATTGAAGCCGGAATGTGTATAATTACCGAGCCTGGGACTTTCTCTTTAAAGACCAAAAATGGTGTTAAGATAATGGGAATACAAATAAATAAGCAAATTTAAAAATTTCCCATGTAGGCACTTTGATATAAATAAATAGTTTTGGAGGTTTTCTTCTAATAACCAATATTTAAAAAAAAATTGTTGTAAAAAATAATTATATATGTTATAAGCATATATATGTAATAATAAAATATTGTAAAGGAGATAAAATTATGTGTGAACAAGGTTTTAATACCAACAGATTTTCAGAATGTGGCTGTGGACATATGCATATTCATGGTCCGGCACAATTCAGGCATTCAGGCTGTTGCGATCCGATTTATCCCAGTAAAAAAGAACAGATTGATCATCTGAAAGATTACAAACAAACGCTTCAGGATAAATTAAATGAAGTTGAAAGTAGACTAAAAGATCTTGAATAGCAAGCAATAAAACCGTATAGTATTTGCGGAGACATTGTCAGGTTGAGGTAATCTATGTGTGAAGATAATAATGAAAATATTTCAAGATGTTCCTGTCAAAGAGGAAGAGTGAGCAGGTTTTTAGTTCCTGCTCTTCTTCTTCTTTTAGCTGAAAAAAGCTCTCATGGTTATGAGCTTACTGAAAGATACTCAGAGCTTGGCTTTACAGAAGCAAATTTTGACCCGGGTGCAATATATAGAACCCTGAAGCTTTTAGAGTCTGAAGAGTTAATAAAATCAAAATGGAATACTGAAGAAATAGGACCAGCTAAAAAAATTTACTCAATAACTCCTGAAGGAGTAGAGATGCTTTCAAGCTGGGTAGTAAATATAATAAAACGAAAGAAAATTTTTGAGGTTTTCATTGAAAGATATAATAATTTGAAGTTTTAAATAAAGTAATTTTGTTAAATTTCTGTTCCCTTAACCAAGGGAAAGTCATATTACTCTCGTTAATTATTTATAGATCATAAAGAATAAATAATACAAAGAGATTGATGCAAAGAAGTTTCATTTATAGTAGTAAGAGCACAAACATAAAAAACTGGATAAATAAGAAAAATGCAAGAGCCAATTATAAAGGTTAAGGATTTAACAAAAAGATTTAACAATCTGACAGTGGTAGACAATATCAGCTTTTCTGTTTTAAAGGCCACAATTTTTGGATTTCTTGGTCCCAACGGAGCAGGGAAGACTACAACCATTAGGATGTTGACGGGTTTACTAATTCCTGATTCAGGAGAGATATTAATAGATGGAATTAATATAAAAAACAATTCCATAAAAGCAAAGATGAAATTAGCTGTTATCCCTGAAATGGGTAATATATATGTGGATTTAACTGCTAAACAGAATATTGTTTTAGCCGGAAGATATTATGGGTTTCCAAGAAAAGAACTTTATAAAAAGGCAGATCAGATTTTAAATATGTTTGAACTGTATGACAGAAAAGATGAGCCTGTAAGAAATTTTTCTAAGGGTATGAAACAGCGAGTAAATATTGCCAGTGCCATTGTTCACGAACCAGAAATTTTATTTTTAGATGAACCTACAAGCGGCCTTGATGTCAATAGCCAGAGGTTGATAAAAAATATAATAAAAGATCTTAATAGAAAAGGAACAACCATTTTTTTAACTACTCACAATATTGAAGAAGCAAACCAACTATGTGAGGAAGTAGCAATTATAAATAAGGGTAAAATTGCTGTTATTGATAGGCCTGAAGTGTTAAGAAATACATTTGAGCAAACCATGGCAGTTGAAATATCTTTTAATATACCTGCGGAAAGTGAAATCCTTCAGGAGAATAACTTGATAGAAAGAATTGAAAAAGTGGGAGATAAACTAAAACTTTACACGAGTGATGTAGACAAACTTGTTAAATATTTAGTAAATTTTTCAGAAGAGAATAAATTAAAAATAATTTCTTTAGAAATATTGAAACCCAGTCTGGAAGATGCTTTTATAAAATTTACTGAGAAAAAGAAGTTATGAAAACCAAGAATTTAATTGCTCAATTTATAAGAGGAGTAGCAATTACTGCAGAAAAAAATATAAGGATTTATTATGCTAAAGCTCCAGTATTAATATTTGGGATTATATTTCCTATATTTTTATTTTTGTCTTTTTATTTAGGAAGAAAAATAGATCTTTATGTTTTTTTCCCTGGATTTTTAGCTATGTCTTTATTTTTTGGCTCATCTTCAGTTGGACCAATGATTACACCTTGGGAAAAAAATGCAGGAACATATGAAAGACTTTTATCATTCCCTATTACTGTAAATATAATAATCCTGGGTGACGTAATTGCTGGAATGCTTTATGGAATAATTATAAATATTATTATATTAACTGGCGGGTTAATATTTCTAGCATATAATGTAAATGCTTGGGGAATAATTCTTGGTACAATTCTGGCATCTTTTTGTTTTTCTTCACTTGGTGTGCTGCTTGCTTCACCTCCTGTAAAATCGCCTTCTACTATTATGATGTTATCCAGTGTGATTCGCTTTCCCCTTCTCTTTATAAGTGGTATTTTTATTCCAATAGGAGATTTAACACTTGCAGGTAAAATATTATGCTATATTTCTCCTGTTACTTACATAGTAGATATATTTAATTTTAGCCTTAAGGGAACTAACAATATTGCTATAGGCATTGATTTTATTGCTCTAATTCTATTTAGTTGTTTATTCTTTTTTTTATCAAGCATATTCCAGAAAAGGAATTTATTAAAAGGACTTTAAAAATAAAAAAATTCATAAGAATTTGCTAGTATAAAATTGTCTCAGGAACTCGTCAAAATTTAATTTATGTGGATAAAGTTTGCTGCATTAAGACTCGTTTTGACTATAAAAAGAAGAATGGATGTCTTTGAAAAATTTTTACAGAGATTTGCCAACCTTAAAATATTAAAGGAGTAAATATGGATCTTAGTATTTATGTAATTAATGGTCTGGTATTAAGCATTCTGATTTTCCTATTTATCAAAGATTGGAGAAAGACTGTTAAATCCTTAAAAATGGCGCTCTCTTCTTTCATTTCACTATTCCCAAGTTTTATGATTTTAATTCTTGCTATAGCGGTCCTTTTAGGATTCTTACCCCAGGGGTTTATACAGAGTTATTTGGGTTCCGGTTCAGGATATCTGGGTGTATTTTCTGCTGCAATTTTAGGTTCCATTCTTTTTTTGCCGTCGATAATTGCGTTTCCACTTGCTGGCTCACTGTATCATCAAGGTGCTAGTGCTATGGTTGTGGCTGCTTTTATAACTACCTTGACAATGATAGGTCTTGTCACACTTCCATTGGAAATAAAGGAGTTGGGTAAGAAATTTGCTCTGCTTAGAAATGGACTTAGCTTTGTTGCTGCAATAACGATAGCGATAATAATGGGGGTTATACTAAAATGAATAAAATTCAAGGTAAAGACATAGATATGTCCGAGGGTTTAGAAAAAGAAAAATATCAAAAAGAGCTTAAAAAGCAGAAAGACAAGAAGAAAAAAATCATAAGAGATTATCTGATAATGTCAGGGATAATTGTAGTGTTTGTCGTGCTTTATTTTGTATTTCCTGCTAAGGGTGAGGTAAGTTTAAAGAATTCATGGCAATTTTTCATTGAGATGATGGAGATACTGCCTGCGGTTACAATTCTAATCGGAATCCTAAGTGTGTGGACAACACAGAAGATGGTCACAAAATATCTGGGGAAGGAGTCAGGCTTTAAAGGTTTTCTAATAGCACTCATTATGGGAACATTGCCTGCAGGTCCGTTATACGTAGCTTTCCCAGTTGCAAAGGCTTTGCGCATGAAAGGTGCCAGCGTTGGCAATATGGTGACTTACTTAAGTGTTTTTGCAGCAATAAAATTACCGCAATTACTTATGGAGTGGAGATTTCTTGGCTGGAAGTTTACTCTACTAAGATTTCCTATAACGGTTGTTTTAATATATTTGATGAGCCTGGTCGTAGATCTGATTTTTAAAAAGACTGAAAAGAAAGAAAGTATGTAATTTCACTATAAATGGTTAAGAATATGGGCTATTTATGTTCGACTATATAATTGATATAAAATCAGCCGGGTACAAAAGAATAATGCTGCCTGTTGTAATGCTCATAACCACTTATTCAATGAAAATCTTACCTCAAATATCATCTATGAATAAGATACCCATCCTACTTTTTAGAGAGATTGCACTTTTATCTATGATTTTAATTTACAGCCACCCAGATAAAGAACGGATCATGTGCCAGAGGCAAAGGTAAATCTGTTCCAATTAATAAAAATACACTTTCACGTATGCTATCAAGATTAACTGTATCTAAAAGTAAACACTATACTTAATGAGACTTCTAAAACCCTGGCAGACAAAGGGTTCATTAAGGGAAATACCTTCATTTTAGATGCAACTAATTGAAATTTATTTAATTTTTAATGCAGCATTTCAGTATGATCTTTAAGGCGATTATCAATATAGGCTTGAGCTGCTTCATCAATATTAATCATATCAGTTATAATAGGTTTTATTCCCGCCTGCTTCATACTTTCATATGCTCCTGAACCCATACCCCCTGCAACCAGAACTTCACAATCTGCAATTGTAGCAGCCATTCTCGAATGCTTATCCTGAGCATCAGCTCCATAACCATGGCCTCGAGCGTCACCATCATGAGATTCTGTTAGATTTCCAATAAACTGATTATGCCCTATTTTATCTCGTTTTTCACGTGCAATAATTTTTCCATTTTCGATTGTCAAAATGATATAAAAAGGTGCACGTCCAAAATGCTGACTTATAGTATTCCCATCTTCAGATACAAAAGCTATTTTCATAATTGACCTCTAATTTACCTCTATTACAAAATAATAAAATAATAATAAAATATATTAAAAACTTACTTTCCGCAAGTTAAAATCCTATTTTTTCTGAATTAATTTCTGTTTAATATTGTTAGTAGCTATTCCCCAATATTGATTCTCATCCATATCTAAAAGATCCAGTATTATCTTCTTAAGTAGAACTTAAGTGAGTCTTTAAACTCTTTTATAACTTTACATAGAATGTCTTCATAAAAGAGATATTTTAATTTCTTAAATTTTAGTTTAGCTTCATCAATTATTTTCTGCAAGTGGTCTATGCCATCTAGCGCAAGCGGGACGTCATAACTTTGGTCGGGTTTATTTTCGGAAAGCATTTTTTCACTTAGTCTTCGGTTACGATATTCCCTAAAATATTCTGGTTTCAGTCCAAAGGCCGGGGCTATTTTAATGATGTAATCATCATCGGGATCATAATAACGTTATCCATTTTTAAACTCCTTATAAAGTTTCATAAATTTGGGGAGTCAAGAAAATAATGTAATAATACACAGTAACTATTTATTTGCTTTCAAAACGGCTTCTTAGAACGTTCGGGGATTGACTATAATTTCAGGGTAATTGTTTTATACCTGTAAAATTAATAATTCTAGCCAGGAGCTCCGGGCCCTTCAACTGCGAAATGTTGCACGTTATTTGACCAACGTTTTCTGTTTTAAAAGTCTCTAACTAATGCATGCCCCTGTATGCTGTATTCCCCTTATGTGTTATAGTTGCTTTACGGGTAATATATAATAATGCAGGAAATATTTCACATATCTCAGCCCCAGGCTTTAAGGAATCTGAAAAAGTTTAATCCATTCATATTTAAATCAAAATATTAGTAATAGTTTATATTCCAAATTAAAAAAAATAACATATTTTTTTACTTATCATATTGACATATCTAAATATGTTTATATAATATGGACTATCTAAAAACAATAATTGCTTATATTTAGTAAAAACTTTGTTAAAAAATAATTATAAATGGATAAATTAGAAAATATAATAAAAATTTTAAAAGCAATCTCAGATGAAAATAGGATTAGAATTTTAGTAATACTAAATGAAAAACAAAACATTTGTGTTTGTGAGATTAGAGAAATCATAGGTTTGTCACAGCCAACAATATCAAGCCATCTTAGGATTTTGGAAAATGCTGGTCTAATTAACAATTCTAAAGAGGGTAAGTGGATAAATTACAGATTGAACAGCGACTTGGATAGTAAAGTAAGGGAATTTCTAAATCAGATATTACTAGTTCTTAAAAACAGCACTCAGATAATATCTGATAAGAGAAAATTAGAAAAAGTTAACCGGTTTAAAATTTTAAAAGTAAGTAAGTAAATAAAGAAGGAAAAAATATGCAAATATTTCTCGAGGTTCTAAAAAGTGGCTGGAGTGCACACTCCCTGGAATAAATCAAAAATAATCAGAATATAAACAAATATTTTGTAATAAACAAAATTATTAATCAATAAAATTTATTAAAACGATAGGAGGACAAATTGGCAGAAGAGAAGCATTGGGAAGAGGGTATAGAAACCCATGAAAATGTCATATTTTCATGTTATGGCGGAATGTCAAACACCGGTATAACGAGTGCTCTGGCTTGCCTGGAAGCGGTTAAGGAATTGGGTTTAGAGAAGGTAGTTATAGGTTGTTTAGCAGGATTACAACACGGAGTGCAACCGGTTATGGGTAAGACTAAAGCAGCAAAGAAAGTTATAACTGTAGATGGGTGCCCCTTTGAATGTAGCCGAAAGACTGCAGAACTAGCAGGATTTAAGTTAACAAAAAGCATAGTTCTTACAAGAGATATTGGGATGAAGAAAAAGGCTCTACATGAGGACATCGGACAAAATCTAAAACCCGTTATGGAGTACATATCCCAGGATGAGGTGCAGAAAGCAAAGGATCTTATCGTTAAGTTAATAGTAGAGTAATGAAAATAAACGGCCAAATTTACTAAGGTACTATTTTGTACACATGATTCGTGAAGGAACCAAAGTCAGGAATGTCCACATATCTACTTGAACTAAACCTGTTTTGAAAGAACTTTGGGATTTATTTTCAACAATTGGTAAGGTTAGTTATTTAAAGATAATAACTGGCAACTGCAGAATTAAAAAGGGAGGTAGATATATGAAAGTAATTTTTGCCTATGCAAAATTTGTCAGAGAGAAATATACTTATATAATACTGGCTACATTGGCAGTTGGTATAATAGTAGGACTTTTTACATCCAGCCCCGGGGTTTTAATTCGAAAGTTTAACACTCCGCTTATTGTAATTATGATAGCTGCCATGGGCTTTACCATTACCTTTAAGAGTCTGGGGTTGGCAGCCAAAGACTGGAAGGGATTATCCTTCGGAATTGTATTGAACTTTTTATTTGCTCCCTTCTTATGCTGGGTTATTGCCATATTGATCCTGCCTAAACATCCTGACCTGGCTACAGGTCTGATTCTGCTTGGTGCGGTTCCCTGCGCAGGCATGGCGCTTGTGTGGGCTGGTCTCCTTAAGGGCGATGTTCCCCTGGCTTCGGTAATCAATGCTGCCACCATGATTCTGGCACCTTTCCTTATCCCACTCCTTATGTCCTTGTTTGCTGGTAGGTTTGTCAGCATTGACACTTGGGGAATGTTTCGCCAGCTCATATATACCGTGCTTCTCCCGATTCTAGGCGGTGTCACCTTAAGAGAGATTCTAGAAAGACGCGTTAATGTTCAGAAATATCTTCCAATCATGCCAGCCATTTCGGCTACTATGGCAGTGCTTCTAATGTTCATGGCTATTAACACTAACATGACACCAATTATTAAGAATATAGGGTTATTATTGCCTTTGGTGATATCAACTATTTTAATTTTCCCTATCTTGTTCTTAGTTGCTTACTTGGTAAGCATTAAGCTCTTTCCAAGGGGCAAGAATATAGCCATAACCTATTCCTCAGGTATGAAGAATTTGCCTATTGCTATCGGCATAGCTGCTATAAGCTTTAAGGGTTTGGAGATGCTGCCAATTGCAGTTGGCTTTGCTTTCCAGATGTTGACTGCAGTTATCTTTTATCAGATATTTCGACGTACCAAAGATGAAAATGAAGCTAAAAAGATTTAATATGAAACCATATTAGTCATAAATGATAATAACTAAATTAGTTTTGTTTAACAAGCAAAGGAGGCACGCTGACTATGGCAGTTTGCTGGGTAAAAGCCGGTATCTGCGGGCAGGAGACAACAATTGAGGCGATGAAGGTCGGCCGGATAAAGGTGAGGATTTCCTTCGCCACTACCTGTGAACATGTACTGACGCTGGCAGAGGAACTCGTAGAACTGGATATTGGCAGCGAAATGACAAGGCCGTTGAATGAGACACTGACCTATACGCTGGCTACCAAACATCTGTGCCGCACTAGTTGCATTGTGCCAGCGGCTGTCCTGAAAGTGATGGAGGTTACGGCGGGCATTTTCCTACCGGAATCCTGCGCCATAGAGTTTGTGGATGCCGTGTGAAGACCAGTAATTTTCACTTTCGAATAATATATGGGAAGTATTGAAAATGGACAAAAAAAAGATGCAGGAAGAAGCAAAGAAAGCATACACATGGGATGATTATCACGCGATTACAAATAAAAATAAAGGTATATCGGATGAAGATTTAGATAACCTGGCTCCTGCAATTAGACAATTTATTCTCACATCTAAGGAAAAGAAGCCAATAAAAATGTTTTATTCTGTATTCGATGAGATTGAAGGAATCTGGAGTTTAAGAGTTCCCTTCCCTATAGGCGGTGGTTTCCATCACTATATTGTTCCTGGGGTTATTTTATCCTGCATGCGAAACAATGGATACGAAATAACCGATAGAGACATTAAAGAAGGGATGATTAGGGGCTCAAAGTTGGTGGCTCATTCTTGTGGCTTTATGGGAATTTCGGGGGCGGCGCATAGTATAGGTATCGTTGCAAGCATAATTAATAGAATTACACCAATGCATGACGAGCGTTGCAATATACTAGCGGTCGCTGCAGATACCCTTATTGATATCTCCAAATTCCGAAGACGCTGCTGTAAAAGAAGTAATCTCATCGGGATTAAAAATGCAGTGAAGTATCTCTCTTCACAGGGTTACACATTGCCTTTAGATAAGATTGAGTGTAGATTTTTCTTGGAAAATAATGAGTGTTCGGGTGAAGAGTGCCCCTATTATCCAAAACGACTTGTAAGCGATTAGTAGATTATAAGTTTTACTATCATAAAAGAAAGAAGTTTTTAAAAAGCTGCTGTAGAGTGCTGGATATGAAGTGCTTAACCAGTAATTTATAAATCTAAAGATATGAAAGAAAGAATAAGAAATAAAACCGTTTTAATTTTAACACCGGTTGAGTATTTTCAATTAAAAGAAGTCCTGATAGATGAGGATAAAGATAAGGCTTAATTATTTGTAAAGGAAGTTTTAGGCAAAAAAGTAAAAGAGATTGAAAGGATCAGATAAAAGGAAAATGGGAAACTATATTTTTAATGGAGCAATTTATCTAATAGCCATAGTATTTTTAATAATTTCTTTTGTAAAAAGCAGGCAAAAAACAAAAAAAGTACTCATCAAGGCCTGGAATTCTTTTAAAAATATACTACCTATGCTGCTTGGTATAGTTATTGTTATAGGGCTTATGCTGGCTATTCTTAATACAGATATAATTAAAAAAGTAATTGGAGAAAAATCAGGAGCTTTTGGTGTTTTACTGGCATCTGTTGTAGGATCTGTAACTTTACTTCCAGGGGTCGTAGCTTTTTCAACTGCTGCTCTTCTTTTAAATAGTGGGGCAGGCTATATTCAAATTGCAGTATTTGTTCAAACTCTTATGATGGTAGGAATTGTAACTCTTCCATTGGAAATCAAATATTTCAATAAAAAATTTGCAATAATTAGAAATGCCATATCATATATTTTATCAATTGGAGTAGCTTATTTAATTGGATTTATTCTTGGAATATGGAAGTAAGAGATCATACAAACAAAGGATATTAGCTATAGATAAAATAATTAAAATTAGGAGTAAATAATTTTATGAAAGAAAATAAGAAAAAAACATTTAATTTAAAAAACTTCTTAAAACAATACCTGTTTTTTATAATCACGCTTGTTTTGCTTGGAATCCTTTTTATTTTCAAATTTGACGAAGGCCTAAAGGCAACAGATGTAATAGTATATAGCTTTAAGGAAATGCTTTTTGTTCTGCCCCCAATATTTATCCTAATTGGGCTTTTAGATGTATGGGTTGAAAAAGAAACTATGATTAAGCTTATGGGGGAAGGTTCAGGGTTTAAGGGTATACTTCTTGCATTTTTATTCGGTACAGTTGCAGCAGGACCTCTTTATGCAGCATTTCCTGTTGCTATAATTTTTATGAAAAAGCAAGTAAAATTCTTCAATATTATCATATTTCTTGGTGCATGGTCGACTACAAAGATTCCAATGCTGCTGTATGAAATGTCAGCGCTTGGATTTAAGTTTGCCTTGCTCCGGCTTGCAATTAACATTCCGGTAATAGTAATTACTGCCTATATTATGGGAGCATTGATTAAAAAGGATGATGTTATTGCAATATATGGCAAAACAGAAGATTTTTAATTCATTATGATTGTAAAATTCCTGGTGGAGGTAAAATTTTTAAAAAGAATAATACAATAAATCGATAAATTAAAACAAAGAATTTAGTAAATAAAAGATACTTTATTTATACAAAAAATCAATTAACTGACTTTTAATTGAAAAGGATGATTTATGGGAAATATTGCAATTGTTACAGATAGCACTTCTGATTTGCCAAGCAATATATATGAAGGATATGATCTTAGTGTTGTGCCTTTATCTGTTGTATTTGGTGCTAAGACTTACTTAGATGATGGAATAGATATTAAAGAAGATGATTTTTATAATATGATGGAAAGCTCAACTGAGATGCCCAAAGCAGCACAGCCAACTCCTGGTGATTTTATTAATATTTACAGTAAGTTAACTCAGCAGGGTAAAGGAATTATATCCATACATATTTCCAGGAAATTATCTGGCACGCTTAACTCTGCAGAACTTGCTGCCAGGCAATTTGAAAAAGAAAAAATTGAAGTTATGGATTCAGAAGTAGTCCATATGCCTTGCGGCTTTATGGCATTAAAAGCAGCAAAAATGGCAGCTGAAGGTAGCACAAAGGAAGACATAATAAAAGAATTAAGTAGTTTTAGGAATAAAATAAATTCATTTTTTGTACCAAAATCACTAGATAATTTAATAAAAGGCGGCCGGATTAATAAAATTAAAGGAAAGCTTGCAACTTTATTAGAAGTAAAACCAATCCTTACTCTAAAGGATGGGGAAGTTGCCTTGTATAAAAATTCCAGGAAATGGGAACTAAAAAAAAAAGAATTATTAAATTCTATGGAAGGCCTGATTAAAGACAGCAAAAAACTTACTGTATCTATTGGAGATGTGGCATCTAGTAAAGAAGCAGATGATATGGAGCAAAATATTAAGGAAAGATTTAATCCTTCTCAAATAATTAGGGTAAAAATAGGTATAGTAGTAGGCTCCCACCTGGGAATTGGAGGCCTCGGCATTACTTTTTTTGAAGAGTAGAACAAGAATTAAAGAATTAGATAAAGATAATATTCTAAATTACATAGAATGTCTTAATATAATTGGCTGGATTATAAAAGCTATGAACTTTTAATGTAAAATTAATTAATAAATAAATAGATAGGTATATAGAAGAGTCTACTGTTAAAGGTGAAAAGGAGCGAAATGCTTCTTGCGGATACATTATATACAGAAGATGATTTTTCCAAGAGAAACTTAAGTTATTATAAAAAGAAAATGAATAGCAAAAATTTTAAAGAACTTTTTAAACGGTATAAAGGAAATCCGATTTTAACTTCGGAAAATTGGCCTTACAAAGTAGGAGCCGTCTTTAATCCCGGTGCAATAAAATTTAATGATGAGATATTGCTTTTGGTTCGAGCCGAAGATAGACAAGGGTATTCCCATTTAACTATTGCAAAAAGTAAAGATGGGAAAACAAATTGGCAGATAAATTCTGTACCAACATTGATAGCAGAACAAGAATTTGGCGAAGCTATATTTGGATTAGAAGATCCCAGAATTGTTTGGTTAGAAGACCGGCAAGAATATGTAATTACTTGTATTTCCTTCTTTGATGAAGTGACCGGAGAACCCCCTGGTATTTCTCTGATATCAACTAAAGATTTTTTAAATTTCCAACGCTTAGGACGGAAATTAATACCTCCCAATAAAGATGCTTCATTGTTTCCTAAAACTTTCAAGGGATATTACGCCCTTATAAACAGACCAATTGTTGAAGGAAGAGCTGATATTTGGGTTTCTTTCTCCAGAGATTTGGATTTCTGGGGGAAAGATAGAATAATGATTCCTACCAGACATAGATCCTGGGATTCTGATAGAGTTGGGTTAGGCCCCCCACCTATTGAGACGCCAGATGGTTGGTTAGTTATTTACCATGGGGTAAGAAATACTGCCTCCGGTACTATTTATCGAGTGGGACTAGCTTTGTTAGATTTAGAAACTCTCAAAGTAATCTGTCGAAGTGTAG
Source organism: Actinomycetota bacterium (assembly GCA_026392215.1). Lineage (GTDB taxonomy): Bacteria > Actinomycetota > Humimicrobiia > Humimicrobiales > Humimicrobiaceae > JAMDDL01. The sequence continues at coordinate 4,335 of JAPLCN010000021.1, read as the reverse complement.
ATTGGGTTTTTGGACCAAAAGAGAGTTACGAAAGAGTGGGTGATGTAGATGATGTTGTTTTTCCTTGTGGTGCAGTTATTGATAAAAAAACAAATGAACTTTTAATATATTATGGTGCTGCTGATTCAGCAGTAGCTTTAGCCACTGCTAATTTAAATGACATCGTTTCTTATTTAAAAAAATGTACCAAATGTTAATAAAGAGCCTGCCAAGGCAGGCTTATTATTTTTTAAAAAAATACTACTATAATTTATTATGAAAACTCTTAAAACGTTAATTAATATATAGGTTAGCTTATAAAATTATTTATTAATTTATAAAAGGGTAAATGAAATGACATTAAAAGAAAGAGTGAAGTTATACACCACAAAAACAGCTATAAAGGGTGTAATCAAGGTACTTCCTAAAATTTCTGACGAGAGATGGCTTTCTCTGATTAAAGGCCGGGTATACAAGCTCAAAAAGAAAGAAGAAAGAGATTTTCTAGAGAACTTGCTTATAAACCTAAAGAATGTGGCTTCAAGAGTATCTCCTCAAGTAAGAGAAAAAATAGTTATGAATCTGATAAACAACGCAATGATACAGGGACAACCTAAAAGGATTGCTTTCGCTAAGAGATACGGTTTTAATCCTCCTAATCTTTTAGTAATAAGTCCCACTATGAGATGCAATTTAAAGTGCTATGGATGTTATGCATGGGAGTATTCTAAAAAAAATGATCTTCCATATGATGTTTGCAACAGAGTAATAGACGAAGCAAATGATATAGGGCTTTACTTTTTTGTCATAACCGGTGGAGAACCGTTCTGCTGGAATAAATTGTACGACTTTCTAGAAAGGCATAATAATTCATTTTTCCAGATCTACACAAACGGTCAGTTAATAGACGATAAAGTTGCAAAAAGACTTGCAGGGCTGGGGAATGCAGTTCCCTGTATCAGTATAGAAGGATTTGAGAAAGAAACTGACAAAAGAAGGGGTAATGGTGCATGGTCAAGAATTATGAAGGCAATGGATGTACTGAAGGATAATGGTGTGCTCTTTGGATTTTCCGTAACTGCGACCAGAGATAATAATGAATTGATTGTTAGTGATGAATTTGTTGATTTACTCATAGAAAAGGGAGCATTTATAGGATGGTACTTCAATTATATCCCAATAGGCAAGGAACCTGATATGGAACTAATGCCAACTCCGGAACAAAGAAACTATAGAAGAGAAAAAATTTTAGAAATAAGAAAGAATAAGAAATTAATAGTAGTTGATTTTTGGAATGATGGTCCTCTTGTAAACGGATGTATGGCCGGAGGGAAAAATTATTTACATGTTAACGTAAATGGTGATGTCGAGCCATGTGTTTTTATCCACTTTGCTACTGATAATATAAAAGAAAAGAGCCTGGTGGATGTTCTGACTTCAGATTTCTTTATGGGATTTAGGAAAAGACAGCCTTATACAGAAAATCATTTAAGACCATGCTGCATAATAGATAATCCCCATGTTTTGAGGGATATAGTTGCTGAAACAGGTGCCAATCCCACACATGACGGTGCAGAAACAATAATTGGCTGTCTTGCAAAACCACTGGATAAGTATGCCGGTGATTATAAGGAAATTGCAGATAAAGTATGGGAGGAAGAATACGTTCCTAAAGAAGACGGAGAAGCAGCAATACCTGTTGCGTCATAGAAAAAAGTATCTGAAATATATTAGTTATTCTATGTAAATATTTTTAATTGGGAAAATATTTCCCAGTTGAATAAATAATAAAAAATGCTCAATTATTCAGCAAGAATTAATTATTTATTTGATTATTAATTAATATAAACAATGGAGGTAAAAATGAAAATTGAAATTCTTGGCATAGGTTGTCCCAAGTGTAAGCAAGCTGAAGCAAATGCAAAAGAGGCAATTAAAAACTTAGGGTTAGATGCTGAAGTGGAAAAAATAACTGATGTAAATGAAATTACTGATTTTGGTGTTATGTCAACTCCAGCACTTGCTGTAATGGGGTCGTAAAATTTTCAGGTAAAATTCCTTCAGTTAAAGAGATAGAAGAAGTTTTAAAATAAGTAATGATAAGAAAAAAAGCTTAAAAATTCTGATTTCAATCAGGCAAAATTTAAACTTGCAGGTTTTGGCCAGATTTAATAAATAAAGATTAGTACTAATAAAAAAATATTAAATTTTGAACAACAAAAATAAAAATTTAAATTATCCTTTTAATTTTAGTCTCAAAGCTAATGAGAGATTAGAGCTAGAAGCTATTGTTCTAGATAAAGATAAAAAATCTGCTTTAAATTTTATAAAAAAATATGGTTTTGATTTAGATGAATCACAATCGTTTGAATATTGTACTGAATGGTTAAAAAGGATAAGGAGAGGTGAACAGGAAAAACTAAAGATTAAGTTTACTAATAAAGGTCCAAGAATAAATATTTAATAATTTTTTATTTTAAGTAGTTTTCTCATGTCTTTTTGATATACAATTTAGGAAATTAATATTAAAATTTTATAAAGAATATGCTCAAAGTAAAACCACATCCTGATTATCCACCTGAAGAAGGAAGATATATTAGAGGAAATGATGCCTCTCCTGTTGCTTTAGCAATAATTTTAAATTGTGAAGCAGATAAAATACCTTTAGAACTTACAAATCTTGTTAGAGTCGGGGCTGAAAGTGGTGCGGCACTATCAGGAACGGTGCAAACTGAAAATATTGGATTTGAGAAAATTATATGTAATATTGTAGCAAATCCTAATATAAGATATTTGATTTTAGGTGGGCCCGAATCTGCAGGCCATTTAACTGGGGAGGCGCTTAAAGCACTAATGCAAAACGGCATAGACAGTAAAAAAAGAATAATTGGAGTTAAAGCTCCGCATCCATATCTATTTAATATTCCGGTTGAATTTGTTGAAAGATTTAGAAAGCAAATTGCTCTAATTGATCTTCAGTTTGAAGGTGACCCTGAAGTTATAAGAAAAGCTGTATGGTCCTGCTATCAGGAAAAACCTGTCAAGTTTAGAGGTTATAACTTATATGATATTGGAGCATATCCTGAAGAACCATTAAGTGGAAAAATAACATGGCATGTTACCATGCCATGGGCAGAGCCTGAAGATGAAAAAGAAAAAATTGCACTAAAAAGAGCTAAAGAATTGCTTAATAAGCTAAAGGCTAAAAATAAGCCAAAAGGTCTTTAGATTATAGATCTTTAATAAAATTTTGTATTCTGATTTTTATATGATCTCTTACCTTAAAACTGTACAAGACTTAAATCTTAAAAATTTAAATAATTCTGCTATACTGTCTGTAATAATTCTTTCCTATAATTAATGTTTTATAAATTTTAATTTTCAGATGATAAAAGTTTCTCAGTTAACTCACTTATTTTTTTAATCGGCACGTCTTTTACTATTTTTGCTACTGCAATAGCAGACTTTATTTCGTCTTTGGGTATCCTCAATTCAATACATTTTTTATAATGCCATTGAAGGCATGGGATGCAGTTTCCAGCAACTGCTGCCCCAATTGCTATTAACTCCTTTGTCTTATCATTCATTTGAAATCCTCTTAAATATAATATTTGTTCAAGGGCATTTGATTAGTCCTTCTGCCCGGGCTTGTAACTTGCTTCGAATACAGGAACACAACCAAGTTTCTCAATTTCTTTTATTTTTTTACCTAAAACTTCTTTAACAAATAATAGAGCTTTATCCTTATCCTCGTCTATCAGGACTTCTTTTAATTGAAAATACTCAACCGGTGTTAAAATTAAAACGGTTTTATTTCTTATTCTTTCTTTCATGTTTTTAAAATTGCTTAGTATATTTATTATAGCCAATGTATTATTTAATACATATGACATCCATTTTTATTTTATCAATTTTAAAATATCATTTTTAATTATTTTATCATTTTTAATTTTATTAAGGATTGACATAATAACCAATTCAATTTCTTTATCAATATTGCTGTTGAAATCATAATAAACCCATAAACCTTTTTTACTGTGTTCTACTATTTCTGCTTCCTCAAGTTTTTTTAAATTAAGAGAGATCGTTGGTTGAGAAAGTCCTATAATCTTTGTGATTTCACATACACACAAGCTTTTCTCGTGGATAAGCAGATTAACTATCCTGAGCCTGTGCTCTTCAGAAAGTGCTTTTAAAATTTTTAAAATTTTTTTCATTTGGCTATTTTAAAATAGATAATAAAAAGTTTATAAAATAAAATACCTATTTTAATGTCCTTTAATATAATAACATTATCTATAATTGCTTATTGCCACCAATACAATTAATACTGCCATCGCTATAAATATCTATAAT
>JAPLCN010000150.1 GCA_026392215.1 Actinomycetota bacterium | reverse complement strand
CCCTATTTAAAAATAATCTTCATGAAAAACAGCCATAAAGTCAGGGTGAATGCAGAGGAAACTGTTGATAAAATCAAAGAAGAAGATATGAAATCAGAGTCAGAATCATACTCTTTTCCCATGATATATGCTGCAACAGCCAGAGGCATTGCAAATAGTATAACTGTTATGCTTGTATCAACAGCTCCGATATTAAAAAGATACCTGCCAATAAAAAAAGCAATCGCAGGCTCAATAATTAATTTTAAAACTGAAGCAGGAATTAATAATTTTAAATTCTTTTTAACATGTGAAAAGTTAAATGAAGCGCCGATTGTTAAAAGAGCAAGAGGGATTGCAAGCCCGGCGAGGATATTTAAAAGATCCATTACCGGTTTCGGAATAACAATTCTGAAATAAGAAATCAGTATCCCGAGAATTGATGCAATTAACAGGGGGTCTTTTATGAAATCCAGCAGTAACCTGCCATAATTTTTCTTTTTTTCTTCTCCTCCCAGCACTTTTAAAAATATTATTGCAAAAATAATATTAACCGGAGTCATAAATCCGATAATTATAGCGGCTTTAGCAGCTGCAACATCTCCAAAAGCAGAAACTATGATTGGAATGCCAATAAAAGCCATATTGCAGCGGAAGCTGGATATTGCCACTGCACCTTTTGTTTTTTTACTTATTTTTAAAAAATAAACACTAAAAAAGACAACCACTATAAAGATTGCAAAAGTGAGATAAAGAGTTTTAACAATGCCTATATTAAATATTTCTTTTAAATCATATTTAACAATGCTGACAAAAACCAGAGTCGTAAGGCCCAGATAATAAGCAATTTTATTTAAAGCCGGTACTGCAGTTTCTTTGATTATTTCTTTTCTTCTGAACAAATACCCGATGGCTATTATTGAAAATATGGGAATAGTGACAGAAATTACTTCTAAAAAAGTTTTTAGATAGAAATTCATTAATTTTACTTTGTTTTTTCAATAGAATTTAATAATAAGTCACAAATTTCAATCAGTCCGTTTTTCCTGCCAGGGCAATTTATCAGTTTTATAACTTTTTTGGCTTCTTTTAAATAAAAATAAATTTTCTGCCTTGATAATTTGATTGCATCCGTTTCATAAATCATGCTTATTATCCGCTTTGCTCTGTCATCATCGATTGCTTCGCTATTATCAATTAGGCTTTCAATTTTTTCTTTAAAATTTTTATTCTTTAATGCATATATCAGCGGCAATGTAACATTGCCCTGCCTTATATCGTTTCCTATAGGTTTATCCAGTTTTTCTTTAGGTTTGTTAATGTTGATATCAATCAAATCATCATTTATCTGGAATGCAATACCTAAATAACCGCCAAATTTTCTTAAATTCTCAATGTCATCATCGCTAGAGCCTGATAATATCCCGCCAAGAACGCAGCTTAATTTAAACAGAGATGAAGTCTTTTCGTTAATTTTTTCTATATAGGTTGCTTCGCTCTGGTCAAGAATCTTTTTCGTTTTAATCTGATCAAATTCCCCTATTACAAGAAGCTGTGATGTATCAGACATTTCTCTTAGAATTTTGCTATTACGGTAAGTGTTTAAAAGAAAAAAGGAATAAGTAAATAAATAATCACCCACATACCTTGCAGTATCCTTATCATAAATATTATGGATTGTTTTTCTGCCTCTTCTAAGCAGGGATTTATCTATAATATCGTCATGTATCAGAGAGGCTGTGTGCAGAAACTCTATAGCAGCAGCAGCAGGAATAAGATATTTAACATCATATTCCTCATTTTTTGCGCAAATTAAGAAAAGTGCCGGCCTTATTCTCTTTCCGCCTGCAAGTAAAGTATTTGACAAGGCTTCCTGTAAAATGCCGTCAAAATCTGATACAAACCCCTTAATATAATTTTCGAGTTCTTCCAGGTCATTTTTTAAAAAAAGAGATTTTTTAAAATTTTCAAACATTTTTATAAGTTGTATTTACAGATAATGATTAATAAATTTATATAAATATAAATTCTGTCCAAATACTTTAATTAAAAACAAAATATTTTAGACAAAAAAACATAAAAAAATAAGCAGCCTGATTAATATATCAGGCCTTTTAAGATAAAACTTTTTAAAGCTTCGGGAACAAAACCATTTTTGCTATTGAAAACCATTTAAAGCTTTTATTGGTTAAGGGAAATTCTAGCTCGCTTTTTTCACATACTGTTGACTGGCTGTACTCAAAAGTTTTATCTTTTAGTTTCTTCAGTTCATAATCTCTTTTTCCAGAATCCTCAATTAAAACAATCTTATCTATTTCCTGCATTATCTCTATCGCAGTTTTTATTCTTTCCTCATTGTCTATCATAACTTTTTCGCTTATTCCGCCGGCTTTGCCTTTTAATTTGTTTAACCCTGAAGCCCTGAAGCTGCTTCGTAAGTAGAATTAACAAGCTCATCTCTTGAAATATATTTGCTTTCATAATTTAATATGTATTTCCATGATGGCATAGTTATTGCTTCAATATGGTCTTTTAAGGTTTTTCGGGTAAGCGTGTAACCAAACTCATCAGGATTCATAAATGCCCTGCTTGCCGGGTCAATAAAAGGTGCCATCGGAGAAATAAATGGCATAAACCGCTTGTCCCAGTTTATTTCCTTATAAAATTCTTCGCAAAACTTTACTGTATCAAGGATTGATTTTTTTGTCTGCAGTGGAAGCCCGGTCATAAAATACAAATCATATCTTTTTGCGCCGGATTTAAGAGAATATTTTATACTGTCAAGAAGCTCTCTGTTAGTAAAGGACTTGCCCATCTTAAGCCTTATGTTTTCATCATGTGAATCAGGAGAAATTTCATAGCACACATTATAAAATATTTTGTTAATTTCATCATAAAACCATTTTGGCGGCGGTTCAAAAAATTCAAAGAATATCTGAATGTCTCTCCTTAACCTTTTTGCGCTTTTAAAAAAAGCTTCAAGGTAATTTTTGCCGCCTTGCATTATATCTCCAAGTATAAAGACGGGTGCGTTAATATATTTTTGCATTACCAGTATTTCATCTACAAGCTTTTCGGGATCTCTGAATGCCGGCTTTCTCCGGCATCCAAAAACTTTAAAGGCAAACCTCGAGCCTCCACATCCGGAGCAGTTCCTGGTGCATCCCCGGACAATCGGGATTGTTGTTACAGGATAATTAAGCCAGCCTTTAAATGGAACAAGGCCCTTAAGGTCCTTATATCTCATAACCTGGCGAAACATGATCCTGTAATCAAAATCTATTTCATTTAAGTCAGTTGAGATGCACTTTATTGGATTGGCAACTGATCTGCCCTGCTCTTTCCAGACAAGGTTAGGAATTTCTTTAAAATTTCCTTCTTTTGTTTTAAGGGTTTTTACCAATTGATAAAGCGGTTCTTCTGCAGAGTCACCTCTTATAATAAAGTCAACCTGTTCAAATTCTATAAGCTCCTTATAAAAAAATGAAGAGGTAAACCCCCCGAAAATAACAGGTATTTCAGGATGGTATTTTTTTACAATTTTAGCCAGTTCAGTTGAGCCCTGGCAGTGAGGAAGCCAGTGAAGATCAATTCCAAATGCTGAAGGTTCCAGTTTGCATATGAATTTTTCAGCATCAAATTTTTTATCTGCCATCATCATGTATGCAATATTTATGATTCTGACAGAAAGCCCGCGCTTTTCCAGATAGTTTGCCATAGTTAAAAAACCTATGGGATACATTTCAAAAATCGGAGAAGAAGGAACCAAATCACTCATGGGGCCATATAAGATGCTCTTTTGGCGAAAATCATAAACACTTGGCGCATGAAGTAAAATCAAATCAGTTTTCATTTATAAAATCCTGCTTTTAAAGATTTGTTATTAAGATAATATTTAAAATAATTTTGCCAGATTGCTGAAATTGTTTCTTAGCCATAGAGGTTTTATCAGATAGATATCCTTATCAATTCTGCTCATAAGGCTTTCTTTCTTTGACCGTATAAGGCTTAAATATTCATCCCTGCCGCTATTTTTAATTTCTGCAGGTATTTCCTTTAAATAGTTTTCCATATCAGAGTAAGTTTTAAATAAAACCAGGTCATCTATTATTCTTAAGTTTATAGCGTAATTGTTAAAATCAAGCTTAAAATCAGAAGCGCCTAAACCTATTAAAAAAGCTGATTTTAAAAGCGCATTTAAATTTTTAATTTCGGCAATATTTTCCTTAAGCTTATAAAAAATTCTACCTTCAGAAATTTCATCAGAAAATTTTATCAGTTTCTGATGCATCGTCAGACGTGAATAATGAAGTTGAAGAAGTGAGTTCAGAATATCCTCAAATACAAAAAAATCATCATAATTTATAAGATATATTACAGCCCTTGAATAGAAAATATCCCCGAATAAAAGTCCTAGAGTATAATTTTTATCAATATTCTCAATTAAATTTTCTTTTTCGGAATAGATATTTTTAATAATATTTTCAGCAGTTCCATGAACATTTATACCGATTCCAAGAAGCTCAAGGCCTGCAATAAGGTTTAAAATTTTCCAGGTATCGGCTGTAATGAGATTTTTATCTTTTTTATCGCTGGAATAGTTATTTAAACAAATTGACTGGTGAAGAGAAAAATTTTTTACCTCTTCAAGATTAAAGAAAGCCAGAAAACAGGAGCCATAAATTAACTCACGGTGATAATACTGATTCAAATTATAATCATAATGCCCGTTAAGGAACAGCAGCTCTTCAGAGATAATCTTATTAACTTCCTTAATTATTCTGTCTTTGTTTTCCAAATTATTATTATGCTTTCCTTTTGTCCCAGACTCTTCTTGCTTTGCCTTCGCTTCTTTCAATAGTTTTTGGTTCCTTCAGGCTTACTTTTATCCTGATCCCTATTGATGAATAAAGACGATCTTCTATTGATTTTTCAAAAAACTCAAGGTCCATAATCTTTTCATGGAATATTTTTTCAGAAACCTCAACCCAAACTTCAATTTTATCCATGTAATTTACTCTATCAATTACAATTAAATAATGAGGTTCAAGGTCTTTTACTTTCATTAAAACTTCTTCAATTTGTGAAGGAAATATGTTTACCCCGCGGATTATAAGCATGTCGTCTGAACGTCCTATTGGTTTTGCCATTTTTATAAATGTCTTTCCGCAGGCACATGGCTCATCAATTAAATAAGAAATGTCTTTTGTCCTGTAACGAAGTACCGGAAAAGCTTCTTTTGTGAGAGAAGTAAAAACAAGCTCGCCTTTCTCACCGTTTTTTAATACTTTCTCTGTATCAGGATTTATAATCTCTGCTATAAAATAATCCTCATTTATATGAAGCCCGTTTTGCTCAAGACACTCACATGAAACGCCCGGCCCCATTACTTCACTTAATCCATAGCTGTTAAGTGCTTTCATCTTAAGCCTTTTTTCAATCTCATCTTTCATTGAATCAGTCCAGGGCTCACCGCCTAAAAATCCTAACTTTAAATTCAAATCTTCAAATTTTATTCCAATATTTTCTGCAACTTCTGCCATATACAAACAATACGAGGGAGTGCATGCAATAACTGTAGATTTATAATCTTTCATTACTTTTAACTGTCTTTCAGTTACACCGCCTGAAATCGGTATAACAAGGCTGCCTATCTTTTCTCCGGCATATAAAAAGCCAAAACCTCCTGTAAATAAGCCAAATCCATGGCTTATCTGAATTACATCTTCTTTTCTTACTCCAGCGTCATACATTATTCTTGCAAGATTTTCAGCCCACATATCCAGATCATTTTTTGTATATCCTACAACTGTAGGATTCCCTGTTGTCCCGGATGATGCATGAACCCGAACGACTTCAGACTGTGGTGTGCAAAATAATCCAAATGGATAATTGTCCCTTAAATCATCTTTTGTAGTAAAAGGAATCTTTTCAATATCTTCAAGAGAATTAATCTTATCCGGATCTACGCCAGCGCTGTCAAGTCTTTTTTTATAAAAATCATTGCTCTTATAGCAATGATTTACAGTTTTCTTTAATCTTTCAAGCTGGATTTCTTTTATTTTACCCCGTTTTGCTGTAGTAATTTCAGCGTCCCAGAATTTTTCATTTGCAGTCATTTTAAGGTTTTTCTCCTTTCCTCATATCAACAACCCTTCTAGCTTTACCTTCACTTCTTTTGATTGTTTTAGGCTCTTTTAATTTAACGCCAATATTAATACCAATTGCAGAATAAAGTTTATGTTCAATTGAAGATTCAAATTCTTCAAGTGTGTTCATTTTTTCTGAAAATATATCCTCGGATACTTCAACCCATACATCGATATAATCAAGGTAATTTCTTCTATCGACTACTATAAGGTAATGTGGTTCTATTCCCTTGATCTTCATCAATACTTCTTCGATTTGTGATGGGAATACATTTACTCCCCTTATTATGAGCATATCATCAGAACGGCCTATCGTTTTTGCCATCCTGGCATGTGTTCTTCCGCATTGGCAAACATCATAGTTTATATTAGTTAAATCCTTCGTTCTGTATCTGATTACAGGCATACCTTCTTTGGTTATGGTTGTAAAAACCAGTTCCCCTATTTTTCCTTTTGGAACTCTTTTTTGCGTTTTAGAGTCTATAATTTCTGCAATAAAGTTATCTTCAGAAATATGAAGCCCGTTTTTAAAGGTGCATTCGCATGCAATTCCCGGACCCATAACTTCACTAAGCCCATAAATATCATATGCATCAATCTTAAGCCTTTGTTCAATTTCCATTCTCATTACATCTGTCCATGGTTCTGCTCCGAATATTCCTGCTTTCATAGAAAGCCCGCTAAAATCAACTCCCATTTCTTTGCCTACTTCAGCAATATATAATGCATAGGAAGGCGTACAGCAAATTGCTGCCGGTTTAAAATCCTGCATTATTTTGATTTGCCTTTCAGTATTTCCACCAGATACAGGAAGTGCAATAGCGCCAAGTGTTTCTATCCCATAATGCAAACCAAGGCCTCCTGTAAACAGTCCGTATCCATAACTGTTTTGTATGGCATCCCCGCTCCGCAACCCAAGTGCAAAGAGCTGCCTTGCTATTGCATCTCCCCACATTGCAATATCTTCTTTTGTATAAGCAACAACTGTGGGATTACCTGTTGTTCCTGAAGAAGAATGGATCCTTATGATCTTATCTAATGGTCTTGCAAACATTTTAAAAGGATAATTTAACCTTAAATCTTCCTTTGTTGTAAAAGGAATTTTCCCCATTTCTTCAAAGCTGGAAAATTTGTATGGATTAACACCGCAGTCATCAAGTCTTTTCTTATAAAAAGGCACATTTTCATAAACATTTATTAAAGTATTTTTAAGCCTTTCAAGCTGAAGCTTGTCAAGCTCTTCACGCTTCATAAGTTCAACATTTTCATTCCAAAACTCTAAATCCATTTAGATTCCTCTTCTGACATATAAACTATAAATATATAATAATACAACCTTGCTTAGTTTAACTTCAGCAATTATTTGAGAAGGTTAAATTAATTTATTATTCCATCTTAAGATTCCATAAATTACACAAAACAATGTGCTTGCTATGCAGTAAATCCAGGCAAGCAATTCAGATATTGATGCAAACCTGATATTTTAAACCTCCTGCATTATTAATAGGAATTCTTTATTTTTAACTTACTGGCAAACTCTGAAACCTTTTTCAACTAAAATTTTTTCTGCTTTTTCAATATCCGGCACGCTTAATACTATCCTCGTCCCTGCAATCACATAAATATAATCAATATTTACTTTTTGCTCTGTTAGTGTATCAAGAATTTGAAGCAGCTCTCCCGGTCTGTCTTCAACTCCAACACATATTGCATCCGCAACATGAGTTGTAAAACCTGCTTTTTTTAATGCTTCTCTTGCCTTATCCGAATCTGAAACAACAATTCTAAGTATTCCATAATCTCTTGCTTCTGTGGTTGAAAATCCCTGAAGATTAATATTTTCTCTTTTTAAAATTCTTGCAACTTCAGCAAGCCTTCCCAGCTTGTTTTCCAAAAAAACTGTAAGTTGTTTTATTGGCATATGACCTCCTTAAAATTAATTTTTAAAATTTTTTCCAATTTCAAAAGCTTTTAAATTAAGATCCAGTATTTTTTTTGGAACCACTTTTTCTATTGATCTGATCCAGCTTTTTGCTTTTACCGGTAAAAAATTAGATAAAGCTCCAATTAAAATCACATTCATTGTCTTGGTTGAACCTATTTGCTGCGCTGTTTCAAAAGCTTTGACAATAAAATAACTGCTTGTAAAATTCTTAATTTTTTCGCTTATTTCATGAGGGTAAGTATAATCTCCGCCAAAAACAGATATCGGCAAAACCTCATAATCATTTATTATAATAATGCCGTTATTTTCCAACTTGTCAATATATCTTAAAGATTCAAGCTTCTCCAAAGAAACTATAATGTCTGCCCTTGAAATTATCGGAGAAAAAACCTGTTTTCCAAACCTGACGCTTCCCACTACGCTGCCGCCTCTCTGCGCCATGCCATGAACTTCAGTTACCTTTACATCATAACCGTCATAAAGGCAGGCATGTGCCATTATTGAAGTTGCAAGAAGGATCCCCTGCCCGCCAACGCCTGAAAACAAAACAGAAATAATCCCCCCGTTTTTTATTTTATTTTCATATGCCGATAAATATTTGTTATCTGCATTATTATTAATACTATCCATTTTCTTTTTGAGTGATTGATTTGCATGGGCATATTTCTGCACAAACCCCGCAGCTGTTGCACATAAACTTGTTTATTGCATAATTTTCATCTTTGTTTTCTATTGCAGGACATCCGAATTTAATGCAAAGCCCGCATTTTTTACAGGTTTCCTGATTGATATGATACTTGACATTATTTTTATTCTTATTTATTAAAACGCATTCCTGCCTGCAAACAATAACTGAAAGCTCATCTCTGGCAAGCTCCTCCTTTATTGCTTTTTCAAGCGCCTTTATATTATATGGATTAACGACTCTTACATTTTTTACTCCCACTGCAGCTGCTATATTTTCCGGCATAACTTTTGTTGTGCTGTCCCCCATCAATGTTCTGCCTATTCCAGGATTAGTCTGAAGGCCAGTCATTGCAGTAATCCTGTTATCAAGAATAAGTATGAGGCCTGTTCCCTTATTAAAAACATTATCTATCAATGAGGTTATCCCGGAATGAAAAAATGTTGAATCTCCGATTACAGAAACAACCTTGCCCTTATATCCGGGATCTGATTTTTCAACCCCTAAAGCCTGGCCTATGCCTGCACCCATACAAAGCGTGGTGTCCAGAGTATTTAAAGGCGGGAGAACTGCCAGCGCATAGCATCCTATATCACCCATAACCATTAATTTAAGCTTCTTTAAAGTATTGAAAACAGCCCTGTGGGAGCAACCTGCACATAAAACAGGCGGTCTCGGGGGAATTTCGCTTATTATTTTTTTTATTTCATTAATATTCTTATTTTCCACGATAAAATTATCAATAACGGCTTTTTCTTTATACATGCCTATAAGCGATGAGATTCTCCCGTTATCTATGTTTTCAACGACTTTTTTATATCCGTTTTCAAAGTAACCAATATTTTCAAATTTCCTGTAGAGAGCTTTCACTATCATTGTATTAAACTCGCCATCTTCAGGAAAGAATTCCTTTCCGATAATCTCAATATTAAGGTCAAGGCTCTGCACCTGTTCCTGAATGAAAGGCGCAAGCTCCTCAACAATAATTGCCACATTCTTATCTTTTAAAAAATTCCTTATTAAGGCTTCTGGCAGGGGGCTGGGCATTCCCAGCTTCAGAATTGAAACATCCGGAAAAGCTTCTTTTGCAAATTGGTAGCATGCGCCGGAAGCAATTATCCCTATGCTGTTAAAATTTTTTATTATTTTATCTGATTTATCTATGCCCCTCCCCGGCAGAACAATCCTGTTTAAAGGGCTGCTGCTGGAATAATCTTTCAGCTTCTCCCATCTTGCAAGCAGATCCTTATGCCTTATTTGAGCATAAGCAGGAATCATTACATATTTTGCTGAATTTTTTATATATGGTGTGTTTTCATTTCCTGCAATCACTTCTTTAAAACCAACAACTGACCTTGAATGAGAAATTCTTGTTGTTGTTCTTAAAAGGACAGGGATGTCAAACTTTTCGCTTATTTCATAAGACGCTTTAAGGAAATCCTTACACTCCTGGCTGTCGGAAGGCTCAAGCATCGGAATCTTTGCCATTTTTGAGTAGTACCTGTTATCCTGTTCATTTTGAGAGCTGTGCATTCCGGGATCATCCGCTGTTATTACGACAAGCCCCCCATTAACACCGGTATAAGCCAGTGTCATGAAGGGATCTGCCGCTACATTCAAACCGACATGTTTCATAGCTACCAGCGCTCTTGCGCCGACAATACTTGCACCTGCTGCTACTTCCATGGCAACTTTTTCATTGACAGACCATTGGCTGTAAATGCTTTTATATTTAGAAATATTCTCAAGAATTTCTGTTGAAGGAGTCCCCGGGTAAGCCGTTGCAACCTTTACGCCTGCTTCGTATGCGCCTCTTGCAATCGCTTCATTTCCTGTTAATATTTCTTTTTCTTTTTCCAAGATCAATTAAACCCTTAAAACCTTTACTGGCTTTCTGTTTGTTCTTAAAAACAAAAATGAAAATTCTTAAAATTTTTTATTTTTAATCAAAATTCCTTTTTAAAAATTTAAGAATTTCCTTTAAAAAATATCTGAAATCTGTTTATTATAACTACAATAAGTTAAATATATAACAGCAATACTTTTAAAAGTCAAAGTCAAAGTGAACTTTATTTAATTTAGATTTTAAGCTAATATAATTGTCCATGAATACTAAAACGAAAAAGACGCAAAGCAGAAGGAAAGTAAGGTACAATCTTCTAATAATTTGCTTTGTTGCCATTGCAGCCCTGCAGTTCTGGACTTTAAAAACATATTACAGAGAAATAAAATTTGAACTTCCAAAGATTTTGTTCAAATCTAAAGCAATCCTGCCTATTTCAGAAATAACAATAGGAAAGGAAACAACTTCAGTTGATATTAACGCGGCAAATGCTGCAAACAGCGCCAATAATAACCAGAATTTATCATCCCAAACCGGCAACACGAAAAATTCAAACAGTGCAGCTGCAGAAAGCGGCACAACTCAAACAACACTTGCCAGCGATAAAAATGCTTTTGAGCTAAGCGATATACAGAAAAAAATTGCCCTGAGATTAATGAAGCTTCCTGATGAGGGAATAGTATATAAGTATCAGGTTTATCCGGAAACAGGCTATCCCAGCGAAAAAAACTGGATCTCAACTGATGTGGTTTCTGTGGTTCTTAAAGACAACGGA
>JAPLCN010000028.1 GCA_026392215.1 Actinomycetota bacterium | reverse complement strand
ATAGCAAGCAATAAAACCGTATAGTAATTGCGGAAACATTTCAGTTTGAGGAAATCTATGTGTGAAGATAATAATGAAAATATTTCAAGATGTTCCTGTAAAAGAGGAAGAATGAGCAGGTTTTTAATACCTGCTCTTCTTTTGCTTTTAGCTGAAAAAAGCTCTCATGGTTACAAGCTTACTGAAAGATACGCAGAGCTTGGTTTTACAGAGGCAAATTTTGACCCGGGTGCAATATATAGAACCTTGAAAATTTTAGAGTCTGAAAAGTTGATAACACCAAAATGGGATACTGAAAAAATAGGACCAGCCAAAAAAATTTATTCAATAACACCTGATGGAAGAAAGATGCTTTCAAAATGGGCGGAAAATATATTAAAGCGAAAGAAAATTTTTGAGGTTTTCATTGAACGATATAATACCTGTTTATAAATAAAATTTCTGCGCAAATAATCAGAGTTAATCATATTAAGGTCACATAATAAATTTCCATAAAAAATATTATATTGACATATTTAAATATAACAATATAATGAAAAATTATTTTAAAATTATCTAAAAAATTAATAATTTGAGCAATTAAATATTATTGGACTTTATTAAAAGGGAGGTATTTTGGGAGACTATATATTTAATGGAGCATTATATTTAATAGCAATTAGTTTTCTTATATTTTCATTTGTTAAGGATAAGAAAAAAACAAAGACGGCTCTTTTGAAAGCATGGAAGTCTTTTGAAAACATACTGCCCATGCTTCTTGGAATAATTATTATTGTAGGAATCTTAATTGCAGTACTGGACCCGCAATTAATTGCAAAACTTATTGGTAAAAACTCCGGTTTTCTGGGAGTTTTAATTCTTGCAGTTATAGGTTCAGTTGCTTTAATTCCTGGATTTATTGCATTTCCTACAGCAGCACTTTTGTTAAATGGCGGTGCAGGTTATATGCAGATTGGCGCATTCATATCAACACTCATGATGGTGGGAGTAATTACTATTCCTCTGGAAATTAAATATTTCGGGAAAAAAGTAACAATAATAAGAAACATTCTGGCATTTTTATTTTCTTTTTTAGTAGCTTTTGTAATCGGGAAGGTAGTGGGTTAAATTATGAAAATTTTTAAAAAATATTTATTTTTTATAATAACCCTGGTTATTCTTGGAATTGTTTTTATTTTTAATGTGAATTTGGGTATTAAGACAGTTTATACTTTAGGATTTAGCTTAAAGGAAATGGCATTAGTTCTTCCACCAATATTTGTATTGCTGGGGCTTCTTGATGTATGGGTTTCAAAGGAAAAAATGATGAAATATGTTGGAGAGGGCTCCGGTATTAAAGGAATAATAATTGTATTTGTTCTTGGTTCTGTTGCTGCGGGGCCATTGTATGCAGCATTTCCTGTAGCTGCTGTTTTAATGAAGAAAGGTGCTAAATTTTCAAATGTTTTAATATTTATTGGTGCATGGTCAACCACTAAAATTCCGATGTTTCTTTTCGAGATGTCTGCGATGGGAATAAAATTTGCTGTTACAAGACTTTTAATTGATATTCCGGGTATTATAATAATTGCTTATGCAATTTATTTTATTATTTCCAAAAAGGAAAGGGAAAAAATATATAGTCTGGATGAAAAAAACCCTGGCACGATATAATTTAATTAATTTATGGTGAACAATTCACTAAAGTTTAAAAAATTATAAAATTTTGAGCTTGTAAAACTAAAAAATTTACAAAAAACCAAATTAATCACCAATAACTAATTAGTTCTCACTGGTAACTTTGTAATTTGATTCAATAGTTTAAAAAAAACAAATTATATCATTTTTTAGTTAATTATCTGCAGATATATATTGACATATAGTAATATATAAATATAATTTAATAAAATGTTGTTTAATTATGGAGGATAAAAAATGGATTATAAAGAATATATTTATGATAAATTTATTTTTAAAGTAAAAAACGGTATTTATTATCACAAAGACGGATGCTGGGTAGAAGTTGATGGTAATATTGCGACTATAGGAGTTTCGGATTTTTTTCAGATACTAAATGGGGATGTTGCAAGTGTTTCGCTATATGGTATTGAGGTAAATATTGTCCAGGATGACCCCTTAGGGGATATAGAGACAATGAAAACTTCAATTGAATTGATATCTCCAGTCAACGGGGAAATAATTGAGCATAACAAACAGGTAGCTGACAGCGCCGAATTGATTAATTCAGATCCTTATGGTGAGGGCTGGCTGCTAAAGGCAGAGCTTAAAAATTTTGATAGCGATAAGTTAAATTTAATGGATAGCGGCAAGTATTTTGACTACATGAAG
The DNA here is from genome assembly GCA_026392215.1 of Actinomycetota bacterium. GTDB lineage: Bacteria > Actinomycetota > Humimicrobiia > Humimicrobiales > Humimicrobiaceae > JAMDDL01. The sequence goes on along the minus strand of JAPLCN010000028.1, from coordinate 1,061 downwards.
GCCAGGGTAGACGAAGAGGGCAAAGAGCTGGGAAAAGAACAATGAAAGATAAAAAGTTTATAATTATCCCGTGCAGCGGTATTGGAAAACCAATAGGAACTACGTCAAGGGAAACTACATATGAGATTATAAAGCAAAAACCAGGTTTAGCTGAAACTGCCTGCCTTGCACTGCTGACTTCAGGAGACAAAGAGACAATAAAAAAGATAAATGATAATTATTGTATTACTTTGGATGGATGTGCAAAACATTGTGCACTAAAAAATACCCAGGCTTGCGGCAAAATCCCTGATAAAAGTTACATGATACTTAAGTTTGCCGCAGAGAACCGGGACATGAAACCTGAAGGCATGGTTGATATCGGGGAAGGTGGAAGAGCACTGGTAAAAACGATCTCAAAAAAAATTATCAGTGATATGGATGAGATTTTACAAGATGAAAAGAAATAGGATGCGAGGTTTTTATATATGGAAGAAAATGAAAAAAAGTTAAGTAAAGTCGGGATAGTTTCCTGCAGTGGAGAGGATTTCCCGGAAGGCACGATATCAAGACTTGCAACACTTGAGGCCCTGCATCATAAAAAGCCTTTTGACACAACAACGATTTGTCTCCCATTATTTATTGCCGGAGGTGAAGGCGACAGGATGTTTGCAAAAAATCATCCAGTAATTACTGTTGACGGATGCGAAAAGCTTTGTGCCAAAAGGGCAACAGAAAAGTACTCAGGGAAAGTTGCCTGCTCAATTAACGTAAGAGATTTTATTAAAGATAGTGATGAAATAAAAAATAAGAGTAATTTAAATGAAGATGAGAAAAGAATAGCATCGGAAGTTACTGATGCTATCTCTCTTAAGGTTGACGATATTTTAAAGAAAAACAACAAATAAGTTTTAAATTAAAGGATGTATTTTATTATGGCAATATATACATATAAAAACAATACTGAATGGCTCGGTGAACATAAAGGTCATATTAAGATGGAAAATGGAGTTGACCTGGATTTTTCAGCACCGCCTTCCATGCACGGTATAAGTAATGTCTTAACACCTGAAGATTCATTT
>JAPLCN010000170.1 GCA_026392215.1 Actinomycetota bacterium | reverse complement strand
TGAAACAAAGGTCTTAAAACTACATTTAAACCAACATTGGCAATGTTTTTGAAAATCAGGTCTTTAAGTCCGTTCTTGTCCAAATCATTTTTTCTTGTTTTGAAAGATTTTTCAAAAATAAAAGTATTTCCTCCCTTTGATTTTATTTTTTCCCGCCCTTTTTCTGTGTTTAAAAAAAAGTCCAGATTGCCTTTAATTAATTTAAGCTGCTCATGGTAACCTTCTGATATAAGCTCCCTGCCGTTAAATTCAATCAGCCCATTAATTTCATTTAACTTATTTAAATCAAAATTTATTAATTTATTGGACAATTTTTTAATTTCAGGTATTTCCGGATCAATTATTACAAGGCCATAATTTTTAAATAGTTTTGACAAAACTAAAGAATAAAATTTGGAAATGGAAATTCCTGACCTTTTTTTTCCTGTTTTCAAATGTTCAATTATCTCTCCCATAAATTTAATGATATTTTTTTTAAAATCGCTGTCAGAAAGGCTGTCAATCAGCTTCCTGCTTACATTTTCAAATTCATCTACAGGAAGGACTATTTTTGAATAAGAAAAACCGTTTAAGTATTCAGGCACATCTATAGATATTTTTTCCAGCTGGATTTCAGACACTCTGATGCTTTTTATTTCAGGAAGATCATTGTCATCAGAAGCGTTCCAGAATAAAGGAATAATATTTAACTTAAAATTGTTTTTTAAACTATCAGCTATATTTAATACTGTTAAAACTTTATAAATTGTAAAAATAGCACCGGTAAAAATAACAGGCTGCTGGCCGGCAATTACAACAAATGAATCTTCATTTCTTAAAAGATTAATATTATCAATGGTTTTAGCTCCGCAGTTAATTGATTTATTGTATTCCAGAAGTGAAGTTGAAATTACTTCCCTCAATCTGCCATCATAAGAACTTCTTAAATAATTAATTCTGTTAATATATGAATCATTTAACCTATAATCATACGTATAAAAATCCTTTAACTTATCAAAGTTAAAAATATAATCATAATAAAGTTTACTATAGTAAAATTTTTGGTTTGTTATGTTTTTTATATTCATATTGTTAATGGTTTTTATCTTTTAATAAAATCAATTATAAATTTTATTCTCAAATAAACCATAAATGTCCGGAAGGTTACTCATTAATTCTTTTTTATTTTTTATGTTTTTACCATATTAAGAGTTATTAAAATTTATTACAAATAGAAAATAATATAAAAATTCTTAAAATTTTCAAATGATATATTGACATGGATATTTTTAATTGATATATTAATAATTGTCTTAGAGCAGGAGGCAACCTTTGGAAACAAACGAAATTTGGCAGCGAAAGCAGTTAAAGATTAAGTAAGTTTCTGAAAAGTCCCTGAGGAAAGTTCTAAGAGGAACTCCGAGATGTTAAGTAGCCTAAGGTGTGAACTATGGCAAAAGATAACTCGGAGTTTTTTTATTTATAAATAATTTTAAGGAAGTAAAAAATGGAACAGACAAGTGACTTGCAATATCCGAAATTTGCTTTTTTCGGAGGAAAAATCGTTCCTGTAAGTGAAGCAAAGGTTGATATAAGAACCAATGCGCTGCAGTATGGAACGGCGGTATTTGAAGGCATCAGGTGCTACTGGACCCCGGCTGATAAAAAGAATTATGTATTCAGGATTAAATCGCACTATAAAAGGCTTCTTGACAGCTGCAAAATAATGATGATTAATGTTAAGTATTCCATTGAAGAGCTTTGTGATATTACTTTAGAGCTTTTAAAAAAGGAAGGCTATAAAGAAGATTCTTATATCAGGCCCTATGCTTACAACAGCGGCTTAACAATAGGTCCCAAGTTAATTCACAATGAACAGGATCTATTCATTTATACTATCCCCTTAGGTGAGTATCTTAATCTTTCAAAACCGATAAAAGTCTGTGTTTCTTCATGGACAAGAATTCCTGATAATTGCATACCCCCAAGGGCAAAGGTTGCCGGAAGTTATGTTAATGCAGCGCTTCAAAAAACAGAGGCATTGCTTGCTGGTTATGAAGAAGCTATTACATTGTCATCAGATGGACAGCATGTCAGTGAAGGCAGCGCGATGAACCTCTTTATGGCTAAAAACGGAAAACTTGTTACTCCCCCAACCTATAATGATATCCTTGAAGGAATAACCAGAAATACAGTTATTGAACTTGCAGGAAATGAACTTAATTTGAATGTAGTTGAAAGACAGATAGACAGGACTGAATTATATACTGCAGATGAATTATTTTTCTGCGGCACCGGTGCACAAGTTTCTCCTATCGGAAATGTTGACGGAAGAACAATTGGCAGCGGGGAAATGGGAGCTTTAACTAAAAAAATACAGGACATATATTTTAAAGCTGTTAAAAACCAGTTAAAACAATATTCCGGATGGTGCACCGAAGTAAAATAATTATTAAATATGTAATATAAATTAATTATGATTTCAGTGACGACTATACGGGCTGTGAAAATCGGTGTTTTTCAAGACAAAAACTTTTAAAATTGCAGAATCTGCCGCAGCTTTCAAAATCAGGCTTGGGATATTTCTTTTTTGTTATATCATTTATTGCTTTTATAACTGCTCCTTCTATTTCAAGTTTTTCAGATTTTATTATATTAACAGGCATATCCTTCCCGTCCTCCAGATAAATCAGGCTTCCCGAAATGTTCTCTACGGGTATACCGAATAAATCAGACAAGCCGCTTATATATGATTTTATCTGGTAAATATAATTGCTGTTTTCTGCATTTTTTTCATAGCTTGAAGTTTTATAATCGTATAATCTTATAAGGCCGTTTTTTAATATGTCAATTCTGTCTATTTTGCATGTTAAATAAAAACCATTTATTTTCCAGTAAAACAGCTGTTCGGTAAGTATATTTTGTATAAGCTCAAAACTTAAAAGACCACTTTTATAAAAATTATTTATGTAATTTATAAATTTTAAATCTTCAGGTTTGCCTTTATTAAAATCAAGGCAGCTTAAATCATAATATTTTTTATTTATACTTGTGTTGTTTTTTAATTTATTATTTAAATAATCTTTGAAATAAAATGATGTTGTATTTTCAATAAACTTATGCATCTTTATGCCATAACCCGCAATATTGTTTTCAGCTTCCGGCATATTAATCACATACCTTAATTTATAAAGAAAAGGACACTCAAGAAAAGTTAAAATTTCGGTTAATGAGAAAAAATTATTCCTTGTTAAATTGCTTTCCATGTTTTTTTCATTTAAATTCCATAGTTCAGAAAAACTTAAAACCTTTGCATCGCCCGAAATTTTATTTATATTTTCTGCAAGTATTTTTTCATAACTGCTTGACAGGGCATCTTCATTAATTCTTTTACTCCTGACACCCCTTCCGGCATCTTCTTTTTTGATTTCCTGATTTTTCTGCGCTTTTTTATCAGCCGCATTAAATAAGTCATTAAATATTGTTCCAAAGTCATTTGAGTAAAATTGTGGTTTCAAATCAAAAGTATTGCTTATATAATTTAAAGTTTCCTCGCCTAAAAACACTGTGCTGCTGTTTTTTTCAAAAATACTGCTGATAAAAGGAAGGATGCTCCTTATGTTCGCATCATCTTTAAAAATATCTGATTGATTTTCATATTGAGGATAAGAAAGCACAAGCAATTCCTTCGCACGGCTGCCTGCTACATAAAATATTCTTTTTTCTTCCTCCAGCATGCTGGATTTAAGTTCCTCTTCAAAATTTTTAATGCTAGTATGATTGCCTTTTTCTTTCCATATTCTCCCGTCTTTCCTTAATGGAGAAGGCAGCTCATAAAATTTTTTTTGAGCTCTTCTGGGCTTATAATATGACTCCCAAAGCATCGGTAAAAAAACTGCCTTGAATTCCAGCCCTTTGGCTGCATGGATGCTCATGAGTTTTACTGAATTTTCTTTTGAAATAATCTGAAAATCAGGATCTTCATAATCAGTCTTTGCAATATCCTTCAGATAAATAACAAAACTGTCAAAACTTACACTAAAATTATTTTCTTCAAATTCCCAGGCAAGTTTTATTAAATTTTCAATATTTATTATTTTCTTTTTTGCAAGAACTCCAAATCTTGAATTAAGCTCATCATATAAACCTGAAAAATGAAAAATAAGGCTGATAATTCCATTTAAGGATAATATTTCTGAATTTTTTATATAGTAATTTAACTCTTCAAGGAAAAGTGCAAGCCTTTTTTTTGTTTCATCTCCAAGATACTTGTTTGAATCTGAATTTTTTACAGCATAAATCAAGGCATTTTTTTTTGAAAATAACTTAAAACCGGTGTTGATTTCCGGGTTATTATTTTTTATATTTTTGGCGGCTGACTTACAGAAAATTTCTTCAGTATCAAAGTAAGCAGGCTCATTTATTTTATCATCAGCTTTTTTTAAAAAATAAATATCCCTGTCAGAAATTTTAAATTTTGAAGATTTCATCAGATAAACAACTGATTCATCGTCGGTTATGTTATGAATAACTTTCAGCCAGGAGATAAGGAAGAGTATCTCAGGTTCATAAAAATAACTTTTACTGCCTATTACTTCATATCTGATATTGTTTTTCTTAAAGGATTTAATTATGTCGCTGAATCTTTTTTTCCGGCATAATACTGCCATATCTCTTAATTTATATCCTTTTGAATTAAGTTCAAGGACAAGCTCTGAAATTTGTTCTGCTTCCTGCGTTGAAGAGTTTGTTTTAAAGAAAATTATTGATGATTTTTTTTCTTCATTTTCAGGTTTTACAACCTTCGTTTCTCTTTTCTTATTTTCCCTGATTATTGAATTTGTAAAATCTATTATTTTTTTCCCTGAACGAAAATTTATTGTTAAAAAAAATGTTTTTACAAGCTTGTTTATATCCTCTGGAAAATAACTGAAGTCCTGTATATTTTCAATGCATGCTCCTCTGAACCCGTAAATTCCCTGATCATCATCACCGACAACCATTAATTTATTTTTCCCCTTTGCAAAAAGCATTGAAAGCAGGTATGCCTGTGCATTATTTGTATCCTGGAATTCATCAACAAAAATATACTTATATCTGCAGGAATATTTTTCTTTTACTGCCGGATGTTCTTTTAATAAAAAATATGGAAGAAAGATCTGATCAGAATAATCAATATAATTCTTTATCCTTTTAATGCTTTCATAATTCTTATAAATATCGCAAAATTCATAAATATAAGGTATTTTTTCTTCTTCCTCCTTAAGCAAGCCGGGGCTTTTATAATCAGCAAGATATTTTTTATTATTTTCAAGATAATCTTTTAGTGCTTCAGAAGTGATCAGATTGTTTTTCAAATTCCAGATATAATCCAGCAAATCTTTTACAAATTTGCCAATGTCACTTCCGGCTTTCAGCTTTTTAAATTTATAATCCTTAAAAATATCATAAATTATCTGCCATGCTTGAACTTCGTTTATTAATTTAAAGTTTTTCCCGAAGCCTAAATTAAAGCTGTTTTCTTTAATTATTAAATTGCCAAAGGAATTAAAAGTATAAATATCAAGATCGTCTGCATTAATATAGTTCCCAGGACTTTTTTTTATTTTTTCCCGCATATTTTCAGCAGCATTATTGGTAAAAGTAAGTGCAAGAATTTCATCAGGTTTACAGTAATTTTCATCTAATATTTTTATTATATTTCTTGTTAAAACTGAAGTCTTTCCGGAGCCTGCACAGGCAATAATCTTTTTTATTTCATACTTGCTGTTAATGATATTATTTTGTTCTTGTGTTAAATTAAATCTGGTTTCCATAATATTTCTCACAGAATATCTTATAATCACAATAATAACAGCTCATATAATTCTTTGGTTTGATATCAAAATTTTCATCTTTTATATTTGATATTATTTTTGATATTCTTCCAACCAACTCGCCTTCATCATAATATTGGGGGGACACAGTTATTAAAGGTTCCTTTTCATTTCCTAAAAAATAATATTTTAAAATAATTTCCTTATTTTTTAAATTTAATCCATCCTGGTTTAAAGCTTCGGCAAATTTTGTACCAAGTTTATATATTTTTAATTGCAGCTTTTCCTTAAAATCCTTTTCGGAGTATTTTTTTGAAGAAGATTTAAAATCTATGATTTCTGCACTATGTCCGTCAATAATATTTATAAAGTCTATCTTACCAGTTATTTTCTCTTTACTGTCAAGTTCAAATTCAAACTTCCTTTCGCAAAATAATTTTTTCCCCTCCTGATTTTTTTGTGAAATTGCTAAAACTTCTGTTATAAAAAAGTTATAGAAATTTTGAAAATCCTTAATGCCGGTTTCTTTAAGCTCTCCTATATAGAAATCATATTCAAATTGATCCTTGACTGCCTCTATTTCCTCACTGACTATTCTTAATAGATCACTAATTTCATAATTTACGCATTCTTTAAAAAATCTTCTGATTATCTCGTGATAAATGCTGCCTATCAGCATTGAATACTTTTTTTCTTCATTTCTTATTTTGAAAAAATATTCATGCTTGTATTTAAAGGGACATGAATCATATGATTCAAGCGAGCTGTAAGAAAAATAATTTTTATAAATATCAAAAGGTTTTAAACTATTGGAAGTTACAGCTCTTAAATTCCACCAATCCCGGGGGCTATAAGCTTTTTTTAAATAAACCAGATACTTATTATATTTTTCTCTATCAGCAAATATATTTTTATTAATTCTGTAAGTAGAAACAAGTGCTTTCTTTTTTAACATCCATTTATTTTTTAAATAATTAAAGGGAATTACTCCGCCTGTTAGTTCCTGATTACCGCTTGCCTGATACGTTAAAGCTGTTGACTTTGGTTTCAGGCTTTCTTTTTTTATGCTTTCTCTGCATTTTTTTAAATCTTCTGAAATTTCCTCAAAAAAAGATGATTTACTTTTATATTTATTGGATGTTATATACAAATAATTCTTAGCCCTTGTAATACCCATATCCAGTATTTTTCTTTCTTCCTCAACATGGATTCTCTTTACTTCTTCCTCTTCTGGGTACTTATTTTCAAGAAACATCTGAAATATTTTTGGATCATAAGTTTGAGGTTTGGAAAAATTTGAAGGAAAATAACCTTTGTTTAAGAACGGAATAAAAACAGCTTCAAATTCATAATTTTTACTTTCATAAAAACTGATTATTCGGATGCCGTCATTTTCATTTTTATCTTTGGTGCTTTCTTCTATTTCTTCCGTGAACTGATTGTTTCTTAAATTTTCAATATAATCCATATAATCACGAACGGTATTTTGCGAAGATTTGTCTGTGCTGAAGTTTTTAACGCTTTCAAGGTAATCGCTTAATACTTTCAAAAGATTTTTTTCAACCGGGTCTATCCTGTCATAATTTTTTATTTTATCCTGAAAGCCGATCCTGCTATCTTTAAACAAATCAGCAAAAAAATCAAAAGAGTTCATGTTTATTTTTTTTGAATACCTGCTTATTGAAGCAATAAATTTTATTAGTATCCAGTAATTATTCTTATCAATTCTTTTAAAATCCCTTAAGTTCATTACCAGAAATTCCCATATGTTTTTATACCTGCCATGAATTAAATCAAATAAGTAAGCTGATTCTATTTCTTTAAAAAATAACGGATTTATATTTAAAAATTCTGAAAAAAGAAGATTCTTAACTAATAAATCTATTGGATTTAATAAAGCATCGTTAAATTTATTGCCATGTGCCTTTAAAAATTGTTTATTATTTTTATTTCTATCACTGATTAAAACACATAGCTTGCTGATATTAAGGATATATTTAACATACTTGCTTCCGAGTATTGCTCTTGGATTCCTAAGATAATAAACTATCTGATTGCTTATTAAAAAATTTTCAATAATTCTTGTTTCAAATTCAGACCCTTTTAAAATGATTGCGATATTTTTAAATCCGATGCCTTTAACACTATGGAGATAATAAATTTTATCAAGAATAAAATTTAATTCTTCATGTAAATTGTTAAAACTTGCCGCAACTGCTTCTCCGCATTTTCCTTCCCCATCATGTGTTTTTGATTCTTTTTTTACCCTGTTTTTATTTCTGGCTATAAAAGTATTAGAAATTTCATTGATTATATGATTATTCCTGAAATTATTTTTTAAAAAAATTACATTATCAGGATAAAGGCTTTCATAAATTCTGAAATAATTATTTATGTTCGAGCCCCTGAAAGTGAAAATTGATTCATCGTCATTTCCAAAAAAAATTATATTCTTATTTGTTATGCTTGTAATTATTTCAAACTCTGCAGAATTTACTTCCTGCAAGTCATCAACCAGGACAAATTCATAATTCTGCTTATGCAAGTCAGCTATGTTCTTTTCATTTTTTAATATAGATGCTGTTTCCTGTAAAATTCTTCCATAATCATAAAAATCATTTTTATTAATTTTTTCATCATATTTGCAGTAAATATTATTTATTTCTGACATTAACTCATTTACATATGGAGTAAATTTTTTTGACAGATAATTTGGACTTAATAAATTTTCTCTTGCTCTTAAAATATAATCAAAAATCTCCTGAATTATACTTGCTCTTGTATAATTGTTGCCTTTTAGCAGACTGATGATATAAAAATAATTCTTCTCATCTAAATCTTCCAATACAGAGGTTATTAAATCCCATTGCTCCGGAGCAGTTAACAGATTTACTTCACCTGTTAATTTTTTAAAAATTTTCTCAAAGCTGTTTTCTTTCTTTTCATCAGGATTTGCCAATACATTTTTTAATGATTTTTCCAAAGCAATATTTGCTCTGTACCGGCTGGTAAAATCCAGACAAAAAGAATAAAAAGTTAAAATGGGAATCTCGCTGACAGATTCATTAATAGCTCTGGAAATTTCCTCCCTGTAATACTTGGAGATTTTTCTGTTAAAAGTAAAAACTAAAATCCTGCCGGGTTTTATTTTTTTTTCAACTATTAAATATTTAACAAATTGAATTAAAAAATAACTTTTGCCTGTTCCGGATGAACCCGTAATGAGGTAATTATTACTTTTTTGAGATATTTTTTTAAAACTGTTTATATAATTAAATTCTGAAGGCATATTTTAAAAAAAATAAGGGATATATATTTTTGGAGCGGACTACGGGAATCGAACCCGCCCCTTGAGCTTGGGAAGCTCATGTACTACCACTGTACTAAGCCCGCCTTTTAAAAAACTTTACCTGTAGCACTTTATCATGTGTTTATATTAATGTTGTTATTGCTGTCATCAGTATTATTATCAGAATTCCTGTTAATATCGTCCGTACTTTGAAAATAATTATTCCCGCTGTCGCTAAGATTATTTTTTTCTTTTTCAAAAACTGCCGGTGCAACTTTTTGATTTTCGCTTTTCTGAACATTTGCGCTTACAGGTTCATATTGGATATTGGATAAATTAACTATAGTCAAATTAGTCTTAAAAACTTTTATTCCAAGCTTTTTTACTGCAAAATTTGTAGCTCCTTTTATTATCTCCTGCATCTTCTCCGGCACATTGCAGTCAGAGCATATTTTTGCATATATGTTTAAGATGATCCCATTTGATTTAGGGAGAACTTTCACAACTATATCTGCTACACCGCTAATCTTGCTGATGCTTTCCCTGATTTGGTTTGCAGCTGATTCTAAAGTAATCATTGCTGTTCCTTCCCTTACTGCTGCAATAACTGCTGTTTTTGATTTTTTCCTGTAAAACTCAAGAATGAAAAGAAAAATACAAAAAACGATTACAAGCAGTAAAATCAGGGCAGATATATAAGGATTATTTATTAATGATTTGTCGGGGTTTAAGACCTTAAATGCCAGATCTGACCATTTAAATACTTTTACAAAAGAATTAAATATCCCTACAACAGATACGCATACAATTGCAATAAGAATTAAGACAATTATTATTTTATTAAATACATTCATGGCACACCTTCTGAAGTTTTAAGTAATATTTTAATTAAATTTAAAATCTTAATTAGGTTATTATAATTAAGATTAAAAGTCAACAAATGAGCGATACCAAACTTTAAGATAATCCCTAAAATGTTAAATATTTTTATGCCCTGATTTTTTTATATATTTCAAGATATTATTTTTGAAATCTTACCCATGTTCCGTTTTTCATTACATAAACTGTGGACTGGGGGCTTTTCAGATTTCCGTTTGAGTCAAACTCAATATGGCCCGTAACACCATCAAAGGAGACATCCCTTAATACATCTACATAATCTTCCGGTAAAATAGAATTTGCCTTTTTCATTGCTTCTATCAAAATATAAAAGGCATCATATGCGTAAGGAGCAAACTGCCCCGGTTCTTTAATTTCAACTCCCTTAACTTGAGGAGCGAAATCCTTAAATTTCCTCCAGAATTCTACTGCTTTAGGATCCTCTGAAAACATGGATAATGATGGCGGCTCCGGAACAATAGCCATCAAGCCTTCAAGTGACTTTGCATCAGCCAATTGGGATATGCCTTCGTCCATGCCCAGTTTTTCAGTTAAAAAGCTTGCCGTAACACCTGTTTCCCTTGCTGCGCTAATAACTTTTGCCAGGATATCATATTCTCCGCAAAAGAAAATAAAGTCGCCGTCATCTATTAACAGATTTTCAGCTAAAAGTTTATAGTCTTCCGTTTCAGGTTTAATTGTATATTTTTTAAATATATTCACCTGCTGGTTTGAAACACTTAGTAATGATTTTTCAAGATAGTCTACAAAATTCAGCGCATATTCGGATCCGGTATTAATAATAACCATTTTTCTGGGTTTATACTGGCTGATAATAAAACCTGCTGTATTTTCAACAACCTGATTATTATTAATAATCATTCTGAAAAAGTTTGTTCCTGCTTTGCTTAAATCTGTTCCTGCAGCCGAAGGTGTGATCATTGGAATATTAAATTCCTGATAAATCGGAAGGGCTGCTTTTGTTGTAGCATTAAATGAAGAGCCTATGACGCCTGATACATTATCCTGAACCATTTCCTGTGAAACAAGATAAGATTTTTCTGCATTGCCCTCATCATCTTTGGAAACTACACTTACTTTATAATCAAATCCGCCTATTCTTACAGGGGCAAGTTCTTTGGCAGCAAGATTCATGCTTACCAACTGTTCCTGGCCGTAATCTTTATACTCGCCTGATAAAACACTCTGGCTACCGATTTTAATTATTCTTTCCCTTTGTGAACAGCTTGTAATATTTATGCTTATAATAAGGAACGTAATCAGAAGAACAGTATATATTGAAAACAAAATATTTTTTTTCATCACTATTTTCTCCGCAAAATTCTTAAATTAAAGTAAAATAAACTAAAAAATAGTCTTTTTAATTCAAAACTTAGCTGATTATACCAAAAAATAGATTTTTTATAATTATTTTTAAGTTAAAAGTATGTTAAAATTTAAAAAATGCTATTTTACCTTAAAATTAATATAAATAAATATAACATTAATGGGAGGGAAATATGTCAGTAGCGATTGTTACAGATAGTTCTTCAGATATATCTAAGGATATTTGCGAAAAATATAATATTGCAGTTGCGCCGCTTTACGTCATGTTCGGAAATGAAACCTACAGGGATGACGGAAAACAACTAACATTAAAAGCATTTTATGCCAAAATAAGGGTAAGCCCCATGATGCCAACTACTTCACAGCCAACCCCTGGTGACTTTCTTGAAATTTATAAGGAGCTTTTGAAGACTCATGATAGTATTATCAATGTTTTAATTTCAAAAAAAATGTCAGGAACTATTACATCAGCAGAGTTGGCAGCAAAAGAGCTGCCTGGAGCAGATATAACTACAATAGATTCTGAAAAAGTGCATATGCCTTGCGGGTTTATAGCAATTAAAGCAGCAGAATTAGCTTCACAGGGGAAATCAAAAGAAGAAATATTAAAAGTTATAGAAGAGCTTAAAGAAAAAGTAAGTATTCTGTTTATTCCCAGCACTCTTGAGTATTTAAAAAAAGGCGGCAGAATAGGAAGAGCTAAAGCATTACTTGCTTCACTACTTGAGCTTAAACCCATTTTAACTTTACATGACGGAGAGGTTTCGCCATACAAAAATACCCGCAGATGGGAACAGGGCAAACAAGAAATTATAAATCTTATGGAAACAATGGTTAAAAATCCCACAAGCCTGCACGTTTTTGTCGGAGATTCTGATATGAAGTCCGAAGGCGATGAATTTGCATTAAAGATTAAGGACAAGTTTAATCCTAAAGAATTATTAAGAGGTGATATCGGCTGCATAGTAGGTTCCCATATCGGTCCCGGGGCTTTAGCTGCAACTTTTTATGAAGACTGATAATGATATTAATTTTGAAAAAAAAATAATCAGGAAAAAAATTACAGATGACAGAAATAGTCTGAAATCTGAAGAACATAAAATAAAAAGCAAAAAAATTACAGATAACCTGCTTAAATTAGATGAATATATAAAAGCAGGTACAATTTTTATTTATTATCCTTTTAGAAGCGAAATTGATACTACGGCCATCATAAAAGATGCGATATTAAAAGGGAAAAAAGTTGTTCTGCCAAAAGTTGAAGGCCGGGAAATAAAAACTTTTTTTGTTTCTGATCTTAGAAAAGATCTGAAGTCTGGAAGTTTTGGTATCCTGGAACCTGAAATTTCCAGATGTAAAGAAGCAGATGTAAATGAAATTGATTTAGCAATAGTGCCCGGGTTGTGTTTTGACATGAACTTTAGCCGTATTGGTTATGGCGGAGGATTTTACGATAAAATATTAGGTAAATTAGGAAAAGATGTAAAAAAAATTGCTCTTGCCTTTGATTTGCAGATAATAAGTAATGTTCCTTCATGCAGCCATGATAAAAAGGTTGATATTATTTTAACAGAATCAAAAATTTATAAGGACTTAACAATTGATAAATAACAGGACTGATAAAAGCACAAACTCTTTTAGAATTGCCATATTAATACCTTCATATAACGAGGGAGAATATATCGGATCAGTAATAAAGAAATGCAGTAAATATAATCAGGACATTATTGTAGTTAACGATGGTTCTACCGATAATACCGGCGACGTTCTCAAAAAATTAAAGTCAGAAATAAGCGGAAAGTTAATAATCATTAATCATGACGCCAATAAGGGAAAAGGTGAAGCTTTAAAAACAGGATTTGATTATATAGTAAAAAATGATTATTTTGGGGCTATCACAATTGATGCTGACGGACAACACGATGTTGAAGAAATCCGGGATTTCTTAGATGAGATTAAAAAAAATAATCCGGATTTAATAGTTGGAAGCAGATTTAATAATACAAAAGGTATGCCTTTTATAAGGCGGTTTGTAAATTATTTCACTTCCTGGATTATTTCCTGCATTGCAGGTAAAAAAATTGAAGATGTACAGTCCGGGTACAGATTTTTAAACTATAAAGTATTAAAAAATATAAAGCTTAAGACAAAGAACTTTGATACCGAATCTGAAATATTGCTTAAGGCAGGATGGCTTAATTATAAGATTACAAATATTCCCATAAAAACCATTTATTATATGGATGAGTTTAAAAGCCATGTAAATCCAGCAAAGGATACAATAAAGTTTTTTAAATTAGTATTCAGAAGTATTATCTGGAAAAGAAAATTATTTAAGGAAATTAAAAAAAGAAAATAAAGAAATCTAATCAAGTTAGGAAGATATCAAAAAATAGTTTAAAGCTGCAAATGCTCTTTATGTTGTTCTTCTATTAAAAGCTCAATCATTTTTGAGCATACTGACTTATCAAATTGCCTATCGGTATTGTTTTCCAGCTCCTTTAAAGCCTGATAGGTATTTAAAGCTTTCCTGTATGGCCTGTCGCTAGTCATTGCATCATAAGAATCAGCAACACTGATTATTTTTGCAAATAAAGGAATTTTGTCATTATATATTCCAAACGGGTATCCGCTTCCATCTGATCTTTCATGATGGTAAAGTACAGCACTTGCATTTTCTTTTAAAAATGTTATTTCCTTAACTATCTCATATCCTACAATGGGGTGCTTTTTTATTTCGGTCCAGTCTTCATTTGTTAATTTCTCTGTTTTGTTGAGTATTGATAAATCAACCTGAATTTTTCCGATATCATGAAGATTTGCAATATTTTTAAGTATCTCTATATCATATTCACTTAATCTTAACTTTCTGGCAATTTTTTCAGAATAATCAGCAACTCTCACAGAATGGCCTGCAGTATAAACATCTTTTGCTTCAACTATTTTTACAATATGCATAATACTGCTTAGCAATGCTTTTCTCTCATTAGTTCGAAGCATGTAAGTATATTGAGCTATTATTAAAGGCATTAAAGTAAGAAGCAAAGTAAATGGTCCATACATTTTATAAAGAAAAGAAATTGCGACGGACATAACAACTAAAAAGATATGAAAGGGTAAAATCCAGGCAAAGTTAAAAACCCAGACATTAAAAATCTTAATATTATCGCTTATTGATATTACAGAAGCTGTTAAAAAAGTATTTGTAATAAAAAAGATAATAGCTGCTAAAAATATTATTCCTATATTCCTTGGGAAAAAAATATTGTCTAACTTTCTGTTATACATTATTTCAAAGATCCAGCTAGAAACACCTATCGATATTAAATATTGCCCGCTATTGAAAAGATGTTTATAATATGGAGCTTTTTTGAAAATATCTCTTATGCTGATTGAAGAAATCAGAGTAACAATTATTGCAGTCGAGGGACCGAACAATATTAAAGATGAGAGAGAAATACCAAAATTTACTGAAACAAAACCTGTTTTCGGGAGCGGTACTGAAAAGTTATCAGCTGCAAATATTAAGATACCAAAAAGTACCGCTCCTAAAACAGAAATATTCCTAAACTTGAAAATCAGGTAAGACGATAGCGATAAGCCTAAAAGAAATATAGTGAATATATAAACCAGCATTAAGCTTTTACTATTATTTTTCACCAATATTTCCTTTTTTAAAAAATAAATGAAATTATAGCAAATAAACATAAAATAATTAATATATTAGTCAATAAATTTATATATTAATTAATATATTTTTTCTACCATCTTACTGTTGAGCCAAGTCCGATTAAAGAAAACATCATTTTGAAGAATCTAGCCATTTTAAATTACCCCCTTTCTTAAGTTAATATCAGCAAATGTTCTTTACTTACCTTAAATTAGAATTACCATCTTACTGTTGAGCCAAGACCGATCAAAGAAAACATCATTTTGAAGAATTTAGCCATTTTTTCACCTCCTTAAGAACCTTGTGATAAAAATTAACCTTTGTTATACCAGAACTTGAATGTCTGTATTGCTTCCATTATTTTTTCATTGAAAATTAAAAAAATAATTATGAGAATCAGAATGACTATCATTGCTATTATCAGCTTTTCCCACCATTTCAATCTATTATTGTTTTCAAAATCCCCTGGCATTTATCCACCTGTCAGCAAATATTAATAATAAAATTTAAACCAGATTCCTGGTCCGGGCCTCTATGAATTCTTTTAAATTATCCGAAGTTATTCTCCAGGAGCTTCTTCCCTCCCTGATTTTAAACCCCTTAAGTTTGCCGTTTTTTAACAAATTCCAGATATTATCTACTGAAAGCTGAAGAATCTTTGCTACCTGTTCTGCAGAATAAAGGATAAATCCTGAATTTTTAGACTCTACTTCTTCCTGTTTTTCATCTGTGCTTTCTGTAAACAAACCAAGGAATTTATCCAGATCTTTTTCCTTTATTCTGATAGCTTTTTCGATTCGTATGGCAGTCAATTGTTTTTGCATAATCAGATTTATAAGTTCAGATTCACTTATTCCTGTAAGATCTGCAGCTTCCTTTATTGTGTAAAGATCTTGTTCTTCCATCATGCCAATAAATATTTATTTATTAATTGCTTTATTTCATGCTCCATATCTATCAAATCAGTAGCATTGTTGCGAAAGTTAAGAAATTTTTTATTTTTATTCTCAAAGTGAGGAATTTCCAGAAGAACCGGGAGTTTGGTTATTTTCTCAAAATCATTTTTAGAAATAGAAGAAAAATTATATGGATTATTTATAATGCTTATTTTATTTTGTATTTTTAAGGAAATATTTTTTAATTTAAATTTTGATAACTTTAATGCGCATGCTTCAATTGGCAGAGAAACTATCACTAAAGAATCAGACAGATTAATTACTTCAAGCGTTAATTGTGTAAAGTTAAGTGGCAGATCAATGATAATAAAATTATAAAATCCTTTTATTGAATTAATCAACTTATTTAATAGGGAAGAATTTAAATTATTTCCCTGTGCCAGTGATAAAGGAGGCAGCAAAACATCTATGTCCTCCGATTTTTTCAAAATCAAAGATTTTTTTAATGCATCTTCTCCACCATCATAATTTTCAATATAATAATTCAGATTTGGAATCTGATTTGTCTTAAGATATGAAGATAAGTCAGAAGGCCCTTCAATTAAGTTCAAGTCAAGCAAGATAACTCTGGCATCTAATAATTTTTTTAAAAAATATGCCAGGTTAAAAGCAATTGTGGTTTTTCCGGTTCCGCCTTTTAATGAATAAACAGATATTATCTGCTGATTAATTAGTTTAAAACTATGTTCCGGATTAATATTGCTTTCAATTTCAATTCTTGCAATAACATCTATAATATCTTTTATATTTTCTTTACTCTTTATATCTTTAATAAATATAAAGTTTTTATTAATTATTTTTTCCGGTTTTTCAAGACTGCTAAAAAATATTGTGGACTTGGGATTATTTTCTGCATATTCATTAAGAATAAAATGATTTTCAAGAAAAATATTTACAATAACATAGTCTGGCAAATACTCTTCCAGGTAATGTCTTAAATACTTTTCTGTTTTAATAACAACTAAATCAAGGTTTTTCGGTTTATATTTAGTTATATTATCAGTTATTTCTCTATTTTCTGAAATTAATAATATTATTTTCAATTATTTTTAGTTATTAATAATTTATTAATTATATTAATTAGTTAAAATAGCTGATTATGTTTTTTTTATGATGTTTGGCTATGATTATTATTATTTAAGCTTATTTTATATTTTTATAATATATTCATAATTTCTTTTTGTCAATTAAGCTTATAATATATTATTTTATTATAATATTAGTTTATAATAATTATTATTTTATTTTACGAATTAATTACTGAATTTTTGGTTAATATAGGATACTATCGTTTTGCAGTAGTTATTATCAGCTATTTCTTCATTATTGCCGGTAAAATATAAATTTTTTAGAATTTTAATTATTTTTTGAGAATTTTTAAGTAATTTTTCTTAATTTGGCAGCTATTGCTTGATAAGACAGGAGAGAATGCTTTCTTTTGTTTTATTTTTTATTCTTATTTCTTTTATATTGGAGAACTGCCCGTGTACGATCTCAATATTCTGTTTTGGTATGCTTAGAATTTCCGATAAGAACTCAATTAATTCCTTATTTGCTTTTCCTTTTTCAGGTGGAGCGCAAATCTTTATTTTTATCTTATCGTCATGAATGCCAATAATTGAATTTTTTGAAGAATTTGGTCTTATTAAAAACTTAATATTTTCGCTCTTCATTATTGCCAAAAAATTCATTTATAATATCAGGGTTGCCTATATCTATTTTTTTTCTTTCCCTTATGATTTTTTCTTCTTCATAATCATCAAAAATTTTTTTCTCTTTCTTTGTCTTTGTATCCCTTGAAAAGTTGTCTTTGCGCACTTCTTCTACATCTTTGCTTTCAATAATCTCTCTTATTTTTTGTTCTTCTTCATCTGATAATTTTTTTATTTCAGGATTTATGACATTTCCCGGTTCCTCATCTAATGTATGAAGGCTTTTTTTATTTTCATCTATTATGCTCTTCTTATTATCCAAATTTAAATCTGAAATAACAGGCTTTTCATAATCTGATTTTATTTCTTTAACCTCCTCTTTATCAGATTTCAATTTTTTATTTAAGTCTTCAGCTTTAAACCCATTTTCAATATTGCTGATTTTTAAATTAAAATCATTTATTACATTTTTTACTTTTAAAATAAAGTCACCGTAAAAATTTCCTGCAAATTTAACTTTTTGTTCAAGTTCCTTTTTCTCCTCAAGCAAATCTTTTAATTCGTTTTCCCTAATACTTTTCTTGCTTTGTATTATTTCTTCAGCTTCTGTCTCCTCTTTTTTTCTTATTTCAGCAGCAATTTTATGGGCAGAAACTAAAACTTCTGAAACAAGTTTGCTTACATCAGTTTCCTGCTGTGTATCGCCTTCATATTTTACTTTATCAAGACCATCCTGAAGTTCTTTATTATTTTTGGTAATTCTTTCAAATTCCACTGCAATTATATCAAGGAATTTATCAACCTCTTCCATATTGTAACCCTTAAACGTGGTATGAAATTCTTTTTTTTGTATATATTCTGAATTTATATTCATAATTTCCTCCAAAAAACATATATTTTAAATATTATTTTTTTGAAATAACTGATTCAAGTTCAACAGATCTGTTTAGTGCAGCACTTAAAGCTTCAAAAAAAACTTTATTTAAATTACTTTCTTTAAATTTATTTAATGCTTTTTCTGTAGTTCCTCCAGGCGACGTTACCGCTCTTATCAGCTCATCTATTGTTTTTTCTGATTTAATTAAAACCTTTCCTGCTCCAAGCATTGTGTTTATAACCATTTTTTTTGCAGTTTCCTTGTCCAGCCCTTTTTCAACAGCAAAATCAACCATAAGCTTGCAAAAAAGAAAAAAATAAGCAGGTCCGCTGCCTGAAAGCGCAGTAGCAATATTCTGATGTTTTTCGTCCAGCAAAACAGTAGTTCCGACACTTCTCATTAATTGTTCTGTAAAATCCATATGTTTTTTCTGTGCAAAATTCCCTGAAGAAATTGCTGACATACCCTTATTATAAAGGGCAGGAGCATTAGGCATAATTCTTATTACAGGAATATCACCAATGGTTTTTTCAAAAAAATTTGTTGAAAGCCCTGCTGCAATACTTAAAATCACATTTTTCTCTATATTGCAATTTTCTTGAAATACAGGCAATATATCCTGCACGCTTTGCGGTTTGACAGCCAGTAAAATATATTTTGAACTTAAAACTATTTCTTTTAAATTTTTAAAAGACTTTACTTTAAAAATATTTTCAAACTTTCTTACTTTTTCAGAATCAGCATCACAAACTGCTATTTCTTCACTTTTAAGAAAACCGGAATTTATTACTCCGCTTAAAAGCGCACTCCCCATATTTCCAAGGCCTATTATACCTAATATATATATTTTTTCTTTTATCATAATTAATTATTTTTTTTATTAATTATTTTCATTTAAAATACTTAATAAAATTATGAAAATTATTAAATATAAAGAACTTCATGTTCATTAATTTCAGGATTAAGAATCCTCATATAAGCCTTTCTCCCTTAATATTTCCTTTTCAGCAGATGTTACTTCAACATTGGAAGGTGTTACAAGGAAAACTTTATCTGCAACTTTTTCAATGCTTCCATTTAATGCGTAGGTCAAACCGCTGCAGAAATCTATAATTCTCTTTGCAACTTCAGAGCTTTCGTTTTGCAGGTTTACAATAACAGGAATATCATTTTTAAACTTATCTCCGATAATTTGTGAATCTTCAAAACTATTAGGTTCGATAACAAATACTTTTGTTGTCTTTTCCATTTTAACTTCTTTTAATTTAGTTATTTTCCTTTGAGGTCTAAACCAATTGGAATTTGTATTTTGATTTATATTTGTTACTTTTGGCTCATTAATTTTATATAATTGGATGTCTTTATTTTCCCGGGCATATTTTAAATTCCTTTTATTGTCATGATATTTTTGAGGAATATTTTCTTCCATATCTTCATCAATAAAACCCAGAAAAGTTAAAGTTTTTCTAAAAAAACCTGGCATTATTTCTCCTTAAAATAAAAAAGTATTTATTCAAAAATTGCTGAACCTATCCTTAACATTGTAGCACCTTCTTCAATAGCAACTTTGTAGTCGTTGCTCATTCCCATTGAAAGCTCTGACATATTTAAATTTTCAAAAGAGTTGTTTAAATTATTTAATGTATTTCTAAGAGAACCAAATATATTTTTTATATAATTAAAATCATCAGTTAATGGTGCCATTGTCATTAAACCGCATATTTTTATATTATCATATTTTAACGCATTCAATATAAAATTGTTACTTTCATTTAAGCTTATTCCGTATTTAGTCTCTTCATTTGAAACATTGACTTCAATTAATATTTTTTGAATTTTTTTAATTTTTAATGCATAACTGTTAATTTTATTTAAAGTACTTATATTATCAATAGAATGAATATATCGGGCAATTGGAACAACTTTATTTATCTTGTTGCTTTGAAGATGCCCAAAAAAATGCCATGTCGGATTACCTTTAATAGCGCTGGATTTAAATACAAGATCATCAGCTTTATTTTCACCCAAATCAGTTATCCCCAAATCCAATAGTATTTGAATTTGCTTTGGATCTGCATATTTGGTTGCAGCAATGATTTTAACCCCTGATGGGTTTCTTGAAACATTTTCACAGGATAATCTTACTTCTTCATATATTTTTTTCATGTTGCAGGATATTTTTTCTCTATCTGACATTTTTAAAATAAGTTTTAGTTTATATTTTAATAAAATTATTTCAAATTAAAATTATTTTTTATTTTTTCTCATAATTTTATTCCAGCATTATTACACCTGCATGCCTTCCGGTTATTTTTTCCTTTCTATAGGAATAAAATAAATTATCTTTATCGCAGCAGGTACATAATCCAATGTCAGAAATGTTTTCTTTTAATATTCCGGATTTCTGTAAATCATCTGAAATTATATTAACTAAATCAATAAAAAAATAATCAATATTTTCAATTTCATCTTTATATTTTTTAAATGCCATTTTCCCTTTAAACTTCCGGTAAAACAAACTAAAAATATCTTCGGTTACTTTAAAACAGCATTTTCTTATGGATGGACCGATAAATATTAGTATGTCTTTTAAATTTGAATCATATTTTTCTTTTAAAGAATTCAAGGCATTTAAAACTATCTGATTTAAAACTCCTCTCCAGCCAGCATGTACTGCAGCAATTACCTTTTTCTTTATATCCGCCATTAAAATCAAATTGCAGTCTGCCCCCATTACTATGATTGGAAGCAGCGAAATATCAGTTATTAAACCGTCAGCAGAATTAACTATGGGAATATTTTGTTTTGAAAAATCAGCAGGTTTCTTTATAAATCCAGGGTTTTCTTTTAGAAAATTGTCATTTATTGCTACAATTTTATCACTGTGTATCTGATTTAAAGAAATTAAACCCGTTATCTTATCATAGCCAAACAATTTTAATATTTTTAACCTGTTTTTAGTAACAAAATCAGTATTATCTCCAACATGATACGCTGTATTTAAGCTTTTATATTTTCCGGAACTGAATCCTCCCCTTTTTGCAGTAAAAAATAATAATATTTTATATTTTTCTCTAAGCTCTAAAGGGGTGAATATGATTGCATCACCTATTTTAACTTTTTTTATTTCCATGAAAAAAATTAATAATTATTTTTATCCTTCCTTAAAAATGTGGGTATATCCAGAATATCATCTTCTTCATTAAATTTTATATTTTTTGTGGTTTCCCTTAATTCCGGAAATATTTTTTCCCTGTCAGTTACTTTTTTTGTTTCGCTTGCTTTATATCCAGCTTCTTCTTTTTTTTCTTCAACATGCTCTTTTCCAGGTTTTTGTCTTTTGTCAAACTGCTTGTCCTTAAATCCGGTTGCAATAATTGTAACCTTGATTTTATCTTTCATGTTTTCATCAATAACTGCACCAAAAATAATATTTGCGTCAGAACTCGCAGAGTTCCTTATTATTTCTGCAGCTTCATTAACTTCAAATAATTTTAAATCAGGCCCACCGGAAACATTTAAAAGAATGCCCTTTGCTCCATCAATAGATGCTTCTATAAGCGGGCAGTTGATTGCACTTTGAGCTGCCTTGATTGCTCTGTTATCACCTGAAGCAATACCGTCACCAAGAAGTGCATTCCCTGCATCTTTTATAATTGATTTTACATCTGCAAAATCCAGATTAATAAGGCCTGGTAATGTAATCAAATCAGTAACACCTCTTACCCCTGCTTTTAAAACATTATCTGCAAGCTTAAAAGCATTAAGCAATGTTGTGTTTTCATCAGAAATTTCAAGAAGCTTGTCGTTTGGAATTATGATAAGACAGTCAACTTTACCCCTTAGACTGTTTATGCCTTCTTCTGCCTGAATGGCTCTTTTTGCGCCTTCAAAAGTAAATGGCTTTGTGACAACAGCAACAGTAAGACAACCTTCTTCTTTAGCAATTTCCGCTATTACCGGTGCTGCTCCGGTTCCGGTGCCTCCGCCTTCTCCGCAGGTTATAAAAATCATATCTGCCCCATGAACAACTTCTCTGATTGAATCAGATGATTTGTCGGCTGATGATTTCCCGATGTCCGGATTCGAACCTGCACCAAGCCCGCTTTCACCAATCAGAACTTTTCTATCAGCATTAGACATCATAAGAGCTTGGGCATCAGTATTTACAGCTATAAATTCACAGCCATTCAAATTATCTTCCATCATTCTGTTTACAGCATTACTTCCACCACCACCAACGCCGATTACTTTTATTACAGCATAATAATTCTTATCAAATTCCAGGCCCACTTTAACCCTCCTATTTTCCACCTTTTAAGATTTTATTTATAAATCCTCTGAACTTATCAAAAAACCCCTGATTTTTTTTATTTTTATTATTAATATTATCTAATTCTTCATAATTATCAACCTGAAAAGCATATTTTAACAAACCAACACTTGTTGAAAAAATAGGATTATTTATAACTTCAGAAGGTCCTTCCACATCAATAGAAATACCAATCCTTGCAGGCATATCAAATACCATGCTTGCCATTTGAAGTATTCCCTTTATCTGGACAGAACCTCCTGTAATAACCAACCCGCATGGAATAGATTTTATCAGATCATATTCATCTATTTTACTTTTTATCAGCTGCAGCATCTCTTTAACCCTTGAATTTACTATATTATATAATTGAATGTTAAGAGTTGTTTTGTTCGTATTAATATTCATTTCGCTCATACTCACCCTGTTTAATATTTCCGGAAAGTTATAATCAACATTTGCAAACCTTTTTTTAATTTCTTCAGCTTTACCTAGTGGAATGTTTAACCCTATGGAGATATCGCTTGTTATTAAATCACCGCCAACCGGGAGGCAGTATGTAAATATCATTTTTTTATTTTTATATATAGCAACATCTGTAGTCCCGCCGCCGATATCAAGGCAAATAACCCCGCTTTCTTTTTCTTCGCCTGTTAATACTGCTTCAGATGACGCAAGCGCCTCGATCACAATATCTTCTATCTCAATATTTGCAGCCTTTACACTGTTAATTATATTTTTTATTAGTGAAGTTGAACCAAAAATAATTAATAGTTCTACACCAAGCCTTTCAGTAGAAAGTCCGATAGGATCTTCTATGCCCTTTTCTCCGTCAGCTACAAACTGCTTTATTATTGTATGGATTACCTCATATTGAGAAGCAAGGTTTATCCGGTTTGTGAGCGATATCAGCCTGTCAACATCAATTTTTCTTACAATCTTGTTTGGGCCAGAAATGGTAATTTCGTTATAATTGTTTTCAAAAGTAACATGCTTTCCTGTTACACCGATATAAGCATTGTCAATAAAGAGGTTTGATGACTTTTCAGCCAGCTCTACAGAGTCAAGAATGGATTTCGTGGATTCATTAATATCTATTACCAGACCCTTTTTCATTCCCTTGCTTTTTGTGATTCCATAACCTTTTATTTCAATGGAATTATTCTTCTTAAGTTTCCCGATAAGGGTGCAGACCTTTGTTGTCCCTATATCTACAGCTACTATGTAATCATCTTTGCCTGGCAAATTCGCCCCCAATTATAAGCCAATTATTTCACAACAGGATTATCGGAAATTCTTAAATCAATTATACTATAATAAATACTTTCATTCTTTAAATCTTTAAAGATTTGTTCCAGAACAGCATTTTTTTTTATAATTTCGCTGCTGTTTCCAAATATAATTTTTTTGCCGTCAATAGTTTCAAAAAAAATGTCTCCGGAAGCATCATCAGTTATGCCTGCAAACTTAATCCTTTTTTTAATTTCCTCATTTAATGATTTATATATCTCTGCGGAGCTTAAAACATTTTTCTTCGCAATTTTTTCACCTGTCTCCGGGGTATAGTTAACAGCATTTTTAACAACTATATAATTTTCATATTTGCCCAAGCCGTCTGATATTTTTTCTAAAACTACACCTTCGGTGTCAATAAGGAAATAATTATTTTTATAAAGAATTATTAACAGCGGAACTCTTTCCGATAAATTAATTATCAGATTATCAGGGAAGACTTTTAAAATTTCAGCTTTTTTTAATCTTGCAAAATTATTGATCAAAGCATCCTCATATTTCTTTTTATCTACCTCAAAAATATTAGTCCCTGCCAGGTCCTTAATTATGCCTGTTATCTCCCCGGACTTATAATAACTGTTGCCCTTTATATCAATTTTTTTTATCTTGAAATAATCACTGTTATAGAAATAGTTCAAACCCCATATTATTGCGCCAAACAGGATTATAACTAAAAAAATCCATACAGCAGAAAGCCATTTTCTAAGGACTATTTTCCTCTTTCTTGAAGATATCCTTTTATCTTTAATAATTTTTCCGGTCATATGAATTCATATATGAAATTTGGTTAACAGGAAATTTACATTTTCAGGCTGGAGTAATTAAGTATTATTTCTACCAGCTTTTCGAAATTTATACCTGCAGCAGCTGCTGCTTTTGGAACAAGGCTGGTTGCAGTCATGCCTGGCATTGTATTTATTTCTAAAACATACGGGACACTATTATCATCAAGGATCAAATCTACTCTTGAAACACCATAACAGCCTAAACTATTGTGTGTTTTTACTGATAAATCTTTTATTTTTACTTCAGTTTCCTTATTAAGTAAAGCCGGAACAATATACTCAGTAAGTCCAGCAGTATATTTAGACTTAAAATCATAAAATCCGCTTTTAGGTTTAACTTCAATTATAGGTAAAGAAGTTGGTTTATCTCCAATAATGCTGACTGTAAGCTGTCTTCCGGAAATGAATTTTTCAAGCAGAATTTTACTGTCATATATCTTTGCAAAATTAATTGCACCTTCCAGCTCGCTTTCATTTACAACAATTGTAACGCCTATTGTGGAACCCTCCCTTGAAGGTTTTACAACTAAAGGATATCCGATAATTCTTTGCACATTATCTTTTATTTCATTTATATTCAAATCGCCATTGTAATTTAGCCCTATATACGCTGGTGTCGGAATTTCTTCAAGGACAAAAATTTTTTTTGAAAATATCTTATCTATTGCCAGAGAGCTGGCAAGAATACCGGAGCCTGTATAGGGAATTTTAAAAAGTTCCAGAACTCCCTGGACAGATCCATCTTCTCCGTACTTTCCATGTAAAGCTAAAAAGGCTATGTCTATTTTATTAAAAACAGAAATATTATCTCCTTTAAAATCAATATATTCTGCATTGTAACCATTATTAATGAGCGCTCTGTAAATTCCTTCCCCACTTTTTAATGATATTTC
>JAPLCN010000060.1 GCA_026392215.1 Actinomycetota bacterium | reverse complement strand
TAAATAATATAAAAAAATACTACAACATCTTATTTTTAATTATTTAATTAATGTTAGTAATAAATCATAATTATATCTTTTGAAATTGTCAAGAGTTCGAATTGCTTTTGCAGCTCCGACGAGTGATTTTTTTAATTTTATCATAAAATAACCAAATTAAAGCAAATTTAAAAAGGTATAATTTAAAAATTGTATTATCAGTTAAGTTGTATTAAAATTTCTTTTGATTTTTAAGTGAAATTAAAATAAATTTTCATTATAATTTAGTAATTGTTTAACATATTTTAAGCAGGAGTAATTATGGTCAACACAAAGAATATTAGAAAGTCTATCTGTGAAGTAGGAAAACTGCTTTATGATAGAGGATATATTGATGCCAGTGGCGGCAACATTTCAGTTAGAGATGGCGATAAAATATATTTAAGCCCAAGACAGTCTGGAGAACATCATCAGTGGACTATTGATGAGGATTCCATAATAGTAACAGATATGTGCAAGATCCCAATTATCGGTGAAC
This sequence comes from Actinomycetota bacterium, assembly GCA_026392215.1. Lineage (GTDB taxonomy): Bacteria > Actinomycetota > Humimicrobiia > Humimicrobiales > Humimicrobiaceae > JAMDDL01. The sequence continues at coordinate 25,096 of JAPLCN010000060.1, read as the reverse complement.
TGAGTAAGATAACAAGAGAATCTGTAAGCCACTATTATATCTACAATGCTTTTCCAGAAGTAAAAGCAATTGTTCATGCCCATCCGCCATTCATGATGTCTTTCGGGTCTGCCCATATGGATATTCCTGCAGTATCTGAAGGTACAAGGTGTGTTATTGGAACTCTTCCGATAACAAATATAGAAGAATCAATTCCTGGTTCATCTCAACAGGCTGAAAGAGTAGTTGAGAACTTTAATCAAAGAAAAAAAATTGATCCGGAATGCGGTCTTATTTGCAATATACCTTTCCATGGCATATTTTCAGCAGCCAGTGATTTGAATTACGCTTTCCTTTTTGTAGAAGTTTCTGAAATAAACTGTAAGATATTAATTAACAGGCAGATTATGTTTGGGAATAACCCTAAGGCAGATTTATCGATACATCACCAGATAACCAGGGAAGAAATCAATTCTATAGGCCAGGACAAGGAAGCATGTGAAATTGGGTTTAAATATAGAGATCCTTTTGGAAATGAAACTGTTTATCAGGGGCAAAAAAGCCCCTTAGCTTCTAATGTATCGGCCGATTTGATAAGCAAAATAACTGAAGAAGTTTTAAGGAAATTAAAAAACAACTAAATTACATATAACCTGAAGTATTTTAAGATTATTAATATTTAGTTGTCTATACTTAAAAATAATTTTATAAATTTTTAAGTATTTAAAAATTTTATATTGAAATTAAATGAGAATTCCTGAAAAAAGAAGAATAGATATAAGAAACCTTATTCAGCAGGAAAAAACTGTAAGCGTTGAAAAAATTGCTAAACTTTTTAATATTTCGCCGATTACAGTCAGGAGAGATTTAGAGAAATTACAGGACAGAGGTTTAATTTCAAAAGTTCATGGCGGTGCAATTGTCAGAGACAGCCTTGCTCCGGAGCCTGTTTTTAAAGAAAGAATTAATCTTTACAGGGATGAGAAAAACAGGATTGCTGCTGAAGCAGCAAAAAGAATAAATGACGGTGATTCTATTATTATTGAATCAGGAAGCACTTGCCAGGGCTTAGTTAAAAATTTAATAAATAAAAATAAACTTAAAATTGCTACTGCAGGTATTTCAGTTGCTGGTGAGCTGCTCAATTTATTGAATATTAAAAATGATTTTGAGATAAGTGTATGCGGAGGAATATTAAGAGCAGGTTCCAGCATATATGTTGGCCCTCATGCTGTAAGCTTTTTTAATAGCATTAATGTTGACAAGTCATTTATAGGGGCTGTAGCAATCTCTGTGGCAAAAGGTCTTTCTACAGCAACCCAATTTGATGCCGAACTTTCAAAGGCGATAATAAATAGTGGCAGGGAAGTAATTTTACTTGCAGACAGCTCAAAGTTTGAAACACAGTCCTATATTAATTTTATGCCATTAACTCAAATTGACGAGATAATTACCGATAAAGCGCTGGACATAAAAATTGTTGAAAAGATAAAGAAGTCAGGCGTAAAACTTACGCTGGTTTAGGAATTAACTAATGAACACTGAAAAAAACATTGAATTTTTTGATATAAATTTCTGGTTGGGCGAAAACTATATATCGAAAAAATATACATTATTTGAAGAGGATGCTTGTGAAATCCTCTTAAAAAGAAAAGTAGATAATAAAATCAATTTTACTTTAATCTCAAATTTTTTATCTTATTTTTATAACCCAAAGGCTGGCAACGATTTAACTTCAGAATTAATTGCAAAAGACGAGTTCAAGCAAGCTGGAGCATCAGGGGTATTATTTATGGAGCAGGACTTTTTTTTTAATCCTGGCGGGTTTGAAAGCTGGCTGCATAAAAGATACGAAAGAGGTTTCAGGCTTTTAAAACTCCTTCCCAAAACCCATAAATATCCGTTTGAATTAAGCTTGTTTAACCCCTTTTATGAAATTTTAAATTCATATAATTTTCCGGTAATGATAAATATTGATGAATTGGATATTACCGGAAATAAGAACATCGAGTGGGATAAGTTAGCGGAGATTGCTGATTTATATGATAATATGCCGATAATTATAGAAGGCGGGCAATCTAAAGAATTAATGTATAATTGTTACCTCTTATCATTATTAAATAACACATCCAATATTTTTATTGAAACACATAATTTGCTTGGCTTTAATCAGGTTGAAGATTTGGCAAACTTTAAAGGCGCTGGCAGGCTTATTTTTGGCAGCTGCTATCCGTTTTTTAATGATAACCTGGCTGTTTCCAGGATTTTAAACAGCGGCCTTGATATTAAGGATAAGGCTAAGATTGCTTCACTTAACTTTAAGGGCATTATTGATAATATAATTATTTAACTTAAAATAAAATGTTTTCAGGAAGTTTAGAAAATTTAGCAAAAGAATATGTGATCATTGATACCCATCTTCATCTGGGAGCGCTTTCTTATTTATATATGCCCTCCAATAATGATGAAAATATTATAAATTTGTTAAAAAAATTTGGTGTAAAAAAAGCAGTTTGCGCAACCCACGGTTCGCTTTCATCAATAAATTTTGGTTCAGATGAGCTTCCGGGCATTTTAGAAAAGTATGCAGATTTTTTATATGGTTATTTTGTGTTTAATCCCAATTTTGAAGAGAGTTCTTTAAAAACACTTGAAAATTATTTGGATAAAAAATATATTGTTGGTGTAAAAATCCACCCCTCGTGGCATTTTTGTTATCCTTATGATAAGAGATATGAAAGATTCTGGGATTTTATACAGGAAAGGCAGGTTCCTGTCCTGACACACTCATGGAATCCTGATGTTCCTAACAAAGCGCAAAAGTTTTCAGATCCGTTTGCATTTGAAGATATAGTCAGAAAATTTCCCAATTTAAAGCTTATTCTTGCCCATGCAGGCGGCAGGGGAGATATGCTTTACAAAGTAATAACATTAATGGAAAAGCATTCAAATCTTTATGTTGATTTTGCCGGAGACATTTTTGTCCCCGGGCTCATAGAAGAATACGTCAGGAGAATAGGTTCCAAAAGATTGTTATTTGGAACTGACATGCCTTGGGTGGATATCAGGTTCCAGCTTGCCAATGTAGCAAACCTGGAGGTTGCTGAAAATGATAAAAGAAACATTTTCGGGATAAATGCATCAAAGCTTTTTAATTTAAAAATCTAAAAAATATTTTTAATTAAAATGTATACTTTTTTTACAAATATGATTTAATAATATTAGCTTATCAAGCATAAATTACCAAATATTCAAATTTATTAAAAATTTAAGTTTTATTTTTTTAGTTAAAAAAACGTTTTTTAAGCAATATCAAATAAAATAAAAAGTTTTTTAATATAATTTCAATTCAGCATTGTTTTTTCTTTAAACTCTAATAATTATTAAATAATATCTTAAGGTGTCAGTACCATGAATGAAAATAACGTTTTTATCGAATTAAGAAATATCAGAAAAATTTTCCCCGGTGTGGTTGCTCTTGAAGATGTGGATTTTGATGTAAGATATGGTGAAGTCCACGCGCTCGTAGGAGAAAACGGAGCAGGTAAAAGCACTTTAATTAAGATTTTAGGTGGTGCCTATCAGCCTGACGGAGGAGAAATACTAATTGAAGGGAAGCCGGTAACAATTGCTGCAACATCCATGGCGCAGCATTTCAAGATTGCTGTAATTTATCAGGAGTTCAACCTTGTTCCTGATCTTTCAGTTGCTGAAAATATTTTTATTGGCCGTGAACCTAAAATTGGAAAATCTTTTATTAACTGGAAGAAAATCAACACTGATGCAGCGCAAATATTAAAAAAACTTGATATAGATATAAATCCACGTAAATTTATTTCTGACTTGTCTGTTGCTGAAAAACAAATGGTTGAAATTGCAAAATCGCTTTCAATGGATGCAAGGATGATGATAATGGATGAGCCGACAGCAACGCTGACTGAAAAAGAAGTTGTTAAATTATTTGCAATAATTGAAGAGCTAAGAAAAAAAGGTGTTTCAATTATTTATATATCACACAGGCTTGATGAAGCTTTTAAGCTTTCCGACAGGATTACTGTTTTAAGAGACGGCAAAAAGATTGAAACCAAAAAAACCAACCAAACAAGCCAGGATGAGATAGTCTCCCTTATGGTTGGAAAAGTTGTAAAGGATTATTTTGCAGGCAAAAAGGAATGGACAGGCAAAGAAGAAGTTATAATGGAAGTAAAAAATTATAATATTGCTGATAGTATTTATGATATAAGTTTTAAGCTTCACAAAGGTGAAATACTGGGATTTGCGGGTGTTCTCGGGTCCGGGATTCACCACCTGCTAAGGTCGCTTTACGGAGCAGCTCAAAAAACAAGCGGCGAAGTGTATTTTGAAGGCAGGAAAGTTGAAATAAGAAAGCCTTCTGAAGCGATAAACATGGGTATCGGGTATGTAACTGAAGACAGAAAAGGTGAGGGCCTTTTATATGACATGTCAGTTCTTCAAAATCTTTCCATTATAATTATTAAAACATTAACTTTCTTTAAAGGATTATTTATAAAGCAAAAAAAAGAACTAACTGTATTTAATAGTATGGCTAAAGAGCTTGATATAAAATATGCAAATATTAATCAAAGGATCATTTATTTAAGCGGCGGAAATCAGCAAAAGGTAGTTATGGGAAGAACCCTTGTAAGTGATTGTAAAGTATTGATTCTCCTTGAGCCTACCAGAGGTATTGATGTTGGAGCAAAAGCTGAAATTCATAAAATCATGATTGGTCTTGCAAGCAAGGGCATCTCAATAATTATGGCTTCTTCAGAACTTCCGGAACTTGTAAATTTGACAGACAGATGCTTTGTTCTTTATAAAGGCAGGATGGCTGCAGAATTTAACAGAGAAAATATGGATGAGGAAAAACTTGTTGCTGCTGAAATAGGCAAGTTAAGTTACTTAAAATAATTAATACAATTATATTAAATAATAAAATCTTAATAATAAAAGATTATCTTAAAGGATTTAAAAGATGATAAAGTTTCTGAAATTATATGAAAAAATCGGAATTTTTATCCTAATAGTTGCTGCCAGTGTTTTTCTTGCCATAGTCAGCCCGAATTTCAGGAATTTAAATACAATATTAAGCATTATTATGCAGGGTAGTTATGGTGCGATAATAGCTTTTGGTATGACCTTTGCAATTACAAGCGGCGGCTTTGACCTTTCAGTAGAGGCAATAATGGGGTTTACCAGTGTAATAATTGCAATGCTGATACCAAGCCTGGGGTTTGCCGGTTCAATAATAATTGCAATTCTGGCAAGCTGTTTCGTAGGTTTCTTAAATGGTGTTTTAATTACTAAAGTAGGAATAAGCCCCTTAATAACGACATTATCAATGCAAGTAATCTTAAGAGGAGCTTCTTTAATAATTACTAACGGAAGGCAGGTTGTAATTTCTCAAAAGTCTTTTATGTCTATAGGTGCTTCAAAAGTATTTAATCTGATCCCAACCCCGATTATATATATGGTGGTTTTGTTTGCAATATTTTACCTGATATTAAATCAGACTTCATTTGGAAGGCATGTAGCTGCTTCAGGATCAAACGAGCAGGCTGCAAAAATGTCCGGCTTGAATGTGAATCTTATTAAAACTGTTGTATATATACTGGTTGCGTTTTCTGCCAGCATCGTCGGTGTTATAAGAACCTCACAAACTTTAATAGGAATACCAACTATGGCGCCAGGGTTTACTCTTAATGTTTTAACGATAGCAATTCTTGGAGGAACCAGTCTTGCCGGAGGTAAAGGCAATTTAACAGGGACTTTATTTGCAGGCATATTTATTTCAATGATTTATTACGGCCTTAACTTGTTAAATGTTCAGATATTTTATCAGATGCTGGCAGTGGGCATTACACTTCTGTTTGCATTATTTATAGATGGCTTAAGAATGAAATACCTTGAAACTGCAAAAGTTAAAGGTATAAGAGTTTAGAAAACTTACTGGCAGTTTAAAAATAAACATAACTAATTTTATCAATATTATTTAATATATTTAGATTTAACTTTCAAGGGGATTTTAAAATGGATGACATTAAAGTTGGATTAACTCCAAAACAAAGGGCCGGAAATTTATTGGGCAGTTTTGGTCTTATTGCTATCTTATTAATAATATTTGGATTCTTCTCCCTGCTGATTCCAAAACTGTATTTTACCTGGCCAAATCTTAGAGATATGATAAGATTTTCAAGCTATGTCGGAATTGGTGCCATTGGGATGACTTTTTGCATAATGACCGGAAATTTTGATATTTCCGTAGGCTCAATGCTTGCACTTGCAGGAGTGCTTGGAGCATCAGTTGCACTAAAAGCCGGCGGTATTTTCGGGGTTATTATTACGATGGCAGCAGCAACATTGCTGGGAGTTATTAATGGATTATTTGTAACAAAACTAAAAATACCTGCTTTTATTACTACACTTGGAATGTATTTCATATTCAGAGCTCTTGCTTATATTTACACAAACAACAATCCCCAATATATCCAGGACAGATTCTGGATTTTTCTTGGCAACGGTTCATTTCTTGGGATTCCCCTGCCTATCTATATAATGGCTTTGTGTTATGTGATAGCATATCTGATGTTAAGAAAAGCTCCTTTTGGCAGATATATACTTGCTATCGGGACAAATAGCAGAGCTGCAGCGCTATCAGGAATTAATGTTGATAATATTAAAATTTTAGTATTTACTTTGATAGGTGTTTTTGTAGGAGTTTCCGCTGTTTTAAATGGTTCCATGCTCGGTGCTGCCAACCCTGGAATGATGGGTGATGGCTATGAGTTTCAGGTTATAACCGCAGTAGTGCTTGGAGGTACTGCTCTTACAGGCGGAAGCGGCAGCCTTGGAGGCACTTTAATTGCAGCTATGGTTATTGTTTTTCTTAAAACAGGTATGAGCAATGCTCAAGTTAACAGCTACTGGCAGCAGGTTGCAACAGGGCTGGTATTAATTGTTGCAGTTTCGCTTAACAAATTAAAATTCTGGCTGATTGGTCAAACGCAATAACTTTATCAATAATTTTATTTTGCTATAATTTGGTATAATTATTATAAGTAAAAGTATAAAAACTTTATAATAGTAAATATAAAAAGAAGTAAATTTAAAAAATAAAATTTTTCATCATTTCATAAAATAAATAATTTATAATTGCGAGTTTATAAAATAATTATAATGATCCATTCATTTGATAAGCGTGGATAATAATAAAAGAAGCAACAAAATCAATATAAAAAAAGGAGGATAGAGAATGAAAAGATACTTAAGGATTTCTGTATTTGCGATTCTTATCCTTGCTCTTGTGGTTACTTTCGCAATAGCAGGATGCAAAACAGGAACAGCAACAGCTAAAGGTACAACTGCAAAAACGATGAAGGCTGCAGATGTTACCATTGGTTATTCAGTTTGGACAATGGAATTCACATTCTTCCAGAATCTTGAAAAAGGTGTTAAGGATGCATGTAAGGCTTTTGGATTCAAGTATTCAATGCTTGATCAGAAGTCAGATGCTACACAAATGGTTCAGGATATGAATACCCTTGTTAACCAGAAAGTCAGCGGTATTGTATCTACACCTGTTGATCCGGGTGCTATGGCACCGGCAGTTCAAAAAGCTAGAGATGCAGGTATTCCTGTTGTTTGTGCTGATATTGGTAAATCAGGTCCGGTTAACGCTCTTATCATTTCAAACAACTTTAACGGCGGCCAGTTAGCTGCTGAATTTCTTGCAAAGTTGTATCCTGATAAGTCAACAACATTTGGTCTTGGGAACCTGAAGCCACAATGGACATATGCAAGGCAGAGAGGTGAAGGATTTAAAGCAAAATGCGACGAACTTGGATATACTGTAAAGTCAGAGATAATTGTTCAGAACCCTTCAGCTGAAGGTGGATATGACACCATGCAGCAAATTATGTCTGCTGCTTCTGATATCAAAGGCGCTTTCTTTACATCAGGCCGAGAAGCTGTAGGTGCTGCAAACTACATTAAATCACAAAATGGGGAGCAAAAAGTTGTTGGTTACAATGGCGACCCTGAAGAATTTAATGCAATAAAAGACGGAATTCTTGCAGCAACAGTTCTTCAGCAGCCTTATGTAATTGGCTACAAAGCAGTTGAAACATTAAAAGAAATTCTTGTTGACGGAAAATCTTATGAAAACGTAGAAATTCCTGCAGAAGTTAAACTTGTAACTCCTGAAAATCTGGAACAAGTTGCTAAAGAAATTATGGACTCAACAGGTAATTCAGCATATGGTGCTCCTGCTACTACAACTACTACTAAATAATTGGGTGTTATTTGAAAGTCTCATAATAAAGACTTAAATTTGAAAGGGGCAGGTTTTTTAACTGCCCCTTTCAATATCCTCATCAATAATATTTTATTTATATTAATTAATTATAAATAAACTTAGTTTGTTAGTAATAAATATATAATTGAACTTGCGTTAATTTATTTAATAACTTCCAGTAGGATGCTGGTATAATATCCTTCCGCCATCTGCAACAATTTCCTGTCCGCAGATATAGCTTGATTCCTCGCTTGCTAAAAATAAGGCAACATTTGCTATATCTTCAGGTTTTCCTATTCTTCCTGCAGGTATTTGAGCAGCAAGCATTTTGTTTGTTTCTTCATTGTCAGGATATCTGTCTCTTAAAAGAGGGGTATCGATAACTGCAGGAGTAATATAATTTGCTCTTATACCTTTGGAAAGCAGCTCATAGGATATTCCCTTAACAAGCCCTACAACCCCTGCTTTAGAGGCAGAATAATGAACTCCTCCTCCACTTCCGGTCCATGTAGTTGAAGAGCCGATAAAAATTAAGTTGCCTTTTTTATGGTCGATCATTGAATTAATGCAGCATCTCGTAAAATAAAAAGCTCCGTTAAGATTTATATCCATGCCTTTATGCCAGATTGAAATATCCATTTCAGGAAGAGGATATCTTGCTGTCCATCCTGCGTTATATACCAGGATATCTATTCGGCCATACTTTTTTATTACCTCATCACATACTGCCTTTATGCTTTCAAATTTTGTTACGTCGCAATGCATAAACTCACAAATATCTTTGCCGCAGATTAAATTTATTTCTTCTCTGGTTTTTTTTGCGGACACATCATTAATATCTACGAGAATTGTTTTTGCACCGTGCCGGCTCAATTTTTCAGTAATTGCTTTTCCGATACCGTGTGCTGCTCCGGTTATCAATGCGGTTTTTCCTGTTAAATCAAATTCAGCCATATATATTCCTTTCTTTTAAAAAAAATTAATATTTAATAATTGTTTTAAATGCGGTAATTTTTAAACTAAATATAATATTACCTTTTTATTCTATCACTGATATTGTCTAATACGGGATAATCACAGGCACCGATTCCGAAAATATACGGACACCCAATCTGATTTTTTGCGGACACCAGTTCCGGAATTAAACGGGCACCTTAGACTTCCATATCTTTCTTAAAAAATTATATTAAAATAATCATAATTAATCAAAATAATTAACAAAAATTCATTTATTACAATATATATTTTTACAAATATTTAAAATTTTATTGTTAAAATTTTAAGTTTTATGGAATAAAAATTATTTTAATTATAGAATATATTACAGTTTGGCAAAGGGAAAAATATTTGCGGCGCAGTTTTTAAATTAATACGGGTAAAAATATGGATAAAAAATTAATTTTACTTACAAATGATGATGGAATAGAAGCAAATGGCATCCATGCACTTTATAAAACATTTGTTGAGGATGAAAGTTTTGAAATAAAGATTATTGCTCCTGAATTTGAAAGAAGCGCCGTAGGCCATGCAATTACGGTTTTTGACCCCATATGGGTCAAAAAAGAATACAGAGACGGGGAGTTTTACGGATTCGGGGTTAACGGAACTCCTGCTGATTGTGTAAAATTATATCATGAGCTTCTCGGAGTAAAGCCGGACTTGCTTGTTTCAGGAATAAACAGAGGCGCAAATGTTGGAGAAAACATTATTTATTCCGGGACAGTATCTGCAGCTACGGAAGGCATTTCAAACGGTATTCCGTCAATTGCAATATCCATTGACAGCTACACTGAACCAGACTATGATTTTTCTGCAAGATTTGCAAAATACATTGCACATATGATATTTGACGATAGTTATCTTCCTAAAAAAACTCTTTTAAATATTAATATACCCGATTTGCCGGAAGAAAAGATAAAGGGTGTTAGAATAACAACCCAAAGCGATGCAAAATTTAAAGAATACTTTTTGAAGCGTTCAGACCCAAGGGGCAGGGATTACTACTGGATGGACGGTGAGTTTCTTGAAATTTCAAAATGCGATGACGGAGATTACTGCGCTATTAAGAATGGATATATTTCAATCACTCCTATCCAGTACGATATGACTGATTACAGCAAAATACAATACTTTAAGAAATGGGACATAAAAATAAATGATTGAAGAAAAAAAGCAGTTTGTAGGGGAACTCCAGGCGGGAGACAAGGTAAAAACTACATTTTTACTGACAAAGAAAGATACAAAAAAAGATAAAAATAATAAATATTTTTGTGATCTGGAATTACAGGATATGACAGGCATGATCCCTGGTAAAATCTGGAGCGAATCTATTGGCCTGGTCGATATCAACAGTTTTAAAAAGAAAGATGTTGTTTTTGTTGAAGGCGAAGTTAATGAAAGTGATAAATTTGGAAAACAAATTAATATAAAAAAAATATCAAAAGTAGAGGATGAAAATATAGATTATTCAGACTTTATTTTTATAAGAAAAAAAATTGATGAAGAATCTAAAAAAATATTATCTCTGGAATTAAAAAGGTATATAAAAAATACTGAAAATATCCATATCAGGTCTTTACTGGAAAGTATTTTTGATGATGAAAATTTCTTTGAAAAATTTCGAAATGCTACAGCAGCAATAAAAAACCATCATGCAGCAGAAGGCGGATTGCTTCTGCACTCAATTTCAGTTACACGGATTTGTGAATTTATAGCAAAGACTTACACCCAGTATGGAATGATTAATCAGGATTTATTGTTCTGCGGATCAATCCTGCATGATATCGGCAAAACAGATAGTTATTCTGTTGGAACTACAATTGGCATTAATGAAGAAGAAGAGAATTTAGTCAGCCACATCAGTCTGGGTTACGGAATGGTTTTAATGAAAATTGATAAAATAGAAAATTTCCCGGAAGACTTGAAAAGAGAAATACTGCATATTATTTTAAGCCATCATGGTTTGAAAGAATATGGTTCTCCTGTTGAGCCGCAGACCCTGGAGGCAATTATTGTTTATAACGCTGACAGATTTGATGCAGATATAGACCATTTTATAAATTTAGCCAATGAAAGTCCAGAAGATGAATGCTGGCCTTTTTCCAACTATTTTAAAAGAAGAATTTCTGTTAAAAAAACTCCGGTAAAAAAAACAGATAATAAAGTTGAAGAACTTAATAAAGAAAATACTAATATTTCAAAAACCAGTATTGGCAATTTAAATAAGGAAAAATTAGAAAATTTAAAAAAAGCAATGCTTGAAAATAAAGAAGTTGAGGAAGTTAAAGAAGATAAACAAATTAAAGAAGATCTGGGAAATAAAGAAAATGAAAAAAATAGGAACTTATCGCTAGAAACTGATAATAATGATCAAGAACTAAAACAAAAAAAAGTGGAAGATGCTAATTACGAGCAACCCCAACTGATTTAATTACTTAATCAAATAAGATAGTGGATAATGAATTAAATTGGAAAATATTTATAAGCCATTATTTTTTCTAAGTTATATTAACTTAGAAATATCAAAATCTCATTTTTTATAAAATTTATTTTTAATTTCGTATATAAAAGAATAAAACATTTTTTATTATTATTTTTTGAAAAAGTAAATTTAAGTTAAATAATACAAATAATAAATTTTTGTAAAAATAATTTAAGGAAAACATAATGAACTTTTCAAACTCAGAAAAACTTTTTAAAGAAGCTTGTGAAATTTCCCCGGGTGGTGTAACAAGTGAAAGGCAACCCCAAAAATTTATACCAGGAAAATATCCTATATTTCTAAGTCATGGTAAAGGTTCTCATGTATGGGATGTTGATGGAAATGAATTTATAGACTGGATTTGTTCTTATGGCCCGCTTGTTTTAGGTCATAATAATGAAAATGTTGATAATGCTGTTATTGAAAATATTAAAAATGGTTTTTGTTTTACTTTTTTTCATCCTATTTATAATACACTTATTAAAAAGCTTCTTGAGATAATGCCCTGGGCAGATATGGCTAAGGTTTTAACAACTGGTTCTGACGCTACTGCAGCAGCTATTAGAATTGCAAGAGTATGCACTGAAAAAGATAAAGTAATTAGATGGGGATATCACGGATGGCATGACTGGAGCTATGGAGGAGCCGGAACAGACAGAACTCCTTACGGAGTACCAAAGAGTGCAGCAGCAGATATCTTAACTTTTAATTATAATGATTTAAATTCTCTTGAAGAAGTTTTCAAGCAAAACAAGGGAAAAGTTGCATGCGTTATAATGCAGCCGTTTGAATCCTCAAAGGAGCTTCCAAAAGAAGGTTTCCTTGAAGGTGTAAAGAAAATAACCCATGAAAATGACGCTGTTCTTATTTTTGATGAAATAAGAACAGGGTTTAGAGTAGCACTTGGTGGAGCGCTTGAATACTTTAATGTTACTCCCGATATGGCATGTTTTAGTAAAGCTATGGCAAATGGTTATCCTATATCAGTAGTCGTAGGTAAAAAAGATATAATGCTGCCAAGCCAAAAAACAAGAATATCTGGTACTTTTTTCCCAAATACTTTTCCAATGGTTGCTGCACTTGCAACTATTAAAGAAATTCAGGATAGAAATGGAATAGAATATATGTGGAAACAGGGTACAAAATTAGTAAACGGATTTAAAAGTTTAATAAATGATTTTAATATTGAAGCAGAAATGATTGGTTTACCTGTAATGCCAATGCTTAAATTCACTTACAATGACCAGGAATTAAATACTAAATATAAAAATATATTTTTTGCCGAACTGGTTGAAAAAGGAATATTATTGCATCCTAATCATCACTGGTTTCTGTCTCTTGCCCATACAGACAAAGATGTTGACGATACATTAAATGCCTCTGAAGCAGGATTTAAAAAGTTAAGAAAAGAAATAAGTTAACACAAAATATTAACATAAATTCCGATGCTTAAAGTAAGCAGAAAAGAAAAAATCTGCCATGTTGATTCCAGCAAGTTTAATAAAGTAGGGCAAAGCAAAATTTTTAATTTAAATGAGGTAGATAAAGTTATTACAGACAATAACTGTGATAGTGAAAAAAGAGAACAGCTTGCCAACTTCTGCGTAAAACTTATTATTGCTTAGAATAATTTTATAAAAAAATAACATATATAGAAAAACATTTAGAGAAAGGCCAAAGTTGCTTGAAAATTTATTAAAAAGTTATAATGATAACGACTTTAGGATTTATAAGGATGAGTTTGAGCATTTTATGCCCGATAAAATTTTTGATAGACATATCCATATTAGGGATAATTTATGAAAAAAATTATAGGTCTTGATATAGGTACAACTAATATTAAGGGAGAACTTTATGATATTGAAGGCAAATTAATTGACTCTTTGAGTTATCCTTATAATATTTATTTTGATAAAAATAGCCATGTTGAGCAAGATGCCAAAGACTGGCTGGAAATAACTGTCAGGATTTTAAACTATTTTTTTGAAAAATATAAATTTATTAAAACAGTTGGTTTATCTACTCAGGGAGGAACCATCGTCCCGGTAGATAAAGATATCAATCCTCTAAGAAGAGCAATAACATGGATGGATGCCAGGGCAGGTTCTCAAAAAGACTCTATATTGCGAAGAATCAGCGCAGATAAAATCTATAAAATAACCGGATGGAAACTTCAATCATCTTTACCTCTTCTTCAACTTTGCTGGATAAAAGAAAATGAGAAGGGTATTTTTGATAAAACTTACAAATATATGTTTGTAAATGATTTTATTCAGAATAAATTATGCGGAAATGGTTATGTTGATTATTCCAATGCAAGCATAACCATGCTTTTTGATATTGTAAAAAAAGACTGGAGCGAAGAATTATTAAGCATAACTGGAATTGATAAGTCAAAACTTTCAAAAACACAAAAATCGGATATTATCATTGGGAATTTTAAAAATGAAAAGCTATCCAAGAACTGTATTGATATCTCCTTTTCAAACAGTGCCCACGATCAATATTGTGTGGCCTTAAGCTCTAATATCCTGGATAATAAAATTTTATTATCCACAGGAACTTCATGGGCAATTTTTGCAAACACTCAAAAACCTTATTTTAATAAATATTATTACTCTCCGGGAGTCCACATATTGCCGGATAAATATGGATTAATTTCTGTTGTGCCCACCGGTGGAAGCGTATTTAGCTGGTTTTTAAATAACTTTTTTGAAAATGAGGAAAGTAAAATCAGTTTTTTAAAAAGCACTGAAGAAGATGCAGAAAATATTTTAAACATAAAAGATGACTGTATATTTACACCCTTATTTCAGGGTTCTTTCGGCCCCATATGGAGCGATAAAATAAAAGGAAGTTTTGAGAATTTAAGCTTTGATATAACCAGAATTAATTTATTTAAAGCTGTTTTGGAAGGAGTTGCCTTTCAGGTTAAATGGATTTTGGATTCAATGACAAAATTAGGACTTAAAATTGATTCAATAAAAATGATTGGCGGTGCAGCTAAATCCAGATTGCAATGTCAGATTCTTTCAGATATTACAGGACTACCGGTTTATTTGCCAAAAAACATGAAATTAAATTATGCCTGCAGGGGTGCGGCAATGCTTGCTGCTGTTTCTGCAAAGATTTATAAAGATTTCAATACAGTAAACGAAATATTTAAAGAAGAAGAACTGATAATATACCCAAGAGAAGAATTCAAGAGTTATTATTCGGAAAAATTTAATAAATATCTAAGAGTCGTATGCAAAAATCTTCAAATGTAATAAAACTACCCAACAGGACGAACTTTTTTAAATTTTTTGTTCTCCTATTGTCATTTCATTAATTCTCTGAATTCATCCATTGTTAAACCTATATCCCGAAGAATACTTTTTAAGGTTTTAGAATGTAAAATCTTTTCTGTATGATAAGGAACAGTAGTTCTTATTAACTATTTAATATCAATAGTTCGGATATAATAACTGCTGCACTTCAATTGCCTGAAAAACTATAATATCAAAATTTAATAGATTTTGATAAATTTCAAAATTTATATTGACACTCAGTTTAATATATATATAATTATTTTATAAATTATCATAATATATCATATTTTAGCCAATTATAATGCTTCAAATAATCAGAAAAGAAAAAATAGCAAGCATGCTTCAAGAAAAGAAGGAATACTCAATAGATAAATTGTGCAAATATTTCAATGTTTCTCTTGCCACTATTCATAGAGATTTAAATGATCTTGAAAGAGAAGGGAGAGTAAAAAAAGTTCACGGTGGCGTCTTGTTTAATACTATTGACGATATTGAAACCAGAAATACTATAAGGCTACAAACTAATGTGGAATTGAAGAAGAAAATAGCAGCCAAAGCGTTACAGTTTGTGGAAAATGGTGATTGCATCTTTTTAGATAATTCCACAACCTGTTACTATTTTGCAAAAGCACTTTCTTGTTCCAAGTTTAGAGATATTGTTATTGTAACAAATTCTTATTTGGTTCCAGGGTTATTTATAAAAAATGAGAATATTCAGATTGTGTCTACTGGCGGGCGACTACTGAAAGAGATGAATTGCTTTGTAGGGCCAGGTGCCATTACTAATATTAATGAGTTTAATGGAAATAAATTTTTCCTTTCTACGGCTGCGATATCTATAAAGGGAGAGTTAAGTGATGTTTATCGTCCTGATTCAGACGAAATAAAAAGAGTGATGTTCAAAAAATCAAAGGAACATATCTGTTTGGTAGACTCAACTAAATTTAATCGTATAGGACAAAGCAAAGTATTTTTAATATCAGAAATAGATAAAATAATCACTGATGGTAGTTGTAGCATGGAAGTAAGAGAAGATTTTGCCAATATTGGAAAAGAATTAATAATTGCGTAGAGCTTAATTGGTGGTGAGCTAGTTTATTAGTTAAATCATAAATATTAAATATTATTTAAGGTGGTAGTGATGCTAAATAATTTTTTAAAAGATTTAAGTGATGAAGACCTGAAGATATTTAATGAAGAAATCAGTAATTTTTTACCAGTAGAAATAATAGACTCGCATGTGCATCTATGGAAAAAAGATTTTTTTAAAGAAAATATTTCTAAAAATAGGCTTAATCAAAATCCTGCTTTAGATTCGGATATAATTGATGGTTTTACAATAGAAGATTTCAAAAATGTTACAGAGAAAATATTCCCTGGAAAAAAGTACGACGGCTTATTTTTTGGACTTCCTATAAAAGAAGCCAATCTAAATAAAACAAACGAATATATTTCAAGTGTCTGTATAAAAAATAGTAGTTATGGATTATTTAACTCAATACCTGATTTAAAAGAAATTCCCCAAGATTTTTTTAAAAATAGATTTATTGGCTTTAAACCGTATCCTGACCTTGTAGATTTCAAGGCACCTGAAGATTTTTCAAAACTGGATATAGATGTGAGTATATTTGATTTTATTTCCAAGAAAGTGCTTGATTTTTGCCAGGATTATGGTCTTATACTGCTTATTCATCTTCCAAGAAAAGACAGGTTAAATGATAGGCGAAATATTGAAGAAATAAAGGCTATTGGGAAAAAATATCCTAACATAAAGATAGTTCTTGCACATGCAGGTAGGTCTTATTGTTATAGCGACATAAAAGATAGCATCAGATATTTAAAGGGAATAAAAAATTTGTATGTGGATACAGCAATGATAAATAGTTTTTCAGTCAATAAAGTTTTATTAGAGGAATTAGGGCCAGAGAAGATCCTATATGGAAGCGACCTGCCCATAGCAACATTTAAAGGTAAAAATATAGATATTAACAATAGACATTATTTTGTTACAAGTACCCCAAAACCTTGGAGTTTGTCGTCATCAGAGATGAATTTAGATAGTTTTACATTTTCGATCTACGAAATTATAAGAGCAATTAAATTGGCTGCTGACGAGCTTAAACTTTCAAATGAACAGATTGAACAGATCTTTTATTCAAATGCTCAAAGAATGATTTCAGACATAAATAAAAATAATTAATAAAAATAATCGAGAAAAGTATTAAGAGAGGGGGTTTTATTTTAAAAATTACTGTGCCTACCATTCTGCAAAGTAAGCACAGGCCTATCTGGAAATCAGGCAAATAAAATATACCATAGCAGGAGGTGGTTATAAAGGAAAATTCATTTTATTTATCTTAGAGCTTAAAAAGTAATCCTATTAAAATTAAAGATGGAGGCATGTATGAAAAAAGGATTAATTTTGAAACTTGTAATTACAGTTTTAATAGTTGCACTGGCTTCAAGTTTAAGCTTAATTGGTTGCCAGAAAACACAAACAGCGACGACAGCAGCGGAGACAACTGCCGCAGCAGAAACAACTGCCGCAGCGGAGACAACTGCCGCAGCAGAAACACCTTCAATAAAAGAACCTGAAAATAAAGTAACATTGGAATTATGGTATCAGGACTGGGCAGGCGGCAAGTCATGGCAGCAAGCATGGATTCCTAAATTTGAAGAGAAACATCCTAATATAAAAGTAAATGCTACATTTTTGCCCTTTGAAGAGTTGAATACAAAAATATTCCCAGCTATTGCAGCAGGAAATGAAGCTGATTTATTGATGTTTTACGATGAATGGCTTTTGGGTAAGGATGCTTCTAAGATTTTTGCGCCGATAACTCCTCAGCTATACAGTAAAGAAGAAATAAAAAAAGTCACTTTTGAATCAGCTTTAAGCCGTGTAACGGGCAGCGATGGTGAAATTTATGCTGTTCCATGGGGTACAGGAGCAAATGCTGCAGGAATTCTGATTCATAAAGATTTATTTGATGAAGCAGGTATTGATCAAAACAGCATAAAAACATGGGATGATGTAAAGGAAGCAGCAAAGAAATTAACTAAATATAAAGCTGATGGAAAAATAGAAAGAAGCGGCATAGTATTTACTTATACTGAAGCTGCAAATTTTTTCCTTGATATGATAGCTGAACAAGGAGCTGCAGGTAAGATGCTTAATGTTGATACAGGTGAATGGAATCTTAATATACCTGAAGCAAAAAATTCATTAGAAATGCTAAAGTCATTTGTTGACGATAAAACATTTGACCCGACATCAGGTGATCCGTTTACTTCATTTCCTAATAAGCTGGCAGCAATGCTTGTCATAGGCCCTTGGGCGCTGGGTGCTTGGGGAGATCAATATCCAGACCTTAAGCTTGACTATATGTATATGCCTAAATATCCGGGAGTAGACAAAAATGTGCATACAGTAGTAAGTTGGGCTTGTATGGCTGTTTCTAAAAGACTTGAAGGTGAAAAAAGAGATGCTGCACTTATTTATATTAAAGAGATGCTTGAAAATCCTGAATTTTATGACATACCGTTCAAGACCGGATTCTGGGTAGGCGTACCAGGAAGCAAATCATATGTTGATTCTGTAGTAAAACTTGCTGCAGAAGGTAATGCTCCAAATAGGGCAGCAGAGATAGCAGGGACAGTTGCATCAGAATATGTACCTTCTATTAAACTTCTCCAGACAAAAATAAGCGAGCCTGATTTAATCAGGGCAATTATTTTTCCTGAATTGCAGAATGTATTTCTTGGGCAAAAGACAGTTGATGAAGCTTTAAAATATTTGACAACTACACTAACAACCAAAGAACAAGAATTAAGATAACTCAGGGAGAGTAAGATAGAGTCAGTAAATAAAATTGGGGTATCTTCGGACGGGATACCCCATAAAAAAGTATTATTTACACAATTATGGAGGATATCAGTTGAATACTCTCTTAAGAAAAAGAAGTACTGTAAGCAGTTTTATATTGGCAGTCAGTATTCTTATATTATCTTATTATATTTTTATAAGTATATGGCCGATATTGTTTAATGTATACATGTCCCTGTCAAAAACAGACCTTATGACTGGTTGGACATTTGTATGGTTTAAAAATTATATTTCTCTATTTAAAGATCCGATATTTTTAAAAGCTCTTGTTAACAATATTATTTATTTGGTAGTTATGGTATCAGTTGGAATAGGAACATCACTGATAACTGCAGCTCTTATTCACAAAACTTCGGGATTTGCAAAAAAAGCTTATCTTGCACTGTTCTTTTTACCCGTCGTTACTTCTCTTGTAGCGATTTCTTTAATATGGAAACTTTTATACTATCCTAATGTAGGAGTATTTGCGTCAATAATATCTTCTGTTTTTCAATTAAACCCGCCCCTATTTTTGGCCAGTCCTAAAACTGCATTATTATCTATTATTTTTATGGATATCTGGAAAGATACCGGTTTAAGGACAGTAATTCTTCATGCAGGAATGGAAGAAATACCTGAATCAATTTATGATGCTTCAAAGATCGATGGAGCTTCTACTCTTACTCATTTTTTTAAAATAACAATACCACTGCTAAGACCACAGATAATATTTCTGGCAGCTGTATATTCTATAAATGCGCTTAGAGTTTTTACACCGATTTATATGATGACAGGAAACCCTCCGGGAGGACCTGCTCATTCTACCCAAGTTCTGGTTATGAGAATGTACCAGGAAGCTTTCTACTCTACTCATTTTGGTAAGGGAGCAGCAATTGCTATGATAGTTTTTGTTTTGCTTTTTGCTTTGGTAATTCTTGAAGTAAAATCATTCCAGCAAAAGTGGGAGTATTAAAAAGATAGGGGATATTATGATAAAAAGAAGAAATCTTAATAAATATATATTTTTAAGCACTATTTCAAAAATAGGTTTACACGCTTTGCTAATTATCGGAAGTTTGTTTATGGTACTTCCTTTTTTATGGATGATTGTTTCATCATTTAAGCCTAACATTGATATTATAAGTGTTGGATTTAAGCTTTTTTCTCCTAATTGGACTTTGGATAACTATAGGAAAGTCTTAAGTGACATGAATATAGGAAGAGCTTATTTTAACAGTATTTTTGTTGCTTCTGTAGCTACTGCTTTTACAATATTCAGTGCAAGTGCTGCAGGATTTTTATTCTCAAAATTAAAATTCTGGGGAAGAGATGCATTGTTTTTTTTAGTTCTTGGAAGTGTGATGATTCCTCCTCAAATAGTATTGATTCCACTTTATCTTATGATTAGCAAAGCACATTTGGTCAACTCCTATCCCGGACTTGTTATTCCGTTTTTAATAAATGCTTTTGGAGTATTTTTAATGCGGCAGTTTATATATGGAATTCCCAATGACCTCTTAGAGGCTGCAAGGATAGATGGTGCCTCGGATTGGAGGATTTATTTTAGAATAATTCTTCCCTTGGTAAAACCCGCAATTGCTGTTGTAGGTATATTAACTTTTTTATGGGCATATGATGAATTTTTATGGCCTCTAGTGGTAATAAACAATAATGCTATGATGACACTGCCTCTAATATTAGGGCGGTATGCAATGGCAGAAGGCGGAGTTGTTGCCGGAGCTTCAATGGCAACTACTTCCTTGGTTCTGGGGCCACTGCTATTAATTTATTTCTTCTTTCAAAGATTCTTTATAAAGGGTATAAGCATGACCGGTATGAAAGGTTGAAAAATTGGTTGAAATTAAAAGAGATATACGTTTTTTAATGAACCTTTATGAGAATTATTATGTTAAAAACCAGGTTAGGATAAAAGATTCACTTGAAAGAACAACGAAGTCTTTACATCATGAAACAACTGACAGAGTTCCTGTATGGCAAGTAAGTCAAACGGTCTTATATCCCCGCCATGAAATATTTTTTTCGATGGAAAAGAATCTTATTATGCAGCTTGCCAATATTGTTTTGACTCTCGGGCATAAAACAGATTACGTTCCTTACTTAGATCCGTTTGAAGGGGTGGCAGTTCTTGCTGAAGCATTCGGATGTCCGGTTGAAGTTCCAAAAGACGGAGACCCTATGGTTAGAAACCATATAATTAAAGACCTGCGTGACGTGTACAGCATTAAAAAGCCTTCAAAAGAAAACGAAGTCTATAAAAAGATTTTCAATACTCTTGATTATTTTCAAAAAGAAACAGAGTTTAAGATACCTGTAGGGGCCACCGATCCCCAAGGACCATTGGATGTTGCATCACTTATTATGGACAATAGTAGTTTTCTTGTTGCCTGCATTACAAATAAAAAAGAAATCCATCATTTGCTTAATATTGTAACTGAAGCATTTATTGAGTTCTACTCTATGCAGTATGATTTACTTAAAAACCCTGCTTTTCCGGTGCATAGTTTTCCTCTTGTAAATTCAAATGATGGTATTTCAATTTCAGATGATGAAGCTGTCTTATTGTCGCCTGTTCTTTTTGAGGAATTTGGTCTGCCGTATCTTAATAGGATTTCAGATGCTTTCGGCGGCTTATATTATCATTGCTGCGGGGATATCGGGCATATACTTGATAAAATATTAACTATTAAAGGGTTAAGAGCTATTAATGTTCATCTGAGTCCGAAAGAATTCAAAGCGAAATATATCAGTAAAGTATTATCAAAGGGTATTGGTTTATTTTTAGGTATAAGTGATAGAGAAATAGGCTGGGATGATTCGGATATCTGGCCTGCTGACAAAATTGAAGATATTTATGATAATTATTATATTGTTAACGCAATAAGGGAATCGAAGGGGAAAGGGATTGTTCTTGTAGGGTATGGCAGCTATACGGGATATGTAGATAAAGTTGCAGGCAGTTCAGGTGATTTACTTATCAATGCGAGCGGACACGTTGTTGGGAAAGGTCCACTTGTAGATGTTTCGCTTGAAAAGAAAAATGAAAATTTTGATCATATATTAAAATTAATAGAAAAAAATAAGTTTAAGTAATCTACATACTTAAAAATTTTAATCTAAGGAAAGTTTTTATGAAATCAAGGGAAAGAATACTGAGAACAATTAATGGTGATAAAACTGATAGAGTTCCAGTATCATTATTTATTCACGATGAAGGTAACTTTTTAAGCCAGGTTTACAACAATTTAAATGTAAGTGATCCGCTTGATTGTAAATTTAAACTAATAGATTTACAGAAAAACCTTGGAGCTGATATACATTTAAGGATGCTGCATGGCATGACCCCATCCTGGATATCATACGGGGGGCTTAATACTGATACTCAAAATGAAAATTGGGAAGTAATTTCAGAAGAAAGTAAGCGTGGTAATTCTTTAGTAAAAAAATACATAATAAAAACGCCAAAAAAAGAACTTACTCAGGAATTTTCAATTTCAGGAGTAGCTCCCGGCACTTTAAACTATGCTTGCACAAAAAAACCTGTAAAAAATATTGAAGATCTCGAAGTTATAATTGAATTTGAGCCACCAATGGATAAAGGTTATCCTGAAAAAATAAAAAAAATAGTTGAGAAAGTAAATTTTTATTTAACTGATGATGGGGTAACTTCAATTTGGGCTCCCGGAGGATCATTTAACGCAGCATCCAATTTGATAGACTTGGATATGCTTTATTCAATTTTTTTAACAGACGAGCCTTTCTTCGAAAAATTAATTAACTTTTGCATGAAAAGAACATTTCCCTTTATAGAGGCAATAAGCTGCTCGGGAGTAGATATAATTAATTTTGGCGGCAACGTCCCGGGAGGATTTTTGGGTAAAAAGATGTATGATAAGTACGTACTGCCATTTGAAAAAAAATACATTGAATTTGCTAAAAATTTTGGTGTTAAAACATTGTATCATAATTGCGGCCAGGCAAGTGAGCTTGTTGAATCTTATAAAGAACTTGGTTCGGATATTGTAGAGCCTTTCTCTCCACCACCTTTAGGAAATTCTGATCTTAAAGAGATTAAAGACAGGTCAGAAGGGAAATTTACAATAATAGGCAATATTGATCAGATTAATGTAATAAAGAACGGTAGTGTTGATTTAGTTAAAGAAATTACGAAAAAAACAGTTCAAACAGGAAAAAAGAATGGTAAATTTATCCTTCAAACTACAGATTATCTTGAATACGGCACACCAATAGAAAATGTGGAAGCTTATATAAAAACAGGAATAGAGTTCGGAGAATATTAATTTTAAGCATTTTTGTCATTCTTTGAATTTTGAAAGAGTATTTTCTTTTAAGTTAATTTCTTTGAAGTTTTATTTTAAATTAATGAAAGAATAAAAAAATTTTAAAAAAAATTTTTTTAAACAGGGAGTTAAAATTTAAATGCAAAAAATAAAAATTGGATTGCTTCTGCTATATTTAAAGCTATATGATGAAGTTGTTCCGGAACTAAGAAATAATTTTATGCCTTTTGTTGAAAAAATAAAGGAAAATCTTGAAAAAAAGGGAACAGAAGTTACAGTAAGCAAAATTTGCAGAGTAGAGGATGAGTTCAATTATGCTGTAAAAGATTTTGAATCCAGGAAAGTTGACGTAATTGTCACCATTCATCTTTCTTATTCGCCTTCTCTTGAATGTATTAAAGCCCTGAAATCCACAAGAATTCCTATAGTTGTGTTTGACACTACTTTAAAAAACAATTTCTCAAAGAAGCTTGTTCCTAATGATATCATGGCAAATCATGGAATCCATGGTGTTCAGGATATGTGCAATGTTCTTTTAAGGAACGGAAAAAATTATCTGATAACAGCAGGATATTATGAAGACAGACAAACTAAAGATGATCTTTATAAAAACATTTTTGCAGCAAAGCTGTACAGAAAATTTACAACCTCGAGAGTTGGAAGCCTTGGAGGTCCTTTTTATGGAATGGGGGATTTTTATGTTGAAAAAAATGAGCTGCAGAAAGATTTTGGTATTTTTACATTGGAAACAGCTTTTAAGGATATCTCAAAACTTATGCCCGATGCGTCTTCAGAACTTATTTATCAGGAGAATGAAACAGACAGAAATAATTATCGAATTACTTTTAATGATGAGGAGATCCATAAAAATTCTAACAGAATAGGTCTTGCTGTCAGAAAGTGGATTAATGAAAACAGCCTTGATGCTTTTACAATGAACTTCTCAGTATTAACAGCAGATTCCGGTTTTCCGACAATTCCTTTTCTTGAAGCAAGCAAATCAATGGCAAGAGGAATAGGATATGCAGGAGAGGGAGATGTCCTTACTGCCGCTTTAACCGGTTCTTTGATGAGTATCTTTGATAAGGCTACATTTACTGAGATGTTCTGCCCTGATTGGAAAGAAAATTTAATTCTTTTAAGCCATATGGGTGAAGTTAATTTGAATCTTTTATCAAAGAAGCCTGTTTTAATTAAAAAGGAGCTTCCTTTCATACAGGTGGGGACTCCGTCATTTGCAGTGGGGCAATTAAAAGGTGGAGATGCTGTTCTTATTAATTTGTCACCTTCAAAAGAAGGCTATAGCCTTATTCTAAGTAATGTTGAAATGATAGAGATGGAAAATCAACTCGAGGAGTCTATCAGCGGTTGGCTTAAACCGGAATTGCCGGTTTCTGATTTTCTTTCTACATATAGTGAATACGGCGGCTCGCATCATTCAGCTTTAGTTTATGGAGCAGATATTGAAATTCTTGAAAAATTTGCCAATCTGGCTAAATTTGAATTGGTTACTATTTAATTTTAAAACCCTGAAAACAGAAACAAAGGATTGCTTTTAGATTTTTAATATCACGTTAACCTGTTTTTATTAAAATTGAAATATTGGCTAAATCAAGTTTTTGCTAAAATCTTCTTTTTGAAAGCTCAAGCAATGCTTGGCCGCATATCTTGTTTACAGGGTCCCAGACCGTGGAAGTTCCGGGGGAATAACTTAAATCAACCATATATACGTCATCTATTGTCATTTGGCACGTAATTGCAGTAGCGAAAGTGTCTATTTTTTTTGCAACACCTTCAACAATAAGTTTCTTTTGCAGTATAGTTGAT
>JAPLCN010000132.1 GCA_026392215.1 Actinomycetota bacterium | reverse complement strand
TAATTTATCAAATATAGGCCAAAATGTCTATAACTTTTTTATTTTACTTATTTAACTGCTAATTAAGCCTCGTTAATATTATCGAGCCTTCTGAAGTTATGGCAACTGTATCTTCAAAGTGGCAGGATAACTTTCTATCCTTAGTAACCACTGTCCAGGTGTCTTTTAGTACTTCAACATCACTTTCGCCTTCATTTAACATTGGCTCTATTGCAAGCACAATGCCTTTTTTAAGTAACTGTCCTTGATGCGCAGGACCATAATTTAAAACCTGTGGATCTTCATGCATATTTCTTCCGATTCCATGCCCCACAAAATCTACAACTACAGAATATCCATTGCCTGCTGCTACTGACTCTATAGTATGAGAAATGTCACCTAATCTGTTTCCTGCAATACACTTGTCAATTGCAGCATTTAAAGCGTCCCAGGTTGCCTTAATGATTTTTTGCACTTTTCTGCCTGCACTGCCAACTATAAAACTTCTTGCCCCGTCTCCAAAAAAGCCGTCAAGCCTGGCTCCGACATCTATAGATACGAGATCACCGTCTTTTAAAATTCTTTTTCCAGGGATTCCATGAACAACTTCTTCGTTAATAGAAGCACATATTGTCCCCGGAAAGGCCACTTTTGAAATTCTTCCAAGATATCCTTTAAATGCCGGTTTCCCGTTATGTGAAACTATCATTTCTTCTGCAATCTTATCTAAAAATTCTGTAGTTATTCCCGGCTTTATGATATTTTCAAGTTTTAAAAGAACATTGCCTACAAGTTCACCGGCCCGCTTCATAATCTTTATCTCATCTTCAGACTTATATATAATCATAAACGAGCTAAAATCCTTTCAAAAATTTCATTTTCGGTTCCAAGTCCGTCAACATTTTCAAGAAGACCCTGATTTTTATAAAACTCAACCAATGGTTCAGTTTGCGCCTTGTAAACTTCAAGCCTGTTTTTTATTACTTCTTCAGAGTCATCTTTCCTTTTATATAATTCGCTCCCGCAAAAGTCACATTTAAGATTTTCATCTTCTTCAAAATCACTTAACTTAAAAACTTTTTCGCAATCTTTGCAAACAATTCTGTTTGTAATCCTTCTTATAATTTCGTTTTCATCAATACTAATATTTATTACTTTATTAATATTGAGGTTAAGCTCTTTTAAAAGTTTTGAAAAATTTTCCGCCTGTTCAAGAGTTCTTGGAAAACCATCCATTAAAAATCCAGCTTTAAACTTATCAGTTTTGAACTCTTCCTTGATCATTTGCAAAACTATTTCATCAGGAACCAGTTTTCCGGTATGTACAAATTCCTCAGCTTTCCTGCCTAATATGCTTTGGCTGCTGATCTCAGCCCTTAAAATATCACCCGTTGAAACATGTGGTATATTAAATTCTAATGCGATTTTTCTTGCCTGTGTTCCCTTGCCAACACCGGGGGCGCCAAGTAAGATAAGTCTCATTTAATAAACCCTTCATAATCTCTCATCATTAACTGGGACTCAAGCCATTTCATGGTTTCAAGTGCAACACTTACTGCAATTAAAACGGATGTGCCTCCGAATCTAAACGGTATGCCCATTGTATCAATTAAGATTTCCGGAAGGATAGCAATTATTGCCAGAAATATAGCACCAGGAAGAGTAATCCTGTTTAAAATATTTGTCAAATAGTCCGATGTATTCCTGCCTGGACGAAGCCCTGGAATATATCCGCCATATTTTCTTAAATTGTCTCCTGTTTCAGCAGGATTAAATGTAATAGCTGTATAAAAATAAGCAAATACAATAATAAGGATCGAATAAATAATAATATAAAACGGATTAATCCTGCCCCCGATAGACGGGCTTAACCAGCTTGCCAATGTCTGCAGCCATTTAACATTAATAAATTGCGCAATGGTAGCAGGGAAAAGCAAAACAGATATTGCAAGAATTATCGGCATAACTCCTGACTGGTTTACTTTTAACGGAATATAAGTACTTTGTCCTCCAAATACTTTTCGGCCTACAATTCTTTTTGCATACTGAACCGGGATCCTTCTTTCGCCTTGCGTTATCAGAATAATCGCCACAACAATACCTATTGAAAGAAGCGCAAATAGCCCGATGAAAAACCAGTTTGTGCCTTTAAGCCTAAACAAACTTATAAGTCCACCGGGTATCCTTGAAACAATTGATGCAAAAATAATTAAAGAAATGCCATTTCCAACGCCATGCAGATTTATTAACTCACCTAGCCACATAATAACTGTTGTGCCTGCTGTTAAAGTCATAATTATTAAAGTAACATGCATCCAGTCAAAATTTGGAACAGCGCCAAAATTTCTGAAATAAAAAGTCATTGCCAGTGATTGAATAAGAGCAAGGCCAACTGTTAGATACCTTGAAATCTGGTTTATTTTTCTTCTGCCTGTATCGCCTTCTTTTGCAAGAGCATCAAGTTTTGGAATTACTACCTGAAGAAGCTGCATTATAATTGAAGATGTAATATAAGGCATGATTCCAAGTGAAAAAACCGAGAATTTTCCAAGAGCGCCTCCTGAAAATAAATCCATCATTCCCATTATTCCTGACTCAACCTGGCTAAGAATTTTTGTAGGATCAACTCCAGGAATAGTGAGGTTTGCTCCAAATCTGTAAAGACCAAGAATACCAATAGTAAAAAATATTCTATTTCTTATTTCCTTGATTTTAAACGTATTTAGTAGAGCATGAAACATTAAATTGCCTCCGCTTTTCCCCCAGCTTTTTCTATTTCTTCAATTGCGCTTTTGCTGAAACAATCAGCTTTAACCGTAAGCTTTTTTGTTAGGGTGCCATTTCCCAGTATTTTAATTTTATTATCTTTATCTCTTACCATACCCAATTTAATAAAGGCATCAAGATCAACTGTCAGCCCGTCATCAAATCTTTCAAGCTGGCTTAAATTAATAATGTTAAATTCTTCTTTTCGGTTATTTTTAAAACCTTTAATATGCGGAAGCCTTCTGTTAAGAGGCATTTGGCCGCCTTCAAAACCCAGTCTTGTCTTGCTTCTGCCGCCAGCCCTGGAGAGCTGTCCCTTGCTTCCTCTCCCGGAAGTTGTCCCATGCCCGGAACCATTCCCTCTTCCTATTCTTTTTTTATTTTTAACTGAACCATAAGCTGGCCCTAAATCACTAAGATTTACCATTTTTACTCCTTAAAAAAAGCTTAAGCCTTATTATAGAATTCATCCGGACTTTTAATGCTTTTAAGCCCATCAATTGTTGCATTTACAATAGATAGTGCATTTGAACTGCCAATAGATTTTGCAACAACATCTTTAATACCAGCAAGTTCCATTATAGCTCTTACCGGTCCGCCTGCAATTACGCCGGTTCCGTGTTTGGCAGGCTTAAAAAATACATGTCCTGCACCTTTAACTGCGTTAATTTCATAAGGTATGGTTCCATTTTTTATTGGAACCCTGAACATATTTTTCTTTGCAGCATGAACGCCCTTTTGAATCGCAGTAGAAACTTCATTGGCTTTGCCAAAACCTACTCCAACCATTCCATTCATATCTCCAACTGCAACCAGTGCTGAAAAGCTAAATCTTCTACCACCTTTTACAACTTTAGCTACCCTATTTATTTTTAAAACTTTTTCAGCGAGATTCCCATCTTTAGAAAATTCCGGCACTACTTTCCTCCTTAAATAAAAACCTGTTTAAAATATTAGCCCACTGTCTCTGGCACCGTCCGCCAAAGCTTTAATTCTTCCGTGGTATTTAAAATTACCCCTGTCAAAAACAACCTTGTCGATATTTTTAGCTTTTGCCTTTTCTGCCAAAGCTTTTCCTGTTCGAAAGCAAACACCAAGATAACCTTTTTCATCCGGTGCTTTTTCGATAATTTTGCTGGTTATACCGGTTATTGTGCTACCTGTTTTATGGTCAATAATCTGTGCATAAACATAGTTATTGCTTCTAAACACACAAAGTCTGGGACGATCTGTCGTTTTGCTAATTTTTGCCCTGACTGATAATTTTCTCCTGTCAGCCGCGCTTCTGATTTCATTTTTAGTTCTCATAAAAACTCCTGTATTTTAAAAATTTATTTAAAAATTGTTGAACTTTTTTAAAATTATTAAAATTAATTATTTTACTTAATTACTTCTTACCGCCTACTTTACCGCTTGCAGCTGTAGTTTTCCCAACTTTTCTTCTTATAACTTCGTCTTTATATTTAATGCCTTTGCCTTTGTACGGTTCGGGCTTTCTAACGTTTCTTATCATATTGGCTACTTCGCCGACTTTTTGCTTATCAATGCCTTTAACAATAATAAGATTCTGATTAGGCAAATCAAAAGTAATTCCATCTATGGCTTTAATGGAAACCGGGTTCGAATAGCCGATTAAAATTTCAAGGTCATTTCCCTTTTTGCTTGCCCTGTAGCCAACGCCTATGATATCAAGTGATTTTTCAAAACCAACGCTCACGCCTTTAACCATATTATTTAATAGGCTTCTATAAAGACCATGCTGTGAACGGCCTGATTTATCATCAGATTTTCTGGTTAAAACCAGCTTGCTTTCCTCAACAGCAAGCTCTACCAGATCTCCAAGCTCTTGAGAAAGCTCCCCTAGTTTTCCTTTTACAGATACTTTATTACCATCAATTGCAACATTTACACCTGATGGAATATCAATTGGTATTTTTCCAATTCTGGACACTTTAAATCCCCCTTTTAGTTACCAGATGTAACAAATAATTTCGCCGCCAAGACCTAATCTTTTTGCTTCAGAACCAGTTATAATTCCTTTTGACGTTGAAATAATAACTGTGCCGATCCCGCCTAAAACTTTGGGGATCTCATCATTTTTCGCATAAGATCTAAGCCCCGGTTTACTAATTCTCTTAATTCCAGTAATTATCCTGTTTTTATTTCTATCAAATTTTAAATATATTCTGATAGATTTAATTGTGCTGTCACTGGTTAACTCAAAATTTTTTATAAAACCCTTTTCAAGCATTATCTTTGCAATATCCTGTTTAACTTTAGAATCAGGTATATCAACAAAATCAAGTCTTGCCTTATTGGCATTTCTAATCCTGGTTAGCATATCCGCAATAGGGTCTGTTACAACCATTAGTTCCTCCTTTATCCTCCTTTAATTACCAGCTGGACTTTGTAAGTCCAGGTATTTTTCCTTCATGAGCAAGCTCTCTAAGACAAATCCTGCAGAGTCCAAAAGTCCTGTAATATCCTCTTGGTCTGCCGCATCTGTTGCACCTGTTATATTTTCTTGATGAAAATTTAGGTGGTCTGCTATGTTTTACAATTAATGACTTTTTAGCCAAAAAATCCTCCTATAATAAAAAATTATTTTTTAAATGGAAAACCAAATTTTTCAATCAGGCTTAAAGAATCCTTATCTCTGCTAACATTAGTGGTCAGAGTAATATTCATGCCCTTGATAACTTGTGAATCTTCCAAATCAACTTCAGGGAAAATAGTCTGCTCTCTTAAACCAAGAGTAAAATTACCATTTCCGTCAAAACCTTTTCTTGAAACTCCCCTGAAATCTTTAATTCTGGGAATAGCAATATTTAAAAGCCTGTCCAAAAATTCATACATCCTGTTGCCTCTAAGTGTAACCTTACAGCCTATTGAATTGCCTTCCCTGACTTTAAAGCTTGCTATTGATTTTTTTGCCTTGGTTACTACAGGCTTTTGCCCGCTAATCCTGGCTAAATCCTTAACTGCAGATTCAAGCTCTTTCTGATTTGAGGTTGCTGAACCTACACCCATATTTATTGTAATCTTTTTCAGCTTTGGAACCTGCATAATATTTTCATACTTATACTCTTCCATTAACTGTTTTACAATTACCTTTTCGTACTTTTCTTTTAATCTAGGTCTTATTTCTGTCATAATATATCCTTTTTTAACGCTTAAATTTAAATTTGCTGCCCGCAGCTTTTACAAACTCTTACTTTTTCCTTATTGTCTTTTATTTCAAAACCAACTCTGGTATCTTTTCCACAGCCAGGGCAAACAAGTTTTACATTTGAAATATTAATAGGACCTTCTTTTTTTATAATTCCTCCAGGTTGATTTTGCCCCTTTGACCTGGTATGCCTTTTAATTATGTTTGCACCTTCAACAAACACTTTTTCGTCTACACGACTGATCCTTAAGACTTTTCCTACCTTGCCTCTGTCTTTTCCTTGAATAACTTTTACTTTGTCGTTCTTTTTAATCTTAATCATTAATTCACTCCTGACCTGAAAATGTATCAAACTACTTCCGGAGATAAAGAAATTATTTTCATATAATTTTTCTCTCTAAGTTCTCTTGCAACCGGACCAAAAATTCTTGTTCCTTTCGGATTTCCCTGCTTGTCAATTATTACAGCGGCATTCTCATCAAATCTGATATAAGAACCGTCTTTTCTTCTGTATTTCTTAACAGATCTCACGAGAACAGCTGTTACAACATCACTTTTTTTAACAACTCCACCTGGGTTGGCATCTTTAACAGTTGCCACAAACATATCCCCAATTCTTGCATATCTTTTTCTCGTGCCGCCCAGAACTCTGATACACATTAACTCTCTTGCACCAGTATTGTCGGCTACTCTAACTCTAGAATAAGATTGAATCATCTTACAGCCCTTCCTTATAACCTGCTATCAATTATTCTGCTTTCCTAATTATTTCAACAAGTCTCCATCTTTTTGTCTTGCTTAGCGGCCTTGTTTCTGAAATCTTAACTTTGTCTCCAATTTTAGCTTCATTATTTTCATCATGAGCTTTATAATTTTTAACTTTCTTTAAAATTTTCTTGTACAAAGGATGTTTATAGTGATACTCAACTTCAACAACTATGGTTTTCTCCATTTTGTCACTAACAACATTCCCTGTTCTAGATTTTCTAATTCCTCTTTCCAAAGAGTCCCCCTTATTTAAAAACTAAAAATATTTTTTACTCTTTAAGCTTTTTCCTTTTTAACAGTTCTTTTTACTACTTTGGTTTTAGTAATTTCTTTTTTTGTTTTTTCTTTTAATTCTTTAGTTTCTTTAGCTTTTATAACTTTTTTTGATTTTACTGATTTTTCTGATTTTTCAGCTGCCTTTGCAACTTTAAGGCCAAGCTCCTGCTCTCTTGCAACCGTTTCAATCTTAGCTACATCCCTTTTTAAATTTTTAACTTTCATAGGGTTGTTAAGCTGGCCTGAAGCTTTCTGAAATTTTAAATTAAATAAATTTTTTTTAACTTCAGAAATCTTTGTTTCCAGTTCTGATCTCGATAATTCCCGTATTTCACTAGCCTTCATTCTTTGCCACCTGACTTTAAAAATTAACTTGCTAAATTATTCAACTTTTACAAACTTGGTTTTTATTGCTAATTTATGTGAAGCAAGCCGCATTGCTTCCTGAGCAACTTCATCTGAGACACCCGCAAGTTCAAATACTATTTTCCCGGGCTTAACAACAGCAACCCAGTGCTCTGGAACACCTTTACCGCTGCCCATTCGGGTTTCAGCAGGTTTTTTTGTAACCGGTTTATGCGGGAAAATATTAATCCAAACTTTGCCGCCTCTTTTTATATATCTGGTAAGAGCAATTCTAGCTGCTTCTATCTGTTTGCTTGTAACCCAGCCAGGTTCAACAGCCTGTAAACCATATTCACCAAAAGAAAGCTTTGAGCCTCCCTTTGCCATTCCTTTCATCCTGCCGCGATGTTCTTTTCTGTGTTTAACCCTTTTTGGCATTAACATTGGTGACATAATATATCTCCTGACCTCAAATCCTATATCCTATATTAATTCTTATTAACTTGCTAAACTTTTTTTTTCTACCTTAACAATCTTTTTATCATTAACAGAAACCTTATCTATGATAACGTCTCCAAGGTATATCCAAACCTTAACTCCGATTTTTCCAAAAGTAGTATTTGCTTCCGAAAGACCGTAGTCTATGGCTGCCCTTAAAGTATGAAGCGGAACTCTTCCTTCTCTGTACCACTCTCTTCTTGCCATTTCTGCACCGCCAAGCCTGCCTGAACATTGTACCTTAATTCCTTTTGCACCTGCTTTAAGAGTTAGTGTAACAGCTTTTTTCATTGCTTTCCTGAAGCTTACCCTGCCTTCAAGTTGTGAAGCAATTCCTTCAGAAACAAGCTTAGCAACAAGTTCAGGCTTTTTTACTTCAACAATATTAAGCTGAACAGATTTCCCGACTTCTTTTTGAAGCATGATTTTCATATCATTTATCGTTGTTCCTCTTTTACCTATAACAACACCCGGCTTTGAAGTAAAAACATCAACTTTTACTTCATCAGAAGTTCTTTCAATTTCAATCTTTGAAATTCCGGAATTTGCAATCTGATTATTTATCAATTTTCTGATTCTTATATCTTCATAAACAAACTTTGCAAAATCCTTTGTTGCAAACCATCTGGATTCCCAGTCTCTATTAATACCTATCCTTAAACCATTAGGATTTACTTTTTGACCCAATTTTCTCAACCTCCTCTGTTTTACCGTCAGATACCCACACAAATAAATGCGAGCTTCTTTTTCTTTCTCTGTCAGCTTTTCCCCTGGCTCTTGGCCTGAATCTCTTTAGAGTGGGGCCTTGAGTAACATAAATTTGTGATATAAATAATTCTTCTTCTTTCATTTTAAAATTTTCAGCAGCATTTGCTGCAGCGCTCTGTATTGCCTTTCTGACATAAACAGCTGCAACTCTTGGTGTTAAAGACAAAAGATCCACCGCATCGCTTACTTTTTTATTTTTTATCAGTTCTACTACATATCTTACCTTTGTAGCTGGAATCTCTATATTTCTTGTTATTGCTTTAGCTTCCAAAATAAACAGCCCCCTTTAAATAACACAAATTAAAACAATTTAATCTCAAATATTGCACCTTATTTAGCCTTCTTTTTAACTGTTGCCGACTTTTCACTTTTACCTTTAAAAGTATGAGACTTAATCGATCTTGTAGGTGCAAATTCACCCAATTTATGCCCAACCATCGATTCTGACACAAATACAGGTACATGTTTTTTCCCATCATGGACTGCTATCGTGAAACTAACCATTTCAGGAAAAATAACTGACGCTCTGGACCAGGTCCTGATAATCTTTTTTTCGCCTGTTTCATCCATTTTTTTAATTTTTATCATTAAATTTTCATCAACAAAAGGTCCCTTTTTTAAAGACCTGGACATTTTAATCCTCCTCCAAACACATAAGATAAAGAAATTAACAATTTATTAATTATGCTTTCCTTCTCTTGATAATAAACTTTCCAGTAGGATTATTTTTATCTCTTGTCCTATAACCAAGTGTCGGTTTGCCCCAAGGTGTAACAGGATCTCTACCGGACGTTTTATTCTTTCCTTCACCACCGCCATGCGGATGATCGTGCGGGTTCATTGCCGTACCACGTACGCTTGGCCTTACGCCTAACCATCTTGAA
This sequence comes from Actinomycetota bacterium, assembly GCA_026392215.1. Lineage (GTDB taxonomy): Bacteria > Actinomycetota > Humimicrobiia > Humimicrobiales > Humimicrobiaceae > JAMDDL01. The sequence continues at coordinate 5,819 of JAPLCN010000132.1, read as the reverse complement.
CGGCCGGCCTTTCCAAGAGAAATAATTTCATGGTCAGGATTTCCAACCTGGCCTACACAAGCTCTGCATTTTACTGCTACCATTCTGACTTCACCTGAAGGCAGTTTGATCTGTGCATAATTATCGTCTTTTGCCAGCAGCTGCGCGGATGAGCCTGCAGAACGTGCAATTTCTGCTCCCTTATTTACTTTAAGCTCAATATTGTGGACAATTGTACCAACCGGAATTTGAGAAAGCGGCAGGCAATTTCCAACCTTTATATCAACATTTGCCCCGGAAATTACACTGTCTTCTACTTTTAACCCAACCGGAGCAATAATATAGCTTTTTTCGCCATCAGCATAAGAAATTAAAGCAATCCTTGCACTTCTATTGGGATCATATTCAATTGTTATAACCTTAGCCGGAATATCAGCTTTATTTCTTTTAAAATCTATGATTCTATAAAGCCTCTTATGGCCTCCACCGCTGTGCCTTCTGGTTATGCGGCCGTTATTATTTCTTCCAGCTTTTCTAACTAATGCAACCGTTAATGACTTTTCAGGTTGTTCTTTTGATATTTCTGAAAAATCTGAAACTGTTGCAAATCTCCTGCCTGGAGATGTCGGTTTGTATTTTTTTAAAGCCAACTTATTTACCTCCGCAACTTTTTAGAAACATTAATTACTTAAACAAACTAGTTGTTTTTAAAATAATTAAACAGCTAGTTCTATTAAAATATTAAAATTTTTATAAAAATATTATTTAATTTAAGTTATGCAGACTGAAAGAAGTCGATTTTGTCTTTTTTTCTTAGACTTACGATGGCTTTCTTTCGTCTTGGACTTGTGCCGATGCTACGCCCAAGTCGTTTAGGTTTCGGCTTTACGCTAATAGTGCTGATCTTTAGCACTTTAACATTAAAAATTTTCTCGATAGCTCTTTTTATCTCGCCTTTTTCAGCTCGAAGATCTACATAAAAAGAGTATCTGTTATCTTTTACTGCACTATAGCTTTTTTCTGAAACTATAGGTCCGACAATCAAATCTCTAGGATCTTGCATTAGAAAACTCCTCTAAAAATTTCTCAAGTGAATTTTTTGTAAATATCATATAATCACTTACCAGAATTTCATAAGTGTTCATTGACCTGCAGGTTGTCAGTAAAACATTTGGCATATTTCTGAAAGACAGCAGCTCATTGCCATTAAGGTTTTCCAGTACAACCAGAACTTTGCTCATGCCAACTTTTAAATTATCCAAAATCGCACTTGCATTTTTTGTGCTGGGTTTATCAAAATTAAAATCTGAAACAACCATCAGCCTGCCCTCATTAAACTTATCAGAAAGTGCCATGAATTTTGATTTTCTTATAACTTTCTTATTAAGCTTAAAAGAATAATCTCTTGGAACAGGACCAAAAGTAACTCCTCCACCTCTCCAAAGTGGTGATCTTGTACTTCCTGCCCTTGCATTTCCTGTACCTTTTTGCCTCCAGGGCTTTCTTCCGCCACCCCTGACTTCACTTCTGCCTTTTACCTTGCTGGTTCCTGAACGTGCAGAGGCAAGAAATCTTTTAACTTCCATATGAAGAATATTGGTATTTACTTCCTGTTTTACTATTTCATCTGGAATATCAATTTTATCTTTACTGCTTCCCTTTAAATCTAAAATATCTAAAGTTGCCATTACTTTCTCCTAAAAAAATTAAGCTTTCCTAATATAAACTACACTGCCTTTTGCCCCAGGAACAGAACCTTTAACCAAAATTAAGTTTTGTTCTGCCAATACATCAATTATTTTAGTACCCGGAATTGTAACTCTTTCTCCACCCATTCTGCCTGGCATTTTTTTGCCTTTCATAACTTTTTTTGGAGTAGAGCACATACCTATTGAACCTGTTTTTCTTATGCTGTGAGAACCATGAGTAACAGGACCTCTATGAAAATGATATCTCTTAATAACCCCTGCAAATCCCCTGCCTTTTGAGATTCCTGTGATTTTTACAACATCTCCAACATTAAAAACGCTGACATCAATATTGTCACCTATTTTGTATTCATTGTTAAAATCAGCAAGCCTTATTTCTTTTAAGTATTTTGCAGGTTCAAGTTTTGCTTTAGCAAATTCACCCTTTTTTGGCTTGTTTAATCTGTTTTCCTTTGTTGCGCCAAAGCCTACTTTTAAAGCATTATAGCCATCAGATGTAACATTTTTTATCTGTACCACTTTGCAAGGTTCAGCTTCTATAGCTGTAACGCATAAAACATTGCCTCTTTCATCATATATTTGGGTTGAACCCACTTTTTTTCCATAAATTGCTTGTACCATTTTGACTCTTCTACCTTAAAATTTACTGCAAAAATCAATATAACATTCAAAACTAGAAATTAGCCGACACAAAAAATACATTTTATATTTTTTTTTAAAATAAATCAAATAATAATTTAAATTAAATAATAATTATTTTAAACTGTGATTTAGACACTACCGCTATCGCATTAAAAATATTAGCTTAGCCCAAAGTAATCAATAATTATATTAGTTTAGCCCAAAATAATCAACCATTTTATAGATTTTTTAAATTAGTTTTGCTTTTGGGGATTTAAGACAGATATATCCTTAAAATATGTCTACTTTAAGGATATAAGTTTTATATTATGGATTAGTGTTAGTTACTGTCTTAATCACAATTAATTAAAAAGATAACTTATTACTTCAGCCCAGCCCCTGTTCATTTTGCTTTCTGAAATATAAACGTTATTATATTGAGGCAAGGCTTCCAATACATCTTTCTCGTCATGGAAATTATTGTTCATAAGAAAGAAATGGCTTACTTCACCTGCCATTTTTAAATCCTCAAGGGAATCTCCAAGAGCTATGCAATTTTTCTTTTCAAGATGCCTTAATTTTTTATCCAGTTTTACGCCGCTTGATTTGTCAACTCCCTTAGGCATCAGGTTATAAAAGTAAACTTTATTAACATTAAGGTTTGTAGCATATAACGCAGTCGGGCCATTATTGATAATGCCCCAATCCTCATAACCATGTTGTTTCAGCAGCTTATTTGCTCTATCCAAATCAATTTCACCAAGAAACAGGACATTAGTTGATCTGTATCTGTTCCAGTCAGCGTTATATTCTATCTGAAGAGGAAATTCATTTTTTAACAGGCCGGCAACTGCTTCCAGGTCCGGTCCAAGACTGGCAAAATCATATTTCTGCCTGGTTTTATCATAGGTTGTATGGACTTCCTTTCCCAAGTCATAAACTACTTCACTTCCGAGTTCAGCAATATAATTCTTTAAATTCATCATTTGGGCATTATATTTTAATTGCATTTTGTTTCTTCCTGAAACCAAAACAACATCTATGCTTTTATCTGCTAAATTTTTTAGCTGCTTTACGGCATCAAAAAAATAATTATCTTCATCATCCTTAATCAAACAGCCTTTATTATTAAGCAATGTTCCGTCTAAATCCGTATAAATAACTTTTACATCATTAATTGCGCTTTTAATTTCTTTTTTATAATCTTTAAAAAACTTTAATTTACCTGTCTCCAAATCATGCCTTTCCAGAATAAATAATTAATAAATCTGACGGGAAAGCCGCTTATTTTGTTTTTATATTTAACAAAAAGCTTTAAATGTCGTCTAATATTACTGAACTTAATATTATATTAAAAGTATTTCACATAGATAATTTTTATTAATCTTAAACTAAAAAAATATTAATACATTAAAATTTACAAAAAAATTCTTATTTATTTTTATAAAAATTATTAAAGCATTTGCAAGTTAGATTAAAAAATGCACATTATTAACATATAATACTTAATTTTTTAAGTTTAAGATAAAAAAATGAAAAAAATAAGAGATTTTTTTTATACTTTACCAAGAATAATAGTAGTTAATTTATATAAATTAATTGTCAGGATTAAAGTCTTTAACTATGCAAGAATACCTGTCAATGAACAGGTAATTTTTGCAATAAACCATGTTACAGGTGCTGATCCGATAATAATAATGGCAGCTTTAAAAAAGACGCTTATATTTTTTGCAATATCAAATGACTTTAAAACAAAATTTACAAATTTTTTCTTTAGAAAAGTTGGCAATGCTATTCCAATATTTCAAGAAAATTTTTTTAAGAATTTTGGCAGTTTTAAGGAGCTTATTGGAAATAAAGGGAAAAAGGGTGTCAACTTCGCAATATTCCCTGAAGGCAAATTAAACAAAACTGATATTTATAAGGATTTTAAAAAAGGCGCAGCTTATTTTGCTTATAAAACAAAACTGCGGATTATTCCTGTTTACATACAGGGAGTAAGGGGGCTTAGAGCTGGAACTAAACTTGAAAAAAACGAAGTCACTGAAGGAATTATGGCCCTTATTCTTAATCTTTTCAGGAGAATTAACATATTTATAGGAAATCCTATTGATCCAATAGCTGAAAATATAATAAAAGATTTTAAGGAGCTTGAAGACGAAAAAAGCTATAGGGATATGGTTGAAGAGATTCATGAAGAAATGGAAAAAAGTTTCTGGGAGCTTCAGGATGAGGCTGATGAAATTCTAAATAATGAGGAACAATTGACAAAAGACAAAAGAATTTGAAGCTGCTTATTTTCTGGACAAATGAGAATACTTGCATTTATACAACAATTATTTTTCTATTTTAATTGAAATATCCTTTGGAAGAGCAATACCGGCTGCAACCTGCATTGATTTAAAAAGCCCAATCGGAATAGCACAGCCGGAACAACATCCCTTTAGATTTTCCCTTATAATTTTATAGAACTCCCCGTTAAATCCATCCCTGATTTCATTATAGGCATCAAATTCTTTTAACTTCTGTGCAATTTTAATTATATTTTCACAGGCAGAATTAACTTTTAAAGTTACAAACTGATAGTCTCTTACTTCTGCTTCAATATCTGCGTTAAATCCACAAATACCAGGTTCAACTTTTGTTTTGACCACAATCTTTCCTTTACAAGTTTACAATTTAATATTTTTTTAAATTTTAGTAAATAATTAAATAAACACTGATTAGCATCTTTACTGATGCTAATATTTACAATATTTCTATTTCCGGTTCAATCTTAACTTTTGCTTTAATAGACTCTGCAACAAGACTATACTTTCTTGCAGATTTTAATGCACTTTTTATTCTATCTTCTGTTGTGTCTTTTGCTGTTATTTTGATTTTAAGCAAAATCTCACTAAATATTGAAGTCTTGTCCATATTCTCAAGAACTTTCCCCTCAGCTTCAATTTTTACAGAGACCAGGTTGATCTTAAAACGCTCGCACGCCCATATGAACATCATAAAGTAGCACGTATTTACCGCTGCCATAAATGAATCTTCAGGTGTTAAGACATCGGCAATACCATGCATGGAAGGCGGTGCTGAAAAGTCCAATTCAATCCCGTTTTCCATCTTTATATGCCCTTTATGTTCACCTAGCCACTCGGCACTGTTTTTATAAATATATATCGCCATAATAAAATACATCCTTTAATTTAAAACTTATTTGTTATTTTTCTTTAAAATCTCATCAACCTTAAGAGAGATCGCATCAGCAACTTCCGATGCTATTCTTTTCTCATTTTCATTCAAATTGCTCTTATTTTTAACTTCATCGCTGTCTTTAATAAAATCTCTAACATTAATTGAGTAGGCAACTTTCCCTGAGTACTTTTCTGTTGCCCTTTTGGCACACAACTTTTCACACCCGTCAACAGTAATTGTAGGGTGGTTTTTTGCAAACATCCTGTCGCCTTCACCTCCGGCAATAAATAATGGGAGACAAATCGTTGTTGTGTCAAAAGGCTT
>JAPLCN010000090.1 GCA_026392215.1 Actinomycetota bacterium | reverse complement strand
TTTTATCATTAGTGATTAAATAAAACTTTGGATGATTATTAATTCATCAATATACTTTTAATATTTTGGCAAAAGAAGGAGAGGAAAAAATGAAGTACAGGGTTCTTGGAAAGACTGGTTTTGATATTTCAGAAATATCTCTGGGGACATGGCAGCTTGGTGGAAAATGGGGAGAAAAATTTAGTGAAAAAACTGCACAGTCCATATTAAACAGGGCAATTGAAACCGGAATAAATTTTATTGATACTGCTGATGTTTATAATGATGGCCAAAGCGAGATTTCGATAGGCAAATTCCTTAAAAAGATTAATAAAAGAATTTATGTTGCAACTAAAAGCGGAAGAAAATTAAATCCGCATAATGATGAAGGCTATAATGAAAAAAATATCACAGGTTTTATTAATGATAGCCTGAAGAGACTGGATGTTGAGACAATAGATCTTATTCAGCTCCATTGTCCTCCGACTGAAACATATTCCAGGCCTGAAGTTTTTGAACTGCTGGACAATCTGAAGAAAAAAGGAAAAATATTAAATTATGGAGTGAGTGTTGAAAAAGTAGAAGACGCTTTAAAAGCAATAAAGTATCCTGGCGTTGCGTCTGTCCAGATCATTTACAATATGTTCAGATTTAAACCGGCAGAGATGTTCTTTAAAGAAGCTGCCAGGAAAAATGTGGGCATTATTGTGCGTGTTCCACTGGCAAGTGGTCTTCTTTCCGGAAAATACACAAAAAATACTGTTTTTTCAAAAGATGATCACAGAAATTTTAATAGGGAAGGTAAAGTATTTGATAAAGGTGAAACTTTTTCAGGAGTGAAATATGACACAGGACTTCAGGCAGTTGAAGAACTTAAGAAAATATTTCCTGCTGAAGAATTGCCGGCGTATGCACTTCGCTGGATTTTGATGGATAAAAATGTCAGCTGTGTAATTCCAGGAGCTAGCAATATATCTCAGGTTGAGGCAAATTCTGCAGCTTCTGATATGCCACCACTTTTTAAAGAACAAATGGAAAAGGTAGAGGAAATATATAAAAAATATATAAAGGAATTTGTACATAATTTATGGTAATAAACTATACAATATTAATAATGTAAATATGGGTATTAATACTGTAAATATTGATATTTCTGGCATATTATTTAGGCATTTATGTATTAGGAATAAGTGAAGTTCAAATTAATTAAGAAACCTTTGTTATTTTTTAGACCTACTGGGTCTTTTTATATAATTTTTTTGCAATCAGAATAATTTTTAATTAAAAAATAATAAAGAAATAAGTTGAAAATATTATGGAAGATTATACATCAGAAATAAAAAACAGAATTGAAAATGAGCCCTATGCCCAAATTTTTAAAATAAAGGTCGAGGAGCTAAGAGAAGGTTACTCAAAAGTAACCATGAAAGCCACAAAAGATTTTGATAACATGTTTTCAATAACTCAAGGTGGAGCAATTTTTTCGCTGATGGATTTTGCTTTTGCTGCTGCTGTTAATTCCTACAAAGGCATCGCAGTTGCAGTTAATGTAAATATCAATTACATAAAATCAGCTGTTGCAGGGGATATTCTTACTGCAGAAGCTTCAGAATTAAGCCGTGGAAATAAAACTTCGGCTTACCTTATCAGTGTTAAAAATGATAAAGGAGAATTAATAGCTTCAAGCCAGGCATTAGCTTATATAAAACAACCTGAAAAAATAAAAAAAATCTAATTATTTATGACAGCAGCAGTTTTATTATATGCAATCTGTGATTTAGACATAGGAAAATTATAGTAGAATTTAATCTTAAATTCTAACCCCGTTTTAAATTTTCACCATAAATTGATATATATGAATCCTATCCAACAGTTCTTAAAAATATATCTTTTTTAAGAGCTTTTAAGATGTTACCTAAATACGTATAAGTAACTAATTAAAGAACTATTATTTTCAATAATAAATTGAAACATCCCTTTTTATTTATAACTATCATAAAAAAAAGCGTTAAATACAATCATGTCAATACTAACTGTAAAAAAATAATTTGCACTTTCTTTTAATAATTATATTGTCTTCTCATATCTTAATACTTTATATAATATATATTTTAATTTTTAATTTAATAAAAATATTTATATAATTCTCTTGACTAATAATAATTATTTAATTATTATTAGTTTAGTAAATTTATTTAATGTTTATTTGAAAATTTAATCTTTTTTTCTAATAGAGGCGATGATATGCATTTCTTATTTGGGCATCTTGAAATGCAGGGAGCTAGTGATGCAACCGGCTATTATTTTTTTGCACTAAAAAGTAAATGCACCCGGCCATTTAGCCTTTATTTAAAAAGGTTAAGTGGCTAATTTAATTTTTAAGGCAAAAAAGAAGCGTTCAAAATGAGAAAGGGTTTAAGAAATTTAGCAGTTTTATTAAGCGTAGTAGCAGTAGCGGCAGCACTGCTTATATCTATCGTAGCATTTGCAGCACCATCCGGTGTAGAAGTACTTAGCAAGGCAATAGATATAAACAACCAGGCTGCAGGAACAGTTATAACCAAAGAAGCAGCACTGTCTGATTATGAAACGCAAGTGGTAGCACTAATTAATAATGTAAGAGAACAAAACGGGCTAAACGCACTGGCAGCTGACGGGTCTTTAACAGATATTGCTATGATAAGAAGCAGAGACCTGCTTGACAGAAATTACTTTTCACATTACACACCGGAAGGCACCAACGTATTTGATGTTATGAGATCTATGAAAATAGGATTTAGATATGCAGGGGAAAACCTTGCACAGTCTGCACCGGCATCCATTGGAACTCCTGAAGGATTTCTTAATGCCTGGCTTAACAGCCCGACTCACAGAGATAACATGCTAAGAGCGCAGTACACAAAGATAGGCGTTGCAATGGTAGAAATTGATTCAAAAAGAGTAGTAACAACAGTATTTACCAACTAGGAAGATAAATTTAGTTTACATATAAGTTTTTAAGTAAGCAATAACATGATAAGAAAGAAAAATAAATGAAAAATAAAAGCAAGTGAATTGGACGCCTGCTTTACTTGAAGTAAAAAAATAACCTCCTAAGAAAAAAAACTTAGGGGGTTATTTTTTATTATGTTATAACCTGTTTTAAAATAAAGTTTTAAAATTATTAAACTGGAAGAAGCGAGCAATAAATTGTAAAATTAAAAATAGAATATTTTTAATTGCTTATTATTATTTGGATTTCTAACCTTATATAAGATAAAACTTTTACCAATATGAGAATATTAATAGTTGAGGATTCAGAAAAACTTGCAGCTCTGCTTAAAAAGGGGTTGGAATCTGAAGGATATGCTGCGGACATAATATATGATGGAAAATCAGCACTTGATAGAATATTTTTAAATTATCAGGATTATGATATGGTTATCCTGGATTTGATGCTCCCCGAAATTGGCGGAATTGAAATATGCAAAAAAACAAGAGAACATAAAATTTCAATTCCTGTTTTAATGCTAACTGCTAAAGATACTACTGATGATAAGGTAATCGGACTTAATAGTGGGGCAGATGATTACCTGATAAAACCATTTTCATTTGAAGAACTGCTGGCAAGAATAAAGGCGCTTTTAAGAAGACCAAAACAGCAAATTTCTGATAAATTAGATGTAAAAGATCTGGTGATAGATCTTTCAAACAAGAAAGTCACCAGAAGCGGCAATGAAATCAGCCTTACTTTAAAAGAGTTCAGGCTTCTGGAATATTTTATGAGAAATAAAGGAAAAGTACTTACAAGAGAAGACATAATGGCCAGCTTGTGGGACTTTGATTTTAATTCATTCAGTAATGTTGTTGATGTTCATTTAAAAAATTTGCGGAAAAAAATTGATTCCGGCTATGAGAATAAGCTGTTCAAAACTATTTACGGGATAGGATATAAGATTGAAAGCCAAGAATGACATATTTTTTAGGGCAAAGCTAAAGCTTACATTTTTATATTTGCTTATTATTGTAATAATCATTCTGATTTTCAGCTTTTTTATTTATTTCAGCTTTTCACTTAGGCTTCCCGAAGAAATTAAACATGAGTTAAGCGAAGGAGATGCTAACATTGGAAATATCTTTGTTGCAGCTGCCTCAAGATCCTTACTTAATCTTATAATTATTATTGATATTTCAACTATCGTAGTGTCCGGCTTTTTAAGCTACTGGCTTGCTGCAAAAACTCTTGAACCTATTAAAAAAAGCCATTTGTTTCAAAAACAATTTATTTCTGATGCTTCACATGAATTAAGAACTCCTTTAAGTATAATGAAGACAGGAATTGAGCTTGAAGTAAGAAATAAGGATAGCAATAAAAGCTACAGGGAGATGCTCGAAAGCAATCTTGAGGAAGTTGACAGAATGAGCGCAATAGTTGAGGACTTGCTATTGTTGGCAAGGCTTGAAAATAATCAGGAAAATTTTAAATTTGCTGAAATTTCTTTAAATGCGGTTTTAAAAAAAATAGTAAATCTTTCAAAGCCTTACGCAGAAAGAAAAAATATAACAATATTGAGTGGTTTTACAGAAGAAGAGTTATTTTGTAATGCCGATGAAAATAAAATATCACAGGCATTATTAAACCTTATTAAAAATGCTGTAGATTATTCATATAATAATGGAAAAATTGAGATCTCGTTACATAAATCAGGAAACAAGGCTGAAGCCATTATCAGAGATTACGGGATAGGCATTAAGAAAGAAAATCTTAGCAACATCTTTAACAGATTTTTCAGAGCAGATAGCGAAATGGCTGCAAAATTAAAAGGAAGCGGCCTTGGGCTTGCAATTACAAAAGAGATTATTGAAAAAAATAAAGGCAGCATAATAGTCGAAAGCGAACCGGATAAAGGCACAAAAATTAAAGTAAATTTACCTCTGATAGTTTGAAAGCTTTAAAATATTGCAGACATTTAATTCAGTTGCTTAAAAAAGCAATAACATTTTAATTTCTGAAAGTAAAAGGAGAATTCCAATGGAAACATTAGTAGAACCAATAAGGCATAAGAGAAATGAACCGAAGAATCCAAATGTAATCCACAAAACCAGGCTTAATTTTCAGGATAGATTAGCTGTATGGATTACATCCGGCATAGGTACGATGTACGCTGTTTATTTTTTTGCGGCATTTATGGCAGCCTGGATGATTTGGCAGGTATATTTTTCCAGCAAACCCTTGGATCCATATCCGTTTGCATTTCTATTATTTATCGGGAATATTATCCAGCTTTTATTAATGCCTCTTATAATGGTCGGGCAAAATATTCAGGGAAGACACTCTGAAATAAGAGCTGAAGAAGAATATAATACAACAGTAACAAGTTATAAGGATATAGAGCATATACTTGCTCACCTTGATGCGCAGGATAAGGAGCTCCTGAAGCAATCTAAGCTGCTTGAAGAACTCGTAAAATACAGGAATGCAAAACAAGAGTAATTTATTTTTTATATGCAGAAAGAACATTTATTTAAAAGAATTCCCATGGTTTTCATTTAGCATTTTTTAAAGTCTTGCTTAATATTAAAAAAATTTTAGCTATATCCTAATTATATTTCTACACTTTTTAAAATTAGTCACATAATCTTTACCTAAAAATAATGATCTTTTTAGGTAAAGATTATACTTATATTTTTATTTCCATAATTCTAAAGCAAGCTTTAAGGATTCATTGTTTTCTTCCTGTGCAAGGGTGTTTATATCCAGATCCTCACCTAGAGCTTCGGCTATTTTATGCATTGCCATAGCTCCTTTTGTAGGGCCGTGAGGATGGCCAAATATTGCTCCTCCTGATGCAAGCATAATTTCTTTTCCCAAATCTTTTACGATTTTGATTGCAGAGTTAGGGTGAACCCCTCCGCCAATAACAGGCATTGCCGGTTTTAAATTTTCAAGCTTAAGTGTCAAGGCATCTGCTATCTGGACATATCTTCTTTTCAGTATCGGATAAGTGCTGTAAGGAGAGCTAAACATACATGCGTCAGCTCCTGCCAT
>JAPLCN010000115.1 GCA_026392215.1 Actinomycetota bacterium | reverse complement strand
TAGAAGATATTTTCAGAAATCTTCAATACGCGTTCAAGATGTGGTAATTAATCTTAGTAGATTATTTTGAGACAATAGTCACTCCTTTTATGTCCAGCAGGCAAATCAAATGGAGTGTTTTTAATACTACGTTTAATGCTTTTGATGGCATCTTAAGAAAATTAGAGGTCCAATGCTTAAAGAAATGACTATTTATGTGACTATAAAGGCGCAATAAGGAGATCTTAATAATGGCAACATTTGATAAAATTCGCTCTGGAGTTGAAGGTATTGATAAGGCTCTGGATTTTATTCGGCTTGGTGATAACGTAGTATGGCAAGTTTCAGACATACAGGAGTATTCATTTTTTGTTAAACGGCTAGCCAGGCAAGCTATTAAGGAAAAACGAAATTTGATATATATTCGGTTTGCTCAGCATAAACCGTTATTAAAGCCCCAAGAGGGCTTGAAGATAGTTAAGCTGGATACTAATGCTGGCTTTGAAAGCTTTACGGTAGCTGTTCATGAGATAATTGAACATCAGGGGCAGGAAGCGTTTTACGTATTCGATAGTATTTCCGAGCTGCAGGTTGCCTGGTCAGCAGATTTAATGATGGGCAATTTTTTTGTAGTGACATGCCCGTTTCTATTTGAGCTTAATACGATAGCATACTTTGCTATTATTAGAGGTAGACATTCTTTTAATACAATTGCGAGAATCAGGGAAACTACCCAGATTTTAGTGGATGTTTATTCAGATGGTAATGAAATGTATATTCATCCTCTAAAGGTTTGGTAAAGGTATTCAAATAGCATGTTCTTACGTCATAGATTCGAAAAGAATAATTTGAATAGTTTTGCTGCATTAACAGGTGGATTGAGCGTAAGCAAGTTTTATTCGCTTATGGAAAAAAAGGCCAGTGTCCTTGATGATCAAAATTTAGATAATTGGGACATGTTCTTTCTCTTTGCCAAAATGAATTTTGATAGTACAGGGCAGGACACAATCAATAATATGTGTGAGAGAATTATAGGCAGAGAAAAAAAGTTGACAGATTTGATATGTGCTAACTTTAAAATCAAAGATTTAATTGCTATCAAAGAAAGGATGATAGGATCCGGAAAAATTGGCGGTAAAGCAACTGGAATGTTGCTTTCGAGAAAAATTGTTGAAAATATTATTCCCCAAACGTACCTGAAGCTTGAACCTCATGATTCATTCTACATTGGGACTGATGTGTATTATACATATATTGTGCAAAATGATTGTTGGAAGTTAAGACTTGCTCAAAAGAATGATGAAAAGTATTTCTTAGCAGCAAAAATGCTTAAGCAAAAGATATTAAATGGAATTTTTCCCGATACAACAAAAGAACAATTCAGGCGGATGTTAGAATATTACGGACAGAGTCCTATTATTGTCCGCTCCAGCAGCCTTTTGGAGGATAGCTTCGAGAATGCATTCGCTGGGAAATATGAGTCGGTATTCTGTGTTAACAATGGCAACCTTGATGAAAGACTAAATGACTTCGAAAAAGCTGTAAAGCAAGTTTATGCCAGCACTATGGATGAATCAGCACTTGAATATCGCTTGCAGCGGGGCTTAAGTAAAAGCGACGAGCAGATGGCTATCCTTGTACAAAGAGTCTCTGGTTTAAAGTTTGACAATGTTTTTATGCCCTGTGCTGCAGGGGTTGGCTATTCATATAATTCTTACCAATGGCATAAGGATATTGAACCAAATGCTGGAATGATAAGGCTGGTAATGGGACTAGGCACAAGAGCTGTAGAGAGAACCGATGGTGATTATCCCAGGATAGCAAGTCTTAATAAACCGCAGTTAACACCCTTGACCAGTACCGTTAGTAAGAATCAATACTCACAACATAAGGTCGATGTCCTTGATTTTGATAAAAATATTTTTTTATCTGTCAATTTATCGGAATTATTCCTGAAACTGCCTGAATGGTATAGACGAATAATGCTTGAGCATGATTATGAGACAGAAACACTGTTAAAGGAGCAGGGAAAACCAGAAGAAATTTTATTCTCCTCATGTGAAAATCTTATAAAAATGGAAGGTTTTATTGATACATTAAGACAATTAATGTCTGTAATTCAAAAAGAATACAATTACCCAGTGGATATTGAATTCACATGTAATTTTACAGAGCAAGGTGACTTTTTGATTAATTTACTGCAATGCAGGCCTTTACAAGTTGGTGGAATTGGAGCAAAAGTTACAATTCCTGATATTGAAGATGAAAAAGTTTTTTTTGAGTTATCGGGTGGCACAATGGGGGGTGCTGTGAGTCAGCACATTGATATTGTTATACAGGTTGACCCCGCAGGCTATTATCAATTCCCCTACAAGAAAAAATATAACATTGCGAGAATAATAGGCAGGATAAACCAATATTTTAAAAATAAAGAAAAAGCAATTATGCTTCTAGCACCAGGCCGCATAGGTACTACATCTCCGGAATTAGGATTACCAGTATCTTTTGCTGAGATAAGCAATATTAAGGTTGTCTGCGAGGTTTCATATAAGGATGCAGGTTATATGCCAGAATTGTCCTTTGGTACTCACTTTTTCCATGACCTAGTGGAAACGGGTATTTTTTATGCTTCGATTTTTGAAGATAATAATACAATAAAATTTAATACTGATTTCTTTAAGAATACAAAGAATGTATTGCTAGATATATGCACTGGTTGCAGTGAAGTCATGGACATTATCAAAGTTTACGATATGTCAAACCTAGGGCTGTTTCTTTTTTCAGATATAATTAGTGGCAGAACAATCTGCGGAAAATTCAAAAAAGGATTATTAAAATAACTCAACAAGAATAATGCCTCTCTTATAACAATACTTATTGCATTTTGTCTTAAATGACCTCCAATTCCTGATATTGTTGGAAATATTTTAGTAATATCATCAGCAATATTTGTAATAATCTTAACATGGTCTATGTCTAAAGCTGTAGCGTTGATGATTTTGCCTGTTCCTGTCTGGGTCAAATTTGCAACAATTTTTATTTTTGAACAACAGGGATGGATATTTAGCAAATAAAAAATCAGATTCTTTTATTTATCTATATTTTTTGGCTGCCCCAAGGTGTGAAATTTCGAACCAATTTGTGTGTCCAGATTAGGCAGATATGTTCAGCAGGAGATAGTCCTGTCAGGGTAAAAGCCAGAAACCCTGTAGCTTGAATGGCAAAGATAAGGGAAACCAAAATCTTTGAAGCCTATTGACAAAGTCACCTTAGGGGTGATGAGCAAGCTACCAGGCCGTAACGAAAGTAAACGCACAG
>JAPLCN010000125.1 GCA_026392215.1 Actinomycetota bacterium | reverse complement strand
GCCGGAGTTGAAATGGTAATGCCCGGAGATCATACAGAAATGGAAGTAAAGCTTATTACACCTATAGCAATGGAAGAAGGCCTTCGTTTTGCTATCCGTGAAGGCGGAAGAACCATAGGTGCCGGAAGCATAGCTAAGATAATAGAGTAGAGATAAAAAGTATGGAGGATAAATAATTGAGCGCAGGAAAGTTTGGACAAAAAATAAGAATAAAGTTAAAAGCTTATGACAGTGAAGTAATAGATAGATCAGCAAAAAAAATTGTGGAAACTGCTGAAAGTTCAGGAGCAAAAGTTTCAGGACCGATACCGCTTCCAAACAAAAAAAGTGTTTTTTGCGTTATCAGGGGGCCTCATGTTGATAAGGATTCAAGAGAGCATTTTGAAATCAGAACTCATAAGAGAATTATTGATATCCTTGATCCCAATCCTAAAACAGTTGACATGCTGATGAGGTTAAATCTTCCTGCAGGTGTTGATATTGAAATAAAATCTTAGCTTTAAAATTTTAATTAATAGTATTTTTAAAAACTGTTAATATCACAAAGTGAAGTAAAAACATGTAAGAATTGTTTAGGAAAAATGATAATTGGTGAGATAATAGGTACTGTTGTTAGTACTATAAAAGTTCCGAAAATAGAACAAACAAGGTTGAAAATCGCAAAGATAATTAATCCTTTCGGAAAACCTACCGGAAAATATTTTATTGTGGAAGACGGGGTAGGAGTAGGCATTGGAGAAATGGTTTTAATTGCTGATGATGATGGTATTGTAAATAAAATTGTTGGTAAAAACGAAGTTCCAATCAGATCTGCAGTAGTTGCAAAAGTTGATAAAATTAATATTTATGATTTTGAAAAATAATAAATCTTTCAAAACCCATGAATTAAATTAATTTATTCGGGAAAGTAATGATAATAGCAAGAGTTATAGGAAATGTTGTTTCAGTTGCCAAAGTTAATGAGCTTAGGCCTGTGGAGCTATATGTTGTAGAGTTTTATAACTATGCTCTTGAACCTGCAGGAAAATACGAGATAGCAATTGACAGTATCGGTGTTGGAATAGGCGACTATGTTTTAACATGTTCAGGAAG
This sequence comes from Actinomycetota bacterium, assembly GCA_026392215.1. Taxonomy (GTDB): domain Bacteria; phylum Actinomycetota; class Humimicrobiia; order Humimicrobiales; family Humimicrobiaceae; genus JAMDDL01. Next base: position 6,687 of record JAPLCN010000125.1, on the reverse strand, counting down.
TGCAGCAAGAATGTCTGAAATTACAAATAAAATGCCTTCAGACACTACAATAATGGCGAGAATTGATAATTTTGAGCTGTTAAAAAAAGAAATAAAGGAAGATTCTGCGTTGAAGTAAGATTTTTTAAATTAATTTTAGTATTTTAATTAGTTAAAGACATAATTAAGCATATAATATGGATTTTGGAATCATAAAAAAAGAATTGGTTTGTACAGTTAAAGATCCTGCAATAAAATCAGTAAAACTTTATTTGGTTCAATTGCTTAAACTGGATAGAACAGAAAGAAAAGAATATATGGTTTGTGCGGAAAATACTTTGGGTCTTGGTGTGGGAGATTATGTCCTGGTTATTAAGGGAAGCCCTTGCAGGCAGCTTGAAGGAAATAAAGAAATGCCAATAGATAATGCCATTTCTGCAAAAGTTGATTCAATATTTATTGAAGAAAGATATAAATTTCTATTAAATCAGGTTTAAGGATAATAATGTTTTTAGCAAAAGTAATCGGAAAAACATGGTCAGATCATAAACACTATTCTTATGATGGAATAGATATTAAAATTATACGTGATGTAAATCCTGAAACAGGTGAACTTATAAATAAGCCTATTTTTGCTTTAGATGCTATTGGGACAGCAATAGGAGAAATTGTTGCATATGAAGTGAGCTCTGAAGCAGGAAAGGCTTTCGAGGATAAGAAAGTTCTCGCAGATGCAACAATTACCGCAATAATTGATTCCGTAGATATTGTAAAAGGTGATGGAAAATGATAATCGGAAAAGTAATCGGAAATGTTGTATCTACAATTAAAGACCCGAAATATAATGGCTATAAGCTTCTGGTAATTCAGGAAATGAATATAGATGGCGGATATGAGAAAAATTTTGTAATTGCTTGTGATTTAATTGGCGCTGGCGTTGATGAGGTTGTAATGCTTGTAACAGGAGCTGCGTCAAGATCTTCTGCTGAAACCACCGACAAAGGATTTGACGCGGTAATAACTGCTAAAATAGAAACTTTAATTTTTGAAGATAAGGAAGTTAAACTATAGATTAATTTAAATATCCTATAAATATAAAAAAAGAGAGGATATGCTATAAATAAAGCCTCTCTTTTTTGTAAAATAAAAAAAATTTAGCAGAAACGTTACTTGATTATTTCAAAATCAGTTCCCTAATGATATTAAAATTATCAGCAAAGCAGTAGCCTTTCATGTTTCCTTCAATTTCTGCCTTATGCTCTAGTAATTTATCAGCCATTTCTTTAATTTTCCAGGTGTTGCTTACTGCAAGCTCAAAAGTTTTTTTCCTGTCATCTCTGGAAGAAATAATGTCTATAGTGCACCAGGAGTTATATTTTGTCTGATTTAAATAATAAAAGAATTCAAGAAGCTCCCAGAAATTAATAGTTCCGAAAACCATATCCGGGTCAGAATCCTTGTAATTCTCATTAATGTGAATCTGGAATAATTTACCCCATCTGTCAATTAATGCGCATGATTCACCAAGATTTTCATTTGCCATGATTGCATGTCCGACATCCAGCGCGCACCCAACATTTTTTAGCCCGACTTCACTGATAAGAGCAAGAGCTTTGCCTGTATCGCTGATATACTGCTTTTGTCTCGGGTCTTTTAGTTTAGCTTCAATTGCAATTTTAATGTTAGGGTCATACTCGCCAATTTCCCTTACTGTTTCAACCAGATATTTCCAGCCGTCTTTATAATTTGACTGGAAAGGATAATCAAGGCCGTCATGGGCAGGCCATAAAAGAACACTGTCAGCTTTAACTTCTCTGCAAAGGTCAATGCCTTCTTGCATTATTTTAACTGCTTCTTTTCTTATTTTTACTTCATTTGTTGAGAAAGCTCCATTTTTCCATTTCCTGTCACTCCATATTTCCGGTTCGATGCTTGAAACTTTTAAATCATAGTTCTTTAACAATTTAATTAATTTATCAGGATCTGAAGGCAGAGGATCTGACGGAACAAATACAACAATTCCGGTTAGTCCTTTTGTTTTTTTAAAAATTTCCAGCTTTTCTTCCAGGTTCATATCATTAAAATAGCCGCCTGGAACATATCTTTCAGCATAAGAACCCAAACACCACAGATGAGCATCAACTTTTAAATCCATGTTTTCCCTTCTTTATTATGTTAAATTTATAATATTAATTAATTTTTTAATCAATTCTTTAAAAATATTAACGAAAATGCTAAAGGACATCTAAAAAAAGCTGCTCTTTTTCCATCATGCTCACTTTCCAGGATGATCTTAATTAATATTTAATAACAACCGGTATTATAAAACAATATTAAAAAATTTTATATTATTTTATAAATCAAACAAGTTAATTGAAATATGGTAATTATTGTTTTATGATTTGAAAAGTAAATTAAAATAAACAAATATTTTAAAAATTTGGAGCAAATATTGAAAACTCAAAAAGAGATTCTTATAGGTGTCATAGAGAACATTAGCAAAAATTTAATAAATGCTGAACAAATCCTTACTGAACTTGACTCTCCTATTGGAGATGGGGATTGCGGCATTGGAGTTAGAAAAGGTTTTGAGGCTGTCCTGAAGGTTATTCCTGAATTAAGTGCGATGGAATCAGCAGATATATTAAGAAAGGTAGGATTTACTTTGGCTTATACTATTGGAGGCACTTCAGGTGCCATGCTCGGTACCGGATTTATTGAACTTGGGAAAGGGTTAAAGGAAAAAATTGAACCCGATATTTTTGATTGGGTCTTTGCTATAAATTTTGCGCTTGAGGGTATCAAAAGGCGTGGAGGAAATACAAAAGTCGGGGATAAAACCATGATTGATGCTTTAGAGCCTGCAGTTTTATCCATGGTTAATTCAATAGATACCAATAAGGAAATAAGCCTTGTTTCAATATTTGAAAAAGCGGTGGCTGCTGCAAAAGAAGGTTCCGAAAATACAATAAATCTTATTGCAAAAAAAGGCAGAGCTTCTTATTTAGGCGAAAGAAGTATTGGATTTAAGGATCCTGGTTCTGTAATTATTTGCATTGCTTTTGAATCAGCATATGATTATTTAAGTAAAAATTTATAAATATGTATTTGATTTAGCATTAAAAGCAATTTTAAATATTAACTTACAGAAATTGCTGATTTTTTTAAACCGGGCATTTAGTTATCTATTGTTTTGGTTTCAATTCTTTAAAATATTAATTTTTATTTAAAAGGCATAAACATGAAAAAGATAATAAATCTTCCTGAAGATTTTGTTAAAGAAATGCTAAAAGGGCTTGCAGATTCAAGGCCTAATAATATCGGTTATATACCTGAAAAAAGAATTATTTACAGAAAAGATCCGTTTACAAATAAAGTTGCATTAATTTCAGGTTCCGGTAGTGGCCATGAACCTGACCAGGCATTTTATGTTGGCAAAGGCATGCTTGATGCTGCCTGTGCAGGCCCTGTTTTTGCTGCTCCAACTCTTGATACAATAGTTGATGCTGCCAGGCTTATAGATAAGGGTAGAGGAGTTTTGTTTTTAGTAAAAAATTACACAGGTGACAGAGCCAATTTTGAAATGGCCAGCGAAATGATAGAATTTGAAGGCGGCCCTATAGTTGAAACAGTTATTTTAAATGATGACGTTGCAGTTAAAGACAGCACTTTTACGGCTGGCAGGAGAGGGGTAGCTGGCGCTATCTTTGTTTACAAAATTGTTGGAGCAAAATCCGAAGAAGGCACCAATATTGATGAGTTAAAGAGGCTTGCACTTGATGTAAATTCAAATGTCAGGACAATGGGATATGCATTAAAATCATGCACTCACCCCGAAAAAGGAACTCCCACATTTGAGCTTGGACCTGATGAAATTGAGCTTGGTGTCGGGCTTCATGGTGAACCTGGAAGGCAGAGAATTAAAATTGAGCGGGCTAATGTAACAATAAACAGGCTTCTTGAATCAATAATAAGTGATTTGCCATTTGAATCCGGGTGTGAAGTTGCCTTAATGGTTAATGGTTTGGGAGGAACACCAATAAGCGAATTATATATTGCCTGTTCTGTTGCTCATGACATTTTAAAGGCAAACGGAATTAAAGTTTTTAAATCTTATGTCAACAATTACTGTACTTCACTTGATATGGAAGGCTGTTCAATTAGTCTGTTAAAATTAAATGAAGAATTTAAAAGATTATTATTAATGCCTGCTGACATTCCTGTCAGATATTTTTAATTTAATAAAAAATACTTATTATTTATCCTGATTAAAGTGGTTTTATTTTCTTATATAATAACTATCAGTTATCAGAGTTCAATAAATAATTTTAACAATATTTAAGGAATTTTTTCATAAAAATAAATGAACCCATTGCAAAATTTCAAGCTAAAATTAATTAAATTTTTTATCTGACCCTGCAACATGAACCTTGCCATCTCCGAATTTGCTGTTGATTTCAGTTATTGCTTTTGTAATATCTCCTTTCTTGTCTTTTTGATCAAAAAGAGTGTTTTTAATAAGATGATATGGTTTAAGATTTGAAACAGAAACCCCGATCATCCTTATTTTTTTTCTTAAAAGATCAAATTTTTCAAGCAGCAAAAAGGACACTTTGTATATTTCAAATATACTGTCAGTATATTTATTTAAAGTAATCCTGGCAGAACCCCCTTTGAAATCAGAATATCTTATCTTTAAAGTTATGGTTTTGCCTTTATATCCTTCCCGTGACAGATTTGAAGATATTTTCTGGGAAAGCATTAAAAGAATTGATTTAATTCTGCCTGTTTCTGAGGTATCTTCATCCAGGGTAGTTTCTCTTCCGATTGATTTAGGCTCACCATAAGGGATTACTTCACGGTTGTCTATTCCGTTTGCCATCTTATGTATAAATTCTCCCATTTCTCCAAACTTCAGCCTTAAGAATTCAAGAGGAGTATCGGCAATCTCTCCAATTGTCTTAATTCCTATTTTGGTAAGATTTTCTTCTGTAACTCTCCCAACTCCCCATATGCTTGAAACCGGCAGAAGCCTTATTTTTTCTAGCATATCCGGAGTATTTTCAAGCACTGTAAGGCCGTTAGGCTTGCCTAAGTTTGAAGCAAGCTTGGCGAAAAACTTGTTTGGTCCTATGCCCGCTGATGATGTCAGATTTGTCTTTTCGTAAATTGCTCCTTTTATTTTTCTTGCTATTTCTACAGCATCGCCAAAAAGTTTTTCGCATCTTGTAACATCCAGAAAAGCCTCATCACATCCCACAGGCTCGACAAGAGGAGTAAAGTTGCAAAATATATCTCTTATTTTTTTTGACTCGCAAAGATATTTTTCCATATCTACTGGGACATAAATTCCATCCGGACACAGCTTTCTGGCTTTATAAAGAGGCATTCCTGAATGAAGGCCGTATCTTCTTGCCTCATAAGATGCTGTAGATACAACACCTCTGTTAAGCGGTCCGCCTACTATTAACGGCTTGTTTTTATATTGCGGGTTGTCTCTCTGTTCGATTTGAGCAAAGAAAGCATCCATGTCAACATGAATTATTTTTCTTAACTTTTCCATAACGGGGCTGTTCTTACAAGAAGATTTGATCTTGCATCCTCTTTATTTTTTTGGCTTTTTGACTTTTTTAAAGCTGTTAAAAAATATTTCTATATATTGCTATTACTCTGCCTTGTATCATTAAGTTGTCTTCTGCAACTATCGGCTCATATAACGGGTTGGAGGATCTTAACTCAATTACTCCATCATCATGCTTGTAAAATCTTTTAACAACAGCTCCATTATTAACAAGTGCAACAACTATATTTCCGTTTTCTGCAGTGTTTTGAGTTTTTACAACAAGTGTGTCTCCGTCAATAATATGATCTCCCGACATGCTGTCTCCCTTTACCTTCAACAGAAACTGACCTTTTGTTTTACCCATTATTTGAGCTGATATCGGCACATATTCCTGAATATTTTCTTCAGTAAATATCGGTTTTCCTGCAGCAATGCTCCCGAGAAGAGGCAGATAATCAACATTTTTTTCCAGGGAAGGATTTTGTACTCCAAGATACCATAATGATTTTTCAGTAAGCCTTATTGATCTTGCCGATGAATTTTTTTGTATATATCCTTTTTTTTCAAGTACGGCAAGATGATCTCCTGCACCCTTTGGTGATGAAAAACCAAGAACTTGTGCAATATCTCTTACGGAAGGGGAATAGCTGTTGGCGGCAATAAATTCATAAATTTCTCTTAAAACATCCGACTGTTTTTGGGTTAAGTTTTCTTTTTTTACCATTTTTAGTCACTTTACTTGAATTTATATGTATTAATGCTATTATGTATATAAATAAATATTTATTTGATAATTTATATAAATAATAAAAAAATAAAAAATATCCGGCAATTTTTTATATCTTTATTAATTTTTACCAGTTTTTTTAATAAATAGAACCTTTAAAGCATGTTGTTTTAAAAAATGTTTTAATTTTTATGTCCTGATTATACTATTTAGCTATACATTTGTATAGCAATTTATTCATAAAAATTTTCAGGGGTTGATTTTTAATATTTTATCCGTATAATCTAACGGAATTCCTAATTTGATGAATAATTATCTAAAGTTATTCATATATTTATTGATCTTATGGTTAATAAATTGAAAGAAATTTGGCCCTAAAAAGAAAAAGTGGTTAAAACCAAATCGATGATAAGGGCGG
>JAPLCN010000106.1 GCA_026392215.1 Actinomycetota bacterium | reverse complement strand
TCATTGAACTTCTGCCGAAAGTATCAGATACCACGTTAGCAAGCTGGATATTTGATACAGTAAGGCAATTTTGAATCCGGTTCTTCTCGCTGGAACCAAAGTTTGTCAGTTTAAAACGGTAGCGCGTCAAATCACGCAATTGACGAATGCGAAATGACGGCATGAAGCTTGCGACAACAAGGTCGTGCTTGAAAAGGTCCGCAATCCATCTGGCATCCTTTTTGTCGGTCTTCTTGCCGCGAATAGCCTTTACGTACTTTGGGTGAGCCAGTGTGATCTGGCAGGTATCTTCCAGGATATTGTACACAGGTATCCAGTACTTGCCGGTGGATTCCATGCAGACATGTGTGCAGGAGTTGGAGCAAAGCCATTCGGAGAGCTTTCTTAGGCCACTGGTAAATGTAGAAAAGCGGCTGGACCTGTAAGTAGTAACTCCCTTGTCATCGGTAGAGGCAATGCAGGCAACAACAAACTTTTTGTGGACATCAATTCCACAGCAGATGGGGTAAACGATTTTTAACATTAAAACCTCCCTTCTTAAAAAAAATTATTGGGATTGACAGGCATTGACTGATTGTCCAGCTATAAACGAGTATTGTTTATACAAAGATAAGTCTTCGTGCTCTTATGTCACACTTATTTGTGCTTGAATGGACAATCCACACATATAAAAATACGGTCTGTTCCAAAAGAAGCAGCGCACTCACCTCCACGTGATTTGTAGTTGCCTGCAATCTCAATAATATATTTATAAAATAAAATAGACTTAAGGACAACAGTTTTTCATCACGTTTTGTGCCTTAAGCGAAGCGAAAGGAATGGTTATAAAAATGAAAAAAGTTGCTCTTATAGGCGTTGGCTATATAGGACAGATTCATGCAAGCGCTTTAAGCCAGATAAAAAATGCACAGCTAGTTGCCGTTGTTGATAATCTTGAAGACAGAGGCAGGAAAATGGCTGAAAGCATTAATGCAAAATATTTTAAAAATGTTGATGAGCTTTTAAGGAACACAGATGCAGATTGTGTAGATATTTGTGTACCTACTTTTGCACATCCGGAGACAGCAATAAAAGCAGCTAATGCAGGAAAACATGTATTATGCGAAAAACCGCTTGCACTATCTCTTCAGGATGCTGATGAAATGATTAAAGCTGCAAAAGCAAACAATATAAAAGCTATGACAGGGCATGTACTTAGATTTTGGCCTGAATATATGAAGATTAAAGAATTGATTGACAGCGGATATCTTGGTACCCCGATTCATGCATTTTGCGAAAGGCTTGCAGTAACGCCTGACTGGCAGGTAGCAAATTGGGATAAAAGTGAAAAGTTCAGCGGCGGTGCAGCCATTGATTTGCACATCCATGATTTGGATTTATTAATCTGGCTATTTGGCAGGCCTGAAATTGTAAAAGCACAAGGAGTTTTTGATCCTGATAATCCAAAAGAAGGTGGCTTTGCCCATATATTTACAACAGCACAATTTAAAAATGGCAGGTCCGGTTTTGCTGAAGGCGGATGGGCTTTTAAGGGCGCTTTTCCTTTCACAATGGCATTAAGGATTTTATGTGAAAAAGGAACTGTTGAATGGATATTCAGAGCCGGTAAAAACATAGAAGAGAGAGGCCAGGCTGCAAATATTAAAATTTATAATAAGGACGGTTCGGTTGATACTATCGAAGCTAAGCAGACAGATGCGTTTTTCAATGAACTAACTTATTTTATAGATTGCATTGAAAAAAATAAGCCTATTGAAAAAGCTACTTTTGAAGACGGCAGAGCTTCGCTTGAGTTTGCTCTGGCTGCAATAAAATCTGCTAAAGAACAATCAGTAGTGAAATTGTAGAGAAACTGCCAATACCGAAAAATTATTTTGTGTTTTACAGATTTAATAAAAATTAATAATTATTTATTTTGGAGAAATACAATGGGAAATTTTAAAGGAGTTTTTACACATCAGACTGTGAGCATGGAAGATTTTACTAAGTTGATGACCATGCCAACTGAAGAAATCAAAAACTGGAGCACTGTAGGAGTAAAAATTGTTGAAAATGCCGCGGTTTTGTATAAAGAAATGGCCCGCTCAATTGCTGATGTAATAATAAAGAATAATAAGGAAAATAAAAATACTAAAATAATTCTTCCGGTAGGCCCGACACCACAATATGCAATATTGGCAGATATTATTAATAGCGAAAAGATTAATCTTCAAAAACTATGGATTTTCTTTATGGATGAATATCTTGACTGGGAAAGCAGGTGGGTGCCGCAGTCTCACCCGATGAGTTTCAGGGGTTATATGAACAATAATTTGTTTAGCATAATTGATAAATC
>JAPLCN010000110.1 GCA_026392215.1 Actinomycetota bacterium | reverse complement strand
AATATGCTGTTTTTAAAAAAGATTGTAAAAATAGCAATATAATGGAAAAAATCAGCTTAAAAAAACAAGTAAAATAATGATTATAATCTTATAATATTTTTATGTAATTTCAGAAGATAAAATCTTTGAAATGTATTTTATAATTTTTATAACAGATGTAAATAAAAATTTTCAATAATTAATTTTAAGGATAATAGATTCATAGGGCTAACACTGTTTTAGTTAAAATTTAAAATATTTTCATCTGAGTTTTTAGAAAAAATTTGTAAATAAAAAAAGTTAAAGTCTGAAAATTTCTTAAAAGTACTTTTTTAATAATATTATTTAAATGTTCATGAAAGGGGTTTAAGTAAAATGTCGGGTATTGAAATGCGAATGAAAAAATTATTTAAAGGCAAGAAAAATGTGGTTATATCAGCAATAGACCATGTTGTGATGTATGGAGATCAAGCCGGTATCGAGGATTCTAGAGAAGCAATAAAGAGATGTCTTGATACGGATGCTTTGCTTATGTCCAGGTATTCGTTGAAAAGAAATTGGGATTTGCTGGCAAGCAGTAATGCCCCAATGCCGGTTATTAGAATCAATTGGTCTTCTGCTTTTTATTATCCGTTAGAATATAGAAAAGGTTTTACAGAAATATCAACAACGGTTGAAGATGCCGTAGAGGCAGGTGCAGAGATAATAATAAGTTCATTGTTTCTTGAAAATAATGATGAGGAAATGGAAACTGTTAATGTGGGAATTTTTTCGGAAGTTGTCAGGCAAAAAGAAAAATTAGGGATCCCTTTAATTGGTGAATGTTATGTAGTTGAGCACAATGAAATAACACCCGAACAACTGCACTTAAAGGTAAAGCGGGTAGCAAGGATTATGGCAGAACTTGGTGCGGATATGGTTAAAATTTTCTTTACAAATAATTTTGTAGAAATTGTTAAAAATACACCTGTTCCGGTTTTTTGCATTGGTGCTGAAAAATTAAATACAGATTTGGATGTATTAAAAAAAGCATATGATTGTGTTGATGCTGGTGCTAGAGGAATTATTTTTGGCAGGAATATTTTTATGGCTAAGAACCCCTCTATAATAGTATCAGCACTAAATGAAGTTATTAATATGGGTTTGAAACCAGAAGAAGCTGCAGCAAAGTATAAACTCGTTTAATTTTGATTCTAAAAATCTTTATGCTGAAAATATATTGTTTTATACTACTTAATAAAACTTAGCAGTTCTTTTTATGCTAATTATTAAAATGTTTGATAAATTTTATAGATTATTGAAATTGATAGAATTGAAATGGAAAAAAATAATAATGAGTTAATAGTTTCACTGGATTTTGGAACTTCAAATTTAAAAGGTGCAGTCTATGATATAAATGGAGCAGAGATTGCATATGAATCAATAGAATACAGTCTGTACACACCATCAAATTCTATTGTAGAGAATAATTTAAATTTATACTGGGATAATATTATTATTATTTTAAAAAATTTGTCAAAAAAGTTAGGTGGCAAAGCAAAGAATGTTGTTGCAATAGGAACGTCTTCACAAGGCGAAACAATAGTACCTATAGATAAGAACGGAAATCCTTTAAGAAATGCTATAGTATGGATTGATACCAGGACTACTGCTGAAGCTTTAGAAATAAAACGAAACTTTTCCACTGAAGAAATGTATAAAAAATCAGGTTGTCCTGATGTAGATACTTCCTGGCCTGCTACAAGAATATTGTGGATTAAAAAAAATGAGCCTGATATTTTTAAAAAAACTTATAAGTTCCTGCTTCTTGAAGATTATATTGTTTTTAAGCTTACAAACAAGTTTGCAGGCGAAGCCTCAGTATATAGTTCAAGTTATTATTATGATATTGTAAAGTTCGAATATATTACACCGGTACTGGATTTTTTAGGAATTGGAAAAGATAAGTTACCTGAAGTTCTGATGCCAGGGACTATTGTAGGTAAAATAACTAAAGAAATTACTGAAATTACTGGTTTTTCAAAGGATACAGAAGTAGTTATTGGTGCACTGGACCAGATATGTGGAGCCGTTGGTGCAGGGAACATTAGCAAAGGTCTCGTAACAGAAACAACAGGCAGTTGTTTTGCAATGGTTGTAACTACTGGCGAACCAGTATTTAATTATGAGCAAAAAATTCCATGCATCCCGCATGCAGTGCCTGGACTTTATGCTTTGATACCATATAGTCCAACTGGTGGAATAGTTATCAAGTGGTTTAGGGACCGGTTTTGTAATGAAGAACAGATTTTAGCCCGGAAAGAAAACAAAGATATATTTAAAATAATGGATGAAGAAGCTGCAAAGATTCCCGCTGGTTCGGAAGGTCTAATAATGCTCCCATTTCTGACAGGTGCTTTATTTCCTGAATATAATCCTGGCGCAAGAGGAGTTTATTTTAATTTTAGCATAAACCACACTAAAGCACATTTTATAAGAGCTGGTCTGGAATCAATAGGTTTCATGATGAAAAATTATCTGGAATCACTAAATAAACTGGGAATAAATATTGAAAAAATAATTTCAATTGGCGGTGGAGCATCCAGTAAACTGTGGAGCCAGATAAAGGCTGATATGAGTGAAAAAGTGATAGAAATACCAAGCTACACGGAGATGGCTCTTCTAGGCAGCACAATATTAACAGCGTCTGCCTTAGGGTTTTTTAAAAATATCTCAGATGCAAGTAATAATATTGTCAAAATGAAATATAGATTTTTGCCGAATAAAGATAATTCAAAAATTTATAAAGATAGTTTTGAAAAATATAAGGAATTATACATAAGTTTAAAAAAGTTATTTTAAATTTAATAATTTTCACTCTACAAGTTAAAAAGTTAATTTTTAATATGAGAAATCATAGCAATTTATTAAATACAGGAGAAACCATTGCCAGAGTATTATATAAAAAATATAAGAAGACTATTTTACATGAAACGAAGTGATAGAATAATATATAAAAATCTTAAATAATTCTTTTGAAAGGAGCCTTTAATGTCAGTACATCATGAGTCTTTTAAAGTAAAAAATAATAATCATAAGCCTATATTTCATGATGTAACAGAGAAAGTCAAAGAAATAGTATCAAACACAAATATAAAAAATGGTATTGTTGTTGTTTATTCTCAGCATACTACATGCAGTATCATCATACAGGAAGAATCTCATGATGTTACTATGGATGGTACAAAGTTTTTAATGCAGGACCTTCTGGATGTTCTTGAAAAAATAATACCAACATGTAAAAGAGAAGGTAATTATTTACACCCGGGTCCTCTTCATATAAAGCATGCAGAAGAAAATCTTAACGAACTTGGAGTATGGAGTCTGAATACTGATGCACATTTGCGCTCTTGCATAATTGGGCGTTCCGAAACAATTCCTCTGGTTGATTCAAAAATGGAATTAGGTGAATTTGGAGAAATATATCTGGTTGATTTTGATTCAGTAAGAACCAGGGAGCGTTTTGTTCATGTTCAAATCATTGGAGAATAAAATATCATATAATACGCCGGAAACGAATATTTTAGTAAATATTTATCAATTTCACTAAACTTACAGAGGCCGCAATGTATGAAAATATAGTTTTAAAACCACCATTATTTGAAATTGGCCTAAAGGGCTATTTATTTGGAAAAGATGCTTTGGAATTGGCAAAAGCTGCTGATAAGATCAGTAAAAAATATGGGATAACTATTATTTTTGATCCTCAGCATGTAGATATATCTAAAATTGCGGCAGAAACCGAAAATATCTATGTTTTTGCCCAACATATGGATTCTATAAAAATTGGTGTCGGTGTAGGAAGTATATTGCCTGAAGCAATAAAAGCTGCTGGTGCCGTAGGAACACTATTAAATCATTCTGAACGCAGAATTAATTTAAGTGAAATTTCTAAAACAATAAAGAGAGCAGACGAAGTTGGTCTGGCAACTTTAGTATTTGCTGATTCGCCAGAGGAAGCTGCTGCTATTGCACATTTAAATCCTAACATTATATTAGCTGAACCTCCTGAGCTGATAGGGTCAGGTACGTCAGTAGGAAAATTACAGGAAGAATTTATATCAAAAACGATAGCTGCAGTAAAAAAAATAAATCCTAAGATAATTATAGCCAATAGCGCGGGCGTGAGAACCGCAGATGATGTTGCAGAAATAATACGGCTGGGTGCTCAAGCAACTGGTTCGACAAGCGGTATCTTAAAATCAAAAGATCCAATAAAAACAATGGAGGAGATGATCAAAGCCCTTAAAGAAGCATGGCTGGAAATTCACCCTTGTTAAACTAATGATTTATTAAGGATGATCACCGTCAAAGATTACTGATAATTATAATAAGTTTTTAACAGTTAGAAAGGAGACAATATGAGTTTTTTTAAAGAATTTGAGGAGTTTGCAAATAAAAAAGAAGAATTACTGGATAGTACATGTAATTTTAAAAATACGGATATTCCGGTAATACAGACATTTGACGAATTAAAAGAAGGATACTCGTTTGGTGATATGAGAAAAGACCGGGTAAAAATGCTTGATCAGCAACTGACAAATATTTCAAAGACAATAAAATGCAAAACTGATTTCATACCATTTATTGAACCATGGCATTGCATGGGTGTCTATGCAAATTCGTTTGGGTGTAAGATAAAATGGTCAGACGTAAAAGATCCTGACACCCTTTGTGCTATAGATAAACCGGAAGACGTTTACGATTTAAAGCCAGATCTTAAAAATAGTGAACTCATGAATATGACAATGGATACCATCAGATACTTTCAGGATAAAGTAGGAACAAGCATACCTATAACAACCTGTGATCCAAACAGCCCAATGCTTTGTGCAAGCCTGGTTTTAAAAACAGATGTTTTTCTTATGTCTTTGATGACTAATCCAAAAGAAATACACCATCTTATAGACCTGACTACAAAAGTTTTTTTAGAGTTTTATCAAAGACAGTTGGATCTGCTGAAAAATCCGGCTTTCCCGGGACATGGTTATATTTTTACAAAAAATGCAAAGGGAATTTGTGTCAGTGAAGATAATCTTGCACAGCTTCCTCCAGCTGTTTTTGAAGAATTTGAAGTTCCATCCCTTGAAAAGATTGCTGAAAAATTTGGCGGGGTTTATGTGCATTCCTGCGGTAACTGGATACATAATTTAGACACCGTTCTTAAGATAAAAGGATTAAAAGGCATTAATTTTCACTCAAGCCCTGTTGAGATGGATCCCGAAATAGTATTAAAAAAGATAAAGGCAAGCGGGAAAGACATAGCAGTTTTTACTGATTTCGGACAGATAGGGATAAAATGGAGTGATAATTTTAAAGATGAAAAAGATGCATACGTAAACTGGTTTTTGAAAAAAATATGCTATGACGGAATACCAAAGGGTGTCTTTATTACTACGTTTGATAATTATCCTAAAATTACGAAATACGGATATGGATATTGTAGAGAAAATATTTCTGTTGAACAGGCAAGCAATGATTATAACTGGATAAAAAATGAAATAAAAAAGCTTACAGGAGAATAAAATATTAAAAATCCATCAGATTAAAAATATTTTTAAATTATCGCAATAATTTGGGTTTGAAATTAAGCATAAGATTAATTTGTTCAGGCTTTATTTTCAGAAAGTTTTAAAAATATTGATTTTGTAAATATTTATTTTTTTAGTAAATAATAGAAGTGTGGGAACTTACTCTGAATTGTTGTTTGGCAATGCTGGTTGAGTCATAAAGATATGTTGCCAAAATAGCAAAATAGGATAAATTTTTAACTACATTGAGTAAGCATTTTAATAAATTTAATTATATAATTATACTATGTGATAATAGTTTAAAATTATCACATAAATACAATTATTTTTATTAATAATTGATTATTATATTAACACGATACGATAGGAGGCGTTACAATGAAGAGAATTTACCAAATTATTTTAACTGCCCTATTGGTTGCTGTTATGTTAACAGCAACGCTGGCTTTTACTTCGTGTAAGACGAACAAGGAAGTCACCATAACCCTCATGCGGGATGCTGCGGAGATGCCAGATACAGTTATTCAGGCATTTGAAGCGGCAAATCCTGGCATAAAAGTTAATGTTGTTGAGAATGATGCGGCTAAGCTCATGGCAATGGTGGCTAGTGGAAATCCACCTGATATTTTTCGTATCAACGCTATAGGTTCTCCGTACTGGATCAATAAAGGACTGTTGATGGATTTAACACCGTACCTGGAAAAATCCATAGATATGGCTGATCTATTCCTGGTCAACGATATGTTCAGGTGGGACGGAAAAACACAGGGGCAAGGCCCATATTATGGTATAGTAAAAGACTGGTCCCTTGACTATATGTATTACTACAATAAGGATGCCTTGAAAGAGGCAGGGGTGCCTGAGCCTAGTGATGACAAGCCGCTTACATTCAACGAGTTTAGCGATTTGATCAACAAAGTCGTGGTCTACAAGGATGGAAAGGTTGAGCGATACGGTTATGGCTTTACTGACGATGAGTTCAACGGCTATTTCATGTATTTGCTCGCATCTAAGGGTAAAACGCTTTTTAAAGACAACGGGACAAAGCTTAATATTGATGATCCGGATGTGAAAGCGCTATTTAAATGGTGGTTCGATGAAGCAAAGACATATCATGCGATGCACAATCCTCTTGACCCGGCTTCTGACTGGGATGGCCCATTATTACAGGTCGGCAGAGTGGCAATTATGTGGGATGGATACTGGTTTGGCCCACTTATTAATGAAGGTACAAGTATATCTCCTGATCGTTTTGGCTTCGCACCTGCTCCGATGTATGGAGACAAGAGAGTAAACGCAACCGGTGGCGGTACAGGGTATGTTATCTCTAAAGGCATTAAGAATTTTGACGCAGCGTGGAAGTTTTATGAATACTGGATGCTGGGTGATGAAGCGATAGCACGTGCTAAGAGCGGATGGGGTCTTCCTGCGTTAAAGTCTAATATGAAATACGTACCTCAGGAAACTGCTTTTGATAAATACAGACTGGCGCAAGTTAATAAAGAGCTTCCTTTCCAGATTGTACTTCAGTTTACACCATATCTGAGGGACAGTGCACTCATTTCTGTTTATAATCAGCAAATGGAGCCTGCACTTAAGGGTGAAATAGAATTTGATGCTGCTTTGAAAAATTTTGCTGATGCAATAGATTCTATGATAGCAAAGGAGATTAAGTAAATAAAATAAGGAGAAGATAAGCTGTGCTATTTTCGAAAGGTATCAGGATAAAACATGAAACGAGGATGTTCTATATGTTCATCGGTTTTTGGATAGCAATGTTCATCTTTATAAATGTAATTCCGATGGCATATAGTTTTTATCTTTCATTAACGAGCTATGATGGGCTCACAACCCCTGTTTTTGTTGGTTTCAGTAATTATCTAAATCTACTCAAAGATTATCGATTTACTGGTTCTATTTTACAGACGATTATATTCACCTTTTTTAACATAACCATCACATTGACAATAAGCCTTTTGCTAGCAAATCTTCTTAGCGGGAAGATAAAAGGACAGGGGTTTTTTAGAAGTGTATTGTTTCTTCCCTACGCTGTTCCAATTATTGCTACGGTATTTATCTGGAAAACTCTATTGAACAGGGAATCGGGGTTAGTAAACATGATATTGGGGTCTATCAATAGCAGTTTGTCTTTGAACCTGCTGGTCAAGTTTCCCATGGCATCGTTGATATCCCTGTTCGTCTGGCAGTTGGGGGGAAGCATGATTATTTTTCTAGCGGGATTTCAGAACATTCCCAGCGCGCTTGTAGAAGCAGCTGAAATTGATGGAGCGAGCCCATCGGCAATTTTGATAAGAATTAAAATTCCTCTTTTAACCCCCCTTATCATGTATCAGATTATCGTTGGAATTATGTTATCTTTTAGTATAATAGTACAGCCTATTCTCTTAACATCTTCTCCTGGGGCGGCGTTTACAGCATTTCTCAGTCAGCAGCCGCCTTCCCAGAATTTCTTTACTCTTATCTATGTTTTCCAGCAAGCTTTTACCAATCAGAGTTTCGGCACTGCTATGGCAGCCAGCTGGTATATGCTTTTGGTTATGATAGCAATTTCTCTTATATTTCTAAGGCTGGCCAGGAGGTTTGTGTTCTATGAATATGAATAAAAATACAGATTTCATGGCACTTAAACGCTCAAAGCCAGGAGCAGATAGAGGGAAAGTATTGACGTATGTGATAATTATTATTATTGTCCTTCTTTTTGTGATTCCAATTTTATGGTTGTTATTGAGTTCCTTTAAGACTCAATCGGAGATGGTTACCTTTCCTCCGACATTTTTTCCCCAAAATCCTCAATTTAAGAACTATATTGACGCTTTACAAAAAATTGATTATTTTAAATATCTGGTTAATACCATTGTGTTGAGCTTGATTTACACAGTACCTGGTATTATTACAACAGCTATATTCGGGTATGGATTTGCGAGATTTAATGCTCCAGGAAAGAAAATTTTTTTTAATATTTTAATGGTTCTTCTCTTGATACCACCAATTGCAGTTTTGATTCCGGAATATACCTTTTTTACAAAGCTGCATCTTGTTAATACATACTATATATGGCTACTGTGGGGAATCGCAGGAAATCCTTTGTTTATTTACCTTTTTAAACAATTTTTTTCCTATTTCCCAAAGGAATTGGAAGAAGCAGCACTCCTGGATGGCTGTTCCTATATGGGTGTTCTATTCAGAATATTTTTTCCGCTTTCAAAACCTATTATAGTAACGGTATCTTTGCTTTCATTTCTTACCGTTTACGGGGACTTCATGGGGCCGGCTATTTTGCTAAGTGGCGATAATACAACTCTTGCTGTTGCAATGGCAAATGGATATGTTGCTCGAAACGGCATCCTTTTAACTCCAGTATTACTTGCTGGTATCGTACTTTATCTGATTCCGGTCATACTTATCTTTGTTTTTGGACAGAAATATTATGTCCAGGGATTTATCTCAAGCGGAGTAAAAGGTTGATAAAAGTATATAATATATTATACGGAGAGATATGATGAATGATAAAAGTATTACTCAAAAAATAGGGAATATAAATATGCCTTATTATGGAAAACCGAAGATAGGGCTGTTAGGCTTAATGACTGATGGCTATGAACCAATTTTTCCTGGAATTACGGCCCGTCAGGAAAAGTATGCTAACGAATTAGTATCGGAAGTAACTTCTGTTGCTGATGTATATTTCCCGGGTGCGGCAAAGAACCGCCAGGAGATTGAGGCGACAGTAAAGAAATTTAATGAAATGGACCTTGATGGAATTTTGATAGTCCTTCTGACTTACAGTCAGGGAACATGGCTTGTTCATGCATTGCAAGATAATAAGTTGCCTATAGCCATGGCGATAGTGCAACCGGATCAGGAGGTCGAAGATGACTGGGAGGAGCTTGATCTGACGGTCAATCAGGGTATTCATGGCGCTCAGGATAATTCAAATGCAATCGTGCGTGCAGGTATCAAATGCCAATATTTTGTGGGAAACCGCCTGGAACCACGCTTTGTGAATTTTGTAGGGGATTTTGCTAAAGCTGCAAGAACGCGCAATTTTCTTCGCCACCTGCGGACTGCGGTAATAGGACGCTTGCCCGGCATGGGCGATATTTTAACGGATGACATGGCATTTTACCGTAAAATAGGTCCGGAACCTTGCCACGATACAATCGGTTCAGTTTATAAGTTTATGGAGCAGGTAAAAGATGATGAAATAAAAGCATCGATAAAAAGAGATCATGAAATATTTGAGGTGGACCATAAGTTATCGTATGAATCACATGCCTATGCAACAAAGGAATATCTTGGGTTTAAGAAATATCTGGAAAGCAATGGTTTTGGGGCTTTTACTGCGAATTTTGATATTTTTTCCGCTGATGGTCGATTTAAGCAACTTCCACTTATGGCAGCTTCACATCTGATGGCGGATGGTTATGGTTATGCTGCTGAAGGAGATTTTATGTGTGCAGCAATGGTTGCTGCGGCTCATTGTATAGGTAATGCAGATGGGAATTTCACAGAAATGTATGCAATGGATTTTGCCAAAAATGCAATTATATTTTGCCATGCTGGGGAGGGTAATTGGGCTACATGCCGTAAGGATATGAAACCTAAGCTAATTGACAGATATTTAGGTGAAGGAGGATTGGAAAATCCGCCTACACCAGTTTTTACGCCACAATATGGACCAGCCACGTT
>JAPLCN010000023.1 GCA_026392215.1 Actinomycetota bacterium | reverse complement strand
ATTTCATATAAATCACTCTTATTATTTTTTAAAAAATATATGATTTGGATGGTATGGCATATGCCATACCATCCAAATCATATATTTTTTAAAAAATAATAAGAGTGATTTATATGAAATTATTTGAAGCAAAAAATGTAGGCAAGAGATTTGAAGGAGTTATTGCTCTTAAGAGTGCTGATTTTAAGATAGAAGGATCTAAAATATGCGGCGTTGTTGGAGCAAACGGATCCGGAAAGACCACATTTGCAAGAATCTGTGCAGGACTTGTAAAAGCAGATGATGGCCAGATTTTTATAGATGGCAAGAAAGTAGAAATAAATAGCCCATTTGACGCTAAAAAATTAGGAATAGTTTTGGTTCATCAGAACTTAAGTTTAATACCTGATCTTAGCGTTTGGGAGAATATTAATTTAGGTCATGAAAAAAGAAGCAACAATATATTTTTTGACAATAAATATGCAAAACAAAAAGCTCAAGAAGTATTAAATGATTTAAGTCCCGATGAAATCTCAATAAATGATAAAGTATCAGGCTTATCACCCGGCCAGATGCAAATAGTTGAAATTGCAAAAGCACTATCTCAAAATCCAAAACTATTAATACTTGATGAGCCAACTGCTGCTTTAGAGTATTTCCAGGTTGAAAGACTTTTTAAGAAAATTAAAGAACTTAAAGAAAAAAACATATCAGTAATACTTATATCTCACAGATTATGGGAAATTACAACGCTCTGTGATGTGGTATATGTTTTTAGAAACGGCGAAACAGTGGGTGAAGTAGATTTTAGCAGTCAGCCAAGGGATGAAAATTTAATAGTCCCACTTGTTATTGGAGCAAACGGTTCAATTGATTACATTAAAAAAGACAAAAGGGAACTTGGCGAATCAAAAACTGTATTAAAGCTTGAAAATGTAACTTTTTTAAATAAAATTTCTAATATTAATCTGACTGTTAAAAGAGGCGAAGTATTAGGATTAGGCGGTTTAAACGGACAGGGGCAGGAAGAACTTTTAATGCTTCTTTCGGGAGTATTACGCCCTACAGACGGAAAAATGTATTTGGAAGGTAAAGAAATTAAGTTGACGCATCCTATGGATGCAATAAGAAAAGGCATTTTTCTGGTTCCCGGAGACAGACAAAAAGACGGCCTTTTTATGAGCCAGACTATATTTAATAATGTAATATACCCAAGATTCAGCCAGAAAAAAGAACGCTTCATATTGGATTTTAAAAGCCTGTATCAGAAAACCGACGAAATCATATCTAAAGTATCTTTAGTTCCTGCATTAAAAGAACTGCTTGTAGGAAACTTAAGCGGCGGCAATCAGCAAAAGGTTGTATTTGGCCGTTGGCTTCAGTTTTCCTCAAAAGTGCTTTTGTTAAATGATCCCGCTAAGGGAATTGATATTCAGGCTAAAAATGATCTGTATAAATTAGTTAGAGGCCTTGCACATGAAGGAACAAGTGTAGTGCTTTATGCCAGCAGTAATGAAGAGCTGATTAATAACTGCGACAGAGTAATTATTATGTTCGAAGGCAAATTTGTTGAAGAAATTTGTCATGAAGAAATATGTGCTGAGAAATTAATAAAATCGTCGCTTAGAGTGGGGTGATATATTGGATAGGGTTGTTAAAAACAGAACTTCTTCATTTATTGGTTTTTTAAAGAATTATTCAAAAGATTCATCTTTCCCTGCTTTTATAGTCCTAGTGCTTCTAGTAGTTATTAATGCTTCACTTCAACCAACTTTTTTTAGCTATGACTCAGTTAAATCAAATTTTATGACTTTTACTCCCTTGATACTAATCAGTATGGCTCAGGGGATAATTATCTTATCCGGAAATCTAGACTTATCAGT
>JAPLCN010000129.1 GCA_026392215.1 Actinomycetota bacterium | reverse complement strand
GTTATTGATTCTGAACTAGTGCACATACCTTTAGGTATCCTTGTAATAAAAGCAGCCGAACTTGCTCGTGATGGTAAATCAAAAGAAGAAATACTAGACACTATAAATAAACTAAAACAAAAGATTACAGTTCTTTTTATTCCAAGCACCTTAAAATACTTAATAATGGGTGGAAGAATAGGAAGAGCCAAAGGTTTGATTGCTTCAGTTCTTGAAATCAGGCCTATACTGACCCTGCATATGGGGGAAGTATCCCAGTTTAAAACTACAAGAAGGTTTAGTCAAGCAAAAAATGAGCTTATAAACTCCATGAAAAGTATGGTAAAAGATACAAATAAACTAACGGTTATCGTTTCTGACTCTGATGCAAAAGCAGAAGGTGATGAAATGGCTGAAAGGATAAAGGAGATATTTAACCCAAAACAATTTATGCGAGCTGAAATAGGAGCAATTGTTGGAAATAATCTTGGTCCTGGTGGCATAGCAGTCACTTTTTATGAGTAGTAGCTTTTGCTTTAATTTATTTTGTCAAAATCATGTTTAAACTTTTTTAGATATTTAAAATATATATACTTAAAGTGGCTGCCCACATCTTATCTCCTTCGTAATCTTTGTAGTAAGAGTTATTTAAGCCATGCATCTTTTTTGCTTCGCTTATCTTAGCTTCAATAGCCGATCTTTTGTTATACAGCTCTTCCCTAGCTTTTCCCATTTTAGCGCTCCTGTTCTTTTCATATTTGTAAGCCAGCAAAGCCAATTACCCGATTTGCATGAAGCTGTATAGCTCAAGTTATGCCAGAGAAAATAAAAAAGAAACTTTTTTGTTTCAAACTGATTTATCCGCAACTATTCCTTTGATAACCAAACTATTTTTTAAATTCCAGTGTGGCAAGACTTCCGTAAAAAGACCCATTTAACTGATCATAAAATGCCTTATGCGCAAAACCATACCATATATAAAGATTTCCGTTTTTTGGGATTAAGTCAAGAATTAATCCATATTCTAATTTATCCTTATCATTAAAATAATAGGTATATTCTTTATAAGGCGTCCCATCAGAAAGTTTTCCGTCTGCAACTGTCTTATCTCCGATTTGCTTCATTCCTTCTACCCCCAACGCTGTTTGTTTGGCAAGTTCATCAGTAAATGAACTATAATCTGCAGCTTTAGGTGCTGAACTTTCATTCATCACTATCATCAGTGTTGTGTAGGCATCATCTTTGCTCAGCGGTACAAATGTAACATTCATTCCGGTATTGTCTTCCTTCCAGGTATAATTACAATTATCCGGATATTTTATAGTAAATAAATATTTGCTCTGGGCTTCTGTAAATGTATTTGACTTATCAAAAGTAATGGCTCCTGTCTGTGTTTTTTTTGTATCAGTGATTGTAAAAGAATATTCATTATACTTGGAACCATTCAGGTATATTTCGACTTTATACTTTCCAGCCGGTTTAGCTGAATTATCAGCACGGGCAAGTTCAAATGCATTCCATGAAATTGCATAGAAAGGCTTCTGTGGCTCATATGGAGATTCTAAAACAACATTACCCTTATCATCGAGCCATTTTACATTAAGCTTGTTCCCCGGTATTAAATAATTCATTTGTACGCAGGCATAAATTTTATCGCTTGAGCTGAAATCCTGGACATTTTTTACCGGTTCCATTTTGTCATTAATTTCATTTGCCAGAGATACGCTCAAAATCTTGGCCTCAGGTTCCTTGATCTTAAAGTTTGCAGAAGATTTTAATTCACCGTTATGATAAAATTCAACCACATATTCACCAGGTAAGGCAATTGCCTCTTTGCCTGCTGCAATAAATGCCTTGCTTGAAAACCAGCCGGCCACATATCTTGTTTCACCTTCCATATATTTTCCGGTTACATCTGCTATTACTTCCGCGGTTTTGGAATTTTTCCAAAGAAATCTGTAATTATCAGTACCCTTAACATTTTCAATATTTATTGCGGCACAAATCTCTTTGGTAAAAAGATCAAATTCATTTTTTGGATTTACCGGTTCAAAGGTGTCTTTATTAAGAGACTCGCTTATTATCAGCTTTCCGAATAGGGCTTCTTTTTTACCGCAGGAAGCAGTAAACGGTATCAAGGTAACAAGCAGTATCAGGGCAATAAGAGGTATCAGTAACTTTTTTAAAACCTTATTTCTATCCATTTTGTTCCTTTCAGATCAGTAAATTAATTTGTTCCTAGTGAATAACTAAGCACAAATATATATTAAAAAATGGAAACTTTCAACTTAAAAAAAGCCTGTAAAATACGGTAGTACCCCATAAAATAAACAGGGGCGCTAAGATGGGAAAAGATAGGGTAAAATCTGGTATTTTTTGAAGGAATTGATTAATTTAAAAAAATTATAGATTATGTATTTATCCTATATAATTTATATCGTTAAAATATTGACATACCAAACAATAATCGATATATTACTATGTAAAAGTAATGGAGACTAAAATGAAGACAATAACAGTTTCACCGAAATATCAGGTAGTAATCCCTAAAGAAATACGTGAGGGATTAAAACTAAAACCTGGTCAAAAATTACAAGTATTCCAAGCAGAAAACCGGGTAGAATATATTATTTTAAAAGACATTAAGGATGCCAGAGGTTTTCTAAAGGGTATGAATACTGATATTTTAAGAGAAGAAGACAGGATATGAATTTAGTTGATTCGTCAGGCTGGTTGGAATATTTTACAGACGGTAAAAATGCTGAATACTTTGCTCCTGTAATTGAAAATACTTCTGAGCTCATAGTCTCAGTCATTAATTTATATGAGGTGTACAAGAAAATATCATCAGAGAAAGATGATAATGCGGCAATTCAGGCTATAGCTTTAATGCAGCAGCCAAATGTTGTTGTTGTAACTGAACCAATATCAATTCTTGCAGCTAGGTTAAGCATCGATCTTAAAATACCAATGGCAGACAGCATAATATACGCTACAGCTAAAATGTATGATGCAATAGTTTGGACACAAGATTCTGATTTTAAAAATTTAGAAGATGTAAAATACTGTAGAAAGGTTTAAATTAAATCCAGAAAAATTGTAATGCTTGAGTTAACATGGAGGCTTTAATCATATGCCCATACAAAATATAGATTTTATTCTAAAAGAAATAATACGGTTTTTACCACTTTTTATTCCAATTATTATTATCGAATACGGTCTAATGATTTTTGCTTTAATACAGGTTATAAAAAACGAAGTTGTATATTTACCAAAATGGGGATGGATTTTAATTATTGTTTTAATCAATATTATTGGTCCGATTGTATTTCTGGTAGTAGGTAAAAAGAAAGTCAAAGAAAATGATTAAAGTAGTTAATTTAAAAAAGAGCTACGGCCATTTGGAAGTATTAAAATCAATTAGTTTTGAAGTTGAAAAGGGCTCAGTATTTGGCTTTATTGGGCGAAACGGAGCAGGTAAAACAACAACAATGAATATTCTGACTGGCTTAATCAGGTTTAATAATGGTGAAATATTCATAAAAGGAAAAGAATTTCTAAAAAACAAACAGGAATTAACGAAATCTATTGGATATTTGCCAGAAACTCCAACTTTTTATAATTATATGAATGCTTATGAATATTTAAATTTTATAGTTGAAATTATAGGCTGCGATCTAAAAAACAAAGATAAACAGATTGCTAACCTTTTAGGAATGGTTAAATTAATAAAACAGGCAAAAAGGTCTATTGGAGGATATTCAAGAGGTATGAAACAAAGGTTAGCATTGGCGGTCGCATTTTTAAATAATCCAGAAATTCTTTTTTTAGATGAACCTGCGTCTGCTTTGGACCCTGAAGGAAGACTGGAGATGTTGGAAATTATTGAAGGTCTTAAGGATAACAAGATTACTATTTTTTTATCAACGCATATTTTAACTGATGCAGAAAGAGTATGCGATAAAATTTGTATAATAGACGAAGGAAAAATATTATTGACTGAAGATTTATCTAAATTATATGAAGTTTACATGCAGCCTATCTTTGACATTGAGTTCGAAAAAGACCCTAAATGTGACTTAGACTTATTAAAAAATTTTAACTGGGTTGAAAGCATTAAAGAAAATGGGAAGATAATAAGCCTTAATGTCAAGGATATTAATTATGCGAAAAATGAAATCTTAAAGCAACTTTCAAAGCTTAATAATACTGTCATTAGTTATCAAATTAGAAAAAGTACTTTAGAAGATATTTTTATTAAAATGGTAAACAGAAATGGGATCATTTAAAGCTTATTTTATAAAAGAGATTAAAGAATCTATTAGAAACCATAAATATCTAATTTTGGCTGTAGGTTTTATTTTTTGGGCTTTGTTGGACCCTTTAATGTTAAAATTATTACCATTAATTTTAAAAACAAGCTTACCGGTTGATTTAACTTCACTAATTTCCAATATTACCCGTGATACTGCTTTTCAAACCTTCTTAAATGATCTGTTTGAAATTGGGACACTATTTGTTGTATTTTCATTAATGGGTATTCTTTCAAATGAAATCAGCAATAAAAATTTAGTTTTTCCATATTCTAGGGGATTAAAACCCGCAGGCATGGTAATTGCAAAATATATTCATTATTTAATTACAATTTCTCTTTTTATCTTAATAGCCTTTTTAACTAATTATT
>JAPLCN010000085.1 GCA_026392215.1 Actinomycetota bacterium | reverse complement strand
TAAAAGTATGCAGATAATAAGAGATGGACTAGAAAAAGGACACATTACCTTTATCCTTGAAGGTAAAAAACTTAAAAGTGAATTTGCACTTATAAGAATTAGACTACCTGGGCAGGAATTTCAATAGATAAAATAATATTGTAAATGATTTTATATTGTTAGTTTGGTAAATAATGGAGATCCATCTGACTTCAAAAGTAATTTAGAAGGTGGTTTGTAAAATGAAAGGAAACAAAAGGAGCAGATAAAAGGTTCGAATCCTCCCTCCCCAGCTACTGTTTAATTATTGGGCTATATACCAAAAAACAGGGCAATTTTTTTAATGATTTAAATGTATAATATAATCAACTATGATGAAAAAATAATAATTATTTAAGAAAGATACAAAATTGTTAAATGTAAAAATTGGTGATGTTGCTGCAACATCATTTTTAACTTTGTATTGTCACGCCATTGAAAGTCAATCAAAAGACCCAATTTTGACTGATCCAAAAGCAGTTGAAATTACACGTGAATTAAACAAAATATTATCTGGATCTAATAATAATTTGTATAAAAATCTTGTAAGAGGCAAATTAAATAAACAATTGATCGTTCATATCGCAATTCGTGCTAAGCAATACGACAAATATGTATGCGATTTCCTTAATAAATACCTAGAAGGAGTTATTATCAATATTGGTTGTGGATTAGATTCTCGTTTTTTGCGTATTGATAATAAAAAAGTAGTTTTTTATGATCTTGACTTACCTGAAGTAATTGAAATCAAGAAACAGTTTTTTAATGAAAATAATAGGTATCATTTTATTCCATCATCTGTACTTGATTATAAATGGATGAATACTATTTCCAAACATAAAGGTCCTTTCTTATTTATTGCAGAAGGTGTTTTCATGTACTTGGAAAATCAAAATGTGAAATCATTAGTATTAAAGCTTCAATCAGATTTTCCTGGTTCCGAACTTGTTTGTGAAGTGGTTAGCTCACTATGGTTAAAAAAACCACTAAAAAAAATAATGAATTATAAGATGCAACAGCAATTGCATCTTGGAAAAGATTCAATATATGGTTTTGGGATTGGTAATAGTAAAGAAATGGAAGAATGGCATACCGGAATTCAACTTCTTGATGACTGGTCCTATTTGGATTCAGAAGAAAAAAAACTCGGATGGCTCAAAATGTTTAAGAGAGTTGAATTATTTAGAAAGACACAATGGACAGTTCACTATAAGTTAAATTAAACTCAATTTTGGTATAAAAATATCCTCTTTTAAACTCAGCATTAAGGTTTTAACTTTGTCCACAGTTCCAAGCCAAAGTAGACATTTATGTTACCCAATTACTAAAAAAATCTTTAAAATTAATTAATACATTTAAAATTTGGTTCGAAATTTCACACCTTGGGGCAGCCACCTCAGACATATTCATCCTATATATCTGAAAATACTTTTGTGTCAAAAATAAAGTGATTTTTTAATTATTATTGGTCGTAATCCCAAAAAACCAACAAATTTCAGGCATTAATTAAAATATTATTAATTATTTTCCCGTAGCAAGCCAATCACGGACAAACTGTTCAGCTCTTTCACTTATTACAACTTCAAGAATATTTTTTGCTACAGTTTCTGCAGAATCAGGAGGAGGAAGATTATTATTTTCTTCGTCTGGTTCAGTTGCTTCTTGTTTAGAATTGTAATTTTTAGAGGTTATAGTATTTTTTTCAAAATCTGTTGCAGTCATATAGGGGTATACAACACTTACTACTATTTTATCATCTGCTAATTCCTTACGGGCTGTAAGTGAAATAGTATTTAGTGCAGATTTTATTGAGGCATAGCCAGCCATATTTGGTATATACATTTTTGATAACCCTGAACTGATATTTACAATTACTCCTCCACCTTGCTTTCGCATAACCGGTATAACTTCTTGTATTGCAATTAGTGGACCAATAAGGTTCAAATCAATAATATAACGACATTCTTTTATACCTATATGTTCAACAGGTCCATCAAAACCCTGACCAGCATTGTTTATTAAAATATCAATATGTCCATAATGGTTATACACTTCTTTTACCATGTTTTTGATTGAAATAGCCTTTGTCATATCAGTTAGGACAACAAGGGAGTTTTGTAATCCGGAGGCAAGTTTATTTAATTTATCTTTTGAGCGTGCAGCAAGTGCTACTTTTGCACCATTTTTAGCAAATAATTTTGCAGTAGCAAGCCCAATACCTGCAGATGCTCCTGTAATAATGGCAACTTTATTTCTGATATCCATAGATAGTATTGTATCATAGAGGGAAACAAAAATTTTAAAAACTCAATTTTGGTATAAAAATATCCCCACTTAAGTCTAACAATCTGGTTCTAACATTGCGTATTGTAGGACAGCCAATCATACTAATAATAAGAACTTCTTAATCTGAATTGCCATTATTAGAACAAGCAATTCTTGTTCTAAAGAATTAAAATTAATAGTTTTTAGGCAATATCAATTTTTTTCATATGCAATATTGAAAGATAGACCAGTAAAATAATTATGCAGAATGAAATGATAACAGTTGGTATCAAAGAACTATCAAATATATTTTTAATATCTGCAGCTTTAAGAAATAAGTAATTGGGAAAGTAACTTCTTATGGTTTTAAATTGATTTAAAATACTTAAGCTATATGCAAAGACTAGTGTAATAATCCCAGGAATAATGCTTCTTTTAAATAAACTACTAAGGTATAGAAGAAAAGATAATAGTACTGCATAATAAAGTATATAAAGAAGTGAAGATTTAAATACAATACTAATTGAAAGTAATCCTCCACTAAAAAGCCTTATTATATACAAATAATTAGTTAAAAAGGCTATTAAGATAAAAAGAGAAATTGTAATTAAATAATGAATATATTTTGCAATTACCATGCCTGCGGGTTTTAATCCTCTAGAATATGGAAAAACTAAATTTTTTGAGTAAACTTCATTAGAGATAATTCCCATTAAAGTAAATATGATAAAAAGTGATCCGATTTGAAATAGATCTTTTAAGAAGGTTTGAAAAGCAGTATCGCGTGTAAATGTAGAAAATAGAACACTTATGTCAGCAGGCATGTAATTTTTTAGAAGTAAAGGCAAAAGTTTTAACATTAAAGGATCCAACAAAGCCCAAAAAATAAAACCTACAGCCAAAATTAGATATTTATGGTTTCTAATAGATTCTTTAATCTCTTTTATAAAATAAGCTTTAAATGATCCCATTTCTGTTTACCATTT
>JAPLCN010000027.1 GCA_026392215.1 Actinomycetota bacterium | reverse complement strand
TTTGTAAGCGGCATGCATGAAGTTGCATATAAAAATTTATTGAAATATTTAAACATCGAAGATGAAATAATTATATACGATCCTGTGCAAAGATTAGCTGTAGTTAAAGATGAAGTAAAAAATATTTTGGGTGTTGATACAATATATATTTATCCTAATACTCCTTCCAGTTACAAATACATTGAAAATCCTGACAGAACATTTAAGGATGAATTTGGTGTAATTTACAAGAAAGTAGGTTATTACGCTGATTGTTTAACTCCACCGCTAAGAGGTAAATCTTTTGAAGAGATAAAAGCATTTAAATTCCCGGATCCTGAAGATCTGTCCAGGTTTGGAGGTCTTTCATTAAAAGCAGAAGAAATTCATAAAAATACCGAATTATCAATATGGGCCGGGGTTGTCTCCTCTCTGTTCTATTTCGCTTGGATAATTAGAGGACTGGAAGATTTTATGATAGACATATGTCTTAGTCCAAAAACGGCTCAATATTTGATGGATAAGATAGTAGATTGGAATATGAAATTTTTTAAAGGGTTCTATAGTGAAATTGGAAAATATATAGATGTTTTTTGGATAGGTGATGATTGGGGAACCCAATATGGTCCCCTAATTTCTCCCGTTTATTTTAGAAAAGAGATTGTGCCTAGATTCAGGAAAATGATAAGTTTTATTAAAACAATGACTGAAGCAAAATGCTGTTACCATTCTTGTGGGTCAACATATTGGTGCATAGAAGATCTATTAGATATGGGGGTAGATATAATACATCCTATTCAGGCTAATGCAAAAGATAATGACACAGAGAAACTGAAAAAGGAATTTGGAGAAAAGATTTGTTTTCATGGAGGAACAAATAACCAGGGGGTATTTCATAAAGATATACATACTTTAACTATTGATACATTAAAAAGAATAAAAGATCTGGCCCCAAATGGAGGGTATATTTTTTCTTCAGGGCATAATATTCAGGCAAATATGTCACCTGAAAATATTATAAAGCTTTTTGAGATTGGAAGAGAGTTTGGTAAATATCCTATAGATATACGTAATATAGACAAAAGGATAGAAGAAGAAAAAGGATATTTAGGAAAGTGAGAATAGAGTTAGTCAGCAGGAAGGGAATATATCAGTGATGGCTGATAATAGAGATAATATTGAAGGAAGCACAGATATTATACACAATTATAGTGGACTATGGACTGTGTCTGACTATGGCAGTACACCTGTTTATAACTCAGGAGTATCTGGTAAAATAATTATTTCCAGAAAAGATAAAGATATTTTGCGTAAATTAGCAAGCATAGTAGCAGAACTTGCCCGGGAAGAAGCAGAGAGAATATCATAAAATTTATACTTAAGCTTATCATTTGCCATGGACTTAAGTTAGACTTACAAAAAGGAAAATTATAATTATTCAAGATAAAAAAAATATTTTAACACCAAAGGAAAGAGTATTCAGGCGGCTCCAGGGTGAGACCGTAGATAAAATCCCAAATCTGAATATAATAATGACATTTGCTGCAAAATTTATGAAAGTCCCATATAAAAAATATGTGGAAGACTATAGATATTTAGTTGAAGGAAATATTGCATGTTGCGAGAAGTTTGGAATTGATATGGTGAGTGCAATATCAGATCCATTCAGGGAAGCTCACGGATTTGGCGAAAATATAATATTTCCTGAAGATGATGTACCAATATGTAATGATTTTTTAATAAAGGAGTATTCAGATATCGATAAGCTTAAAATAAATGATCCTCTCAGTTGCGAGAGGATGCTTGACAGGATTAATGCAATAAAACTATATAAAAAAGAAGTCGGCAAAAAATTCCCGATACTGGGCTGGGTAGAAGGTGCATTTGCGGAAGCAGCTGACCTTAGGGGGCTCAGTAAAATAATGACAGATATTTATGATGCACCTGATTATATAAAAAAATTATTGGGAATATGTACGGAGCAGGCTATTATTTTTTCCACAGAACAGATAATTGCCGGTGCTGATTTTATAGGAATAGGCGATGCAGCTGCTTCTTTAGTCGGTCCTCAAATTTATAAGGAACTTGTTTTACCCTATGAACAAAAGATCATCAGTTCCATTCATAAGAAAGGTGCTAAAGTAAAACTTCATATTTGTGGAGATATATCTTCAATTTTAAATTTGCTTCCCCTTAGTGGTGCGGATATAATTGATGTTGACTGGATGGTAAATTTTAAAACTGCAAACGAAATTTTTAAAGGCAGGTGCTGTGCTTGTGGTAATTTTGATCCTGTAAAAATTATGTTGCAGGGAAGTATGGATGATGTTAGAAAGGCAGTAATCTCATGCATCAATGATGGCAATAATACTACTTTTATTGCTGCAGGGTGTGAAGTACCGAAAATGACACCTCTTGAAAATCTTATGAAAGTCGACTCTACAATAAAAGAGATGATGGAATGAATGCTCTTTATGCTGTCGGTTTGATAGGGAACATTATGGAGAACTATAAGGAAAATGCATATAGAAGGTTTGTTTGATCTTACAACAAAATCAATAGTCAAACAAATTCTTGGTTGTTATATCGGTGTTGCAGAATATGAGCTAAAAAAATAAATATTTAGCAAAAAAATAAA
>JAPLCN010000119.1 GCA_026392215.1 Actinomycetota bacterium | reverse complement strand
TTCAGGATATTATTCTGCACAGCAATAAACCATTATTTGTAAATCTTGAACTTGAATTTTATAAAAAAGACGGAACAACTTTTTGGGAGGAAATTGTAGGAACACTTATAAGAAACAAGTTTGGGGTACCGCAGGAAATATTATTTATCGGAAGAGATATAAGCCAGAGGGAAAAGGCCGAAGAGGAATTAATAAGATTAAATGAACTTAATATAAACTTACTTGTCAACTCACCAAATCCGATTGAAATTTTAAATGCTGATGGTTCTATTAAATACTTAAATCCTTCCTTTGAAAAAATGACAGGTTTTCTTTTAACAGAAGTGGCCGGCATTAAACCTCCTTTTCCTTGGTGGGTTAAAGAAAATTACAAGGAAACTTCAGAATTTTTAAAAAAAGTTCTTGACGGTACTGCAAATAGGTCTGAAATTCATTATCAAACCAAGGATGGCAGAAAAATATGGGTTTTAATTAATAATTCAATACAAAAAATTGGAGATAAAGTTCAATATTATATCGCAAATATTATTGATATTACTGATAAAAAAAACGCACAGGATAAACTGGAATACCTGTCTTTCCATGATAGCCTGACCAGTCTGTATAACAGGGCATATTTTGATGAAGAGATCAAAAGGCTTGGCAAGAGCAGGAAGATTCCCTTAAGTATTATTATCGGTGATGCAAATAATTTAAAGCTTATAAATGATGTATTCGGGCACAATAAAGGAGATGAACTTTTAAAAAAAATATCCAAAGTATTGCAAAAATGCTGCAGGAAAGAAGATATAATATCCCGCTGGGGAGGGGATGAATTTGCAATAATTTTGCCTGATACCAACTTATCCACTGTAAATAATATAATTGAAAGAATTAAAATAGCTTGTCATTTGGAGAGTGATGGAAAATATCCTGTAAGCATAGCGCTTGGCGCTGCGGTAAAAGAAACTGAAGATGATGATATAAATATTATTTTTAAAACTGCAGAAGATAATATGTATAGAAAGAAGATGATAGAAAGAAAAAGTATGGCAAGTTCTGTTTTTTCATTTTTCGTAACTGCCTTATTTGAAAGAAGATTAGAGGATGAAGATCATACAGAAAGATTAAAAAATTATATAAATAAATTGGGAATGCACTTAAACTTATCAGAAAAGCAGATTAAAGAGCTCACCATGCTTGCAAAGTTTCATGATATAGGAAATATAGCCATTCCGGAAGAGGTATTGGAAAAGACAGGAAAATTAGCAGATAAAGATTGGGATGCAATAAGAAGGCATCCGGAAATAGGATGTAAAATAGCAGAATCTTTTACGGAAATATCTAGTATTTGCGAATATATACTCTCACATCATGAGTATTGGAACGGAGAAGGTTATCCGAGGAAACTGCAAGGATCAGCCATACCTTTTATATCGAGAATAATAGCAATTGCAGATGCTTATGATGCAATGATTAACGGCACAATATATAAAGCTGCTGTTTCTAAAAGCGACGCAATAATAGAATTAGAAAAATATGCAGGAACTCAATTTGATCCTGAACTGGTTGAAAAATTTATTGAGGTTGTTAAAAGTTAAAATATATTTTTAGAATTCATTATCAGAGTAAAAACATGAGCTTTGAAAATCTGGGGTCTTCAAATTTTATAAACCGCGTAACTTAATCTTTGATAAAATTTCAATTAGGTTTTATAATTTTAAAATAAATTACAAAAAAACGTTTTTCTTAAGAGAGGTCTAATATTATGAATTCAAGAGAGAAATTTCTTTCAGTAATGAGGATGAAAAATAATAATTACAGCGGGGTTGAAATACCGAAAGTTGAATTTGGCTATTGGGCTGGAACAATAAGAAGATGGTTTAAAGAAGGATTACCACTGGTTGCTCCAATTCAAGATAATTACTCTGATGGCATAGCAATAATGGCCAATAAAAATATATACGGGGAAATGGAAAAAGCGGGGGATGTAAATGTGCAGCCGATATTCGGGCTGGATCAGTATCTCACAAAGTTTCCTGTTGACTACAGTCCCATGTTTAAAAAGGAAATATTAAACAAGGATGATACCAATATTACTTATAAGGATGAATTTGGAGTTACCAATAAAAGCACTATTAATATAACGTCGCTTCCAATGGAAATAGATAATCCTGTTAAAGACTGGAAGTCGTGGCTTGATTACAAACAATATTATAGTTTAGGCACAATTCCTAAAAGGCTTCCTCCGAATTGGGACAATATTGTGGATAAATTAAAAAACAGGGATTTCCCAATCAGATTAGGTGGAACTAATGGGGGATTTCTTGGATTCCCGCGCCAGATAATGGGAGTAACCAGATATATGATGGCTTTAATTGATTCCCCTGAATTGATTCATGACATTAATTCTACTTTCTGCAACTTTCTAATTGCTTATTATGGCAGGATTTGCCAGGATGTTGAAATTGACTGCATTCTTATCTGGGAAGATATGGCATATAAATCTGGTTCTTTAATCTCGCCAGCACATTATAGGGAGTTTTTAACCCCTTATTACAAAAAAATGGTTAATTTTGCCAAAGAAGCCGGGGTTGATATCATTATCACAGATAGTGATGGTTATGTTGAAGAATTAATTCCCTTAATTATTGAAACAGGTGTAACAGGAATGTATCCTTTTGAAAGGGCAGCCGGCAATGATTTGTTGAGAATAAGAGAAGCATATCCAGATTTTAAGATTATGGGTGGATTTGATAAAAGGACAATGTTTGCTGGTGGCGGGAAAGCTGCAATAGATAAAGAGCTTGCAATAATAAAAGAAATGTTAAAAAAAGGAAGATATATTCCCCATACTGATCATTTTGTTTCCGAAGACTGCACATATGAAAACTTTACATATTACAGGAACAGGTTAAATGAAATAATTGATGAGTTTAATAAAAACTAAGTAAAAAAAGATGTTAATTTGAATATTTTAAAAAATAAAGCATAAAATCAGTAATACAAGGTAATCTTAATTCGTTTATTTTTTTTAAGCTGTTTTCGGCCGGAAATTTTATTTTTCTTTAAATATATTAAATATAATTAATAAAGAGGCAATTTTTAAAAGCAAATAGCGGTATTGCTTTTATTGCCTCTTTACTTTTTAAAATAATATTTTTCACTTTGACAAATTTTGATTAATTCAATAAAATAATTAAAAATTCAAAATAATTCATATTTAAGTTTATTTTTTATTAAATATTATTTATAATAGCTATAAAATCTTTTAATATTTATTTATCATAAGCATTACTTGCAAATATTAATTTTAAAATTTTTTTCTAAAATAGCAGAAGGAGCTTGAATGGATTCAATAATTAAGAAAATTTTAGACTTTAAGAAGGAAGACATACCGGAATATGAGCCTTATCTTATGCTTGGCGGAGGAACTCCGGGGGTAAATCTTATAAAAGGCGAAAATGTGTATGTTTATGATATAGATGATAAAAAATACATAGACTGCACAAGCCAGTCATGGGCTCTTCACCTTGGCTATGCTCATCCTGAGTTAAACCAGGCAGTAAAAGAACAGATTGACTATTCTAATCATTTCCATACAGGTTTTTATACTGTTCCAAGATATCTTTTAGCGAAAAAGCTAGCTGAAATATTTCCTGAAAAAATGAATAGAGTTTTATTTACAATAGGAGGCGGGGCAACAATTGAAGCAGCGTTAAAAGTTGCAATTTTAAACAGGCCCAAAGCCCATAATTTTATTTCCTTGTATGGCGCTTATCATGGAACTTCATTCATGACAACGGGTGCCTCTCATACAGGTACTATGGCAAGCGGCAAATATCATGGAGGCGCTGATTTAGCACATTTTTCTCAAAACTTCATAAGGGTTCCCGCCCCATATTATTACAGGCCTTACTTTGAAGTTACAAATAAAGACGATAAGGACGAAGTTGACAGAAGATGCCTTGAAGCTCTTGAAATGCAGATAAAATATGGTTCAACCGGTCCGGTTTGCGCCCTATTGATGGAACCTCTTCAGGCAAGCGGAGGGCAGATAATATTTTCAAAGAATTATCTCCAGGGAGTAAGGGATATCTGCAATAGAAATAATATTATTCTTATCTGGGATTGTATACAAACTGCATTTGGCAGAATGGGGACATGGAGTGCAGCAGAATATTATGGAGTAACTCCGGATATTATGGTTCTTGGCAAATCAATGGGTGCAGGATATCCGATTAATGCAATTGTTATAAGTGACGATATTGAAGGTGTTAAGATGGACGGTATTGACCTTCATACTTTTGGAAATAATCAGGTCAGCCAGGTTGCTTCCCTTAAAATGATTGAAATTATTGAAAGAGATAATATTTTAGGGAATGTTAACAGTGTCGGAGCATTTATCAGGGGCGGACTTCTTGAAATGCAGAAAAAATCTGATCATATAGGGGATGTAAGAGCAATAGGTTTTCATATTGGAATTGAATTTGTTAAAGACAGGGAAACAAGAGAGCCTGATTATAAGGGATGTACTGCAATGAGAGACAAAGGGTTCAAAAATGCTGTAATATTTGGTGTTGGCGGAACCGGCCAGGGCAAAGCTGTGCTTAAAATTAAACCACCGCTTATTACTACCAAAGAACAAGGCGCTGAAATACTGGATAAGTTCAGAAAGACCATTAAAGACGTTTATGGAGAAAATGTTTAGATAGATTTTTTTTCAGTCTAGAAATCCCAATACTCACTATCTATATAATCATCCCACCTATAGTTATCAATTGTATCGATAGAGAAAATTACATACAAGCCAAGCCATCTGCTGTGGCTGGGATATTTCTGTTTTTAGTAAGATTAGGTTCAAAAAGACAAATAAAGTTTCGCCCTTATTCACTCTTCAGAGTTGTAAAGCAATTCGTGCCCTTGACAATTTTAAAAGATATAATTATGATTTATTACTAACATTAATTAAATAATTAAAAATAAGA
>JAPLCN010000175.1 GCA_026392215.1 Actinomycetota bacterium | reverse complement strand
TGATGGAAAACATAGAAACCAAAAAGAATGATTTAGCTTTAACTATAAGTTCACTCCCCAAAAAGCCGGGTGTTTATCTTTTTAAAGATAACAAGGGGGAAATTATCTATATAGGAAAAGCAAAAATATTATATAACCGCGTCAGGAGTTATTTTTTAAATAAAGAAAACCTTAACTTTTCAAACCCTAAAGCTTCATATTTTTCTGAAAAGATTGATGCGATAGACTACCTTGTTACAGACAGCGAAGTTGAAGCCCTTATACTTGAATTAAATTTAATAAAAAAATACCGGCCTAAATTTAATGCTGATCTTAAAGATGATAAGTCATATCCGTTTATTGCAATTACCGAAAATGAAGATTTTCCAAGGTTGATTATTACACGAAACAGAAATATCAGGGGAGCAAAATATTTCGGCCCATATACCAATGTCCATGCTTTGCGCGAGATTGCAGAATATCTAAGAAAAATATTTATGCTTAGGGATTGCAGAAAGTCAAAACCAGGAAAACAGGGAAATAAACCCTGCCTTAATTTTCATATCAAATTGTGTTCAGGTCCGTGTATCGGGAAAATAAGCAGAAGCGAATATAAGAAAAATATTGAATACATAATACTTTTTTTAAAGGGAAAAGATAAAAACATAGTTAAAAGCCTTACTGATGAGATGAATAAATTTGCAGCAAATCTGGATTATGAAAAAGCTGCTGAAATAAAAAACAGGATCGAGCGTATCGGAGAAATTTATATCGGGCAAAAAATATATATAAGCGGAGAAAGTGCATGGGATTTTATCGGGATTGTAAAAGATGAAGATATGGCAGCTGCAGGAATATTTATGTACAGGCAAGGTGAGCTGGCTGGCTTTAATAATATTACAATTACTAATTTTGGAACTGAAAACATTGAAGACATAATGTCTGATTTTTTGATAAAATATTATGAAAACATAAACAACATGCCCTCAATTATTTATATTCCTTTTAAAATTGAAGATATTGACATGCTTACAAAATATTTTAAGAAAACAAAAGATAAAAAAATAGAAATCAAAGTCCCGAAAACAGGTGAAAACAGAAGCATTATGGACATGGCTTTAAAGAACTGCAGCTTGTTTCTTGAAAAGAAAAAATTTGAAAAAGAGTCCAATTTCAGTAAAGTTTTTGATGATGCCATGGATTTAAAGGAAGCATTAAAATTAAGAAATATCCCAAGAAGAATTGAATGCTATGATATATCAAATCTTAAGGAATCCTTTCCTGTCGGTTCCATGGTAGTTTTTATTGATGGGATTCCTGCAAAAAATGATTACAGACATTTTAAAATAAAGACAGTAACAGGCCAGGATGATTTCAAAATGATGCATGAAGTTCTGAAAAGAAGGCTGAGATATTTAAACAATTCAAAAATTGAAATTGAAGAAAGTTTTTATCAGAAACCTGATTTGATAATTATAGATGGAGGCAAAGGCCAGTTAAGCGCTGCAAAAGATGCTTTGCTGGAAACAAAAATATCTGAACAGATAGATTTGATCAGCCTGGCTAAAAAAGAAGAAATCATTTTCAGCGATTATTTTAAAAATGGGATTTCTTTTGATAAAAATGAAAATTTCATGAGAATGATAATTAAGATAAGAGATGAAACACACAGGTTTGCGGTTGAATTTCATCAAAAACTGCGGGATAAAAATATGACAAAGTCCTTTCTTGATAATATTAAAGGCATAGGAGAGAAGAAAAAGCATTACATATATGAAAAATCTAATTCCCTGGGTGATCTTAAAAATCTTGCGGTAAGTGATTTGGCAGATATCCGGGGCTTAACTTATCAGGATGCAAAAAATATTTATGACGCGCTGCATAAGTGATTATACATGGAACTGCTAAAACTAATTTTCAGATGGGTTTTAACTGTTATATTAACTAAAATTTTTCTTTATGAGAAAAAAGGAAGTAAAAGAGACTACAATAGTGAAGAATAGTTTTTTCTATTTAATCTAATTCTTTTTTAAGTTAAAATTTAATATATTATATGTTAGTGCAAATTAAAAATAATTTATAATTTTTATGGTAAAAGAAAAATACAAGATTAAGCTGATAATAATAACCGGTTTATCAGGTGCGGGAAAGTCAGAAGCTTTAAAATATTTTGAAGATGCGGGGTATTACTGCATTGACAATTTACCTGCTCAATTGATTTTAAACCTTATAGACTCTTTTTCAGGCAGCATAAAAAAAATAGATAAGATAGCCCTGGCTATTGATTTAAGGAGCGGTTATTTTTTTGATGACATTTACAAGACATTGGAAAAGATTAAGGAACTTGGCGTAAATTATAAAATTTTATTTCTTGAGGCTTCAAAAAGCGTTCTGATAAAAAGATTTTCTCTTACCAGGAGAAAGCACCCTTTGGTTGAAGACGGTAATCTTGATTTAGGCATTGAAAAAGAAATTGAAAAAATGCATAATCTGCGTGAAATTTCTGATTTAATTATTGATACAACATTGCTTTCACCTAAAGAACTAAGGATAACTATAACTGATAATTTGATGAGTGAAACTGAAAAGAAAAGCCAGATTCAGATTTCTGTTCTTTCATTCGGTTATAAATACGGCATTCCCCAAAATGTTGATATAATTATGGATGTACGGTTTCTGCCAAATCCATTTTATGATGAAAATTTAAAGGATTTGAGTGGTGAAGATAAAGAAGTTCTGCACTATGTTTTAAACAGGGAGGAAACTAAAGAATTCTTAATGATATTTGAAAAACTTCTTGATTTTCTGATCCCTAATTATATTGAAGAAGGCAAGAGTTACCTTGGCATAGGCATAGGCTGCACAGGAGGGAGGCACAGGTCAGTAGTAATTTCTGAACGGATTTATGAGTATTTAAAAGTCAGACGCTACTCTGTAAAGCTTTTGCATAGAGATATTGCAAAAGCATAAAATTTTATTGTTTTAAATACCTTGTTTTTATATAATCTGATATTTACTTTTAACTTAAAGTAAAAATTAAAAATTATAAATTTGGTTTTTTAAAATTTATATAAAATCGGCTTAAGGAATTAAATAAAATTTTTATTTTTTCTATTTCTATATTGTTATAAATTTGTTACAATGTATTAGTTTACATGATAATTTCAAGAAAAAACAAATGAACATTATTTCTTATAAGGAGGGAAAATGGCAATTAAAGTAGGTATTAACGGTTTCGGGAGAATAGGAAGGATTACTTTAAGGACAATCTTAAAGTATGACAAAAACAAAGACATTGATATTGTCGCTATAAATGATTTGGCAGATGCAAAAACATTAGCTTTGTTATTAAAATATGATTCAGTTTATGGTCCGCTTGAAAATGAAATTATTGCTGGCGATGATTTTATTTCAATTGACGGCAAAAAAATACCTGTAACCATGTTTAAGGATCCTGCAGAACTTCCATGGAAAGCTATGGGCGTTGAAGTTTGCATTGAAGCTACAGGCATATTCAGAAAAAAAGAAGAAGTCCAGAAGCACATAGACGCTGGCGCTAAAAAAGTTATAGTTACTGTTCCAATGAAAAGCAATGGAGCAGATGCTACTATAGTTTTAGGTGTGAACGAAGAAGTATACGACAAATCAAAACATAATATTATTTCCAATGCATCATGTACAACCAACTGCCTTGCTCCTATTGCTAAAGTTTTACAGGATAATTTCGGCATTAAAAATGGTTTCATGACTACAATTCACTCTTATACCAATGACCAGAAATTAGTGGACTTCCCGCACAAAGACTTAAGAAGGGCAAGAGCTGCTGCTTTGAATATTATTCCTACTTCAACCGGTGCTGCAAGTGCCATGGGATTGGTTATTCCGGAGTTAACAGGCAAACTTGATGGAATTTCACTTAGAGTTCCTACCCCGGTTGGATCAATAGTTGATTTGGTTGTTGAATTA
Organism: Actinomycetota bacterium; assembly: GCA_026392215.1. Taxonomy (GTDB): domain Bacteria; phylum Actinomycetota; class Humimicrobiia; order Humimicrobiales; family Humimicrobiaceae; genus JAMDDL01. The sequence goes on along the minus strand of JAPLCN010000175.1, from coordinate 23,074 downwards.
AACAAGGACGTGTCAACAGAAGAAATCAATGCTGCTATGAAGACTGCGTCACAATCTAAAAAAATGAAAGGCATTTTACAGTATTGTGAAGACCCTATAGTCTCAACTGATATAGTTGCAAGCCCTTATTCTTCAATTTTTGATTCTCTAAGCACTATGAAAATCGGCAATCTGATTAAAATTCTTGCATGGTATGATAATGAATGGGGTTATTCAACCAGAGTACATGAATTAGTTAAATACATAGTAAAATAATTTGATTATAATATTTTTTCAAGTTTAAATAACCGGGGTTTTCATTTACCGGTTATTTAATAATATTAAAAATATCCGGGTGGTAATAATGTTTAATAAAAAGACAGTTGAAGATATTGATTTAAAAAATAAAAAAGTACTTGTAAGAGTAGATTATAATGTTCCTTTAGATTCTAATTTTAATGTAACTGATAATTCAAGAATCAGGCTTTCACTTCCAACAATTAATTATTTGCTGGAAAAAAATGCAAAAGTAATCTTAATGTCTCATCTTGGAAGACCAAAGGGTGAGGCTGTTGATAAATACAGGCTTACACCTGCTGCAAAAGAGCTTGAAAAACTTATAGGCAAACCTGTTAAGAAGTTCGATGAAATTGTATCTCCTGAAATTAAGGATTACATTGACAATAAAATGAAAAATGGCGATATTGTAATGCTTGAAAATGTTAGATTTAATGCTGGTGAGACAAAAAATAACCTTGATTTTGCAAAAGAACTTGCTTCTCTTGCTGAAGTTTATGTCGATGATGCTTTTGGAGCGTCGCACAGAGCGCATTCTTCAACGAGCGGAGTTACCCAATTTTTACCTTCTGTCGCAGGATTTTTGCTGAAGAGGGAAGTTGAAGTGCTGACCTCAATACTTGAAGCCCCTGAAAAACCATTTCTGGCAATTTTAGGAGGCGCAAAAGTTGCTGATAAAATTATGGTAATCCAGAACCTTTTAAGCAAAGTAAATAGCATAATAGTTGGCGGCGGGATGAGCTATACTTTCTTAAAATCAAAAGGATATGAAATTGGAAAATCAATTCGTGCAGAAGATCCGGCAGAATATGAAAGCCAGGTAAAATTCGCAAAAGAATCAATTGAGGCGGGCAGGATGGATGCTGAAGGCAATATAACAGATAAAAAAACTGTAGCTGCTGACTGTATTCCTGCAGATTTCGCAGGTTTTGATATGGGCGAAAAAACTTTGGCTTTATACGAAGCTGAAATAGCTAAAGCAAAAACCATTTTCTGGAATGGTCCTGTAGGTTTCTTTGAAAATAAAGAATTTGAAAACGGAACAAAGAGAGTAGCAATGGCTATTGCAAACAGCGGGGCAAAAACAGTTGCGGGCGGTGGAGACACTCTTGCCGCACTGAAGAAGTTTGGCTTAACTGACAAGTACTTCCATGTATCAAGCGGAGGTGGAGCTTCAATGGAGCTTCTTGAAGGCAAAGAACTTCCAGGCGTAGCTGCATTACTTGATAAATAGTATTTTTTGAAAATATTAAAAACCTGGTTGGTATAATACGACTTCAGCAATTATATCCAGTCAGGTTTTTTATTATTATTAACTTTTAATTTTATTTATTTTTAAATTTTTTATTGTTTTAAGTTTAAAATAATATTTTTAATATTTTAATTTAGCAGGAGATAAGATATGAGAACACCATTTATAGCAGGAAACTGGAAGATGAATTTAAATCATAACGTGGCAATTAAATTCATTGAGGATATAAGTTATAAATTTGAAAATAAGAACAATATTAAAATTGCAGTGTGCCCGTCATTTACTTCCCTAAGAAGTGTAATACTTGTTTTAGAAGATGAAAGTGCAAAAAATGCAAATATAAAAATTAAAGTTGGCGCTCAAAATATGTATTTTGAAGAAAGCGGAGCATACACAGGTGAAGTCTCACCGGAAATGTTAAAAACTCTTGGTGTGGAATACGTTATAATAGGCCACAGCGAAAGGCGGGAGCTTTTTGGTGAAATAGACGAGTCTGTAAATAAAAAATTAAAAGCTGCCTTTAACCATGATCTTAAGCCAATCCTATGTGTTGGAGAGACATTAAAAGTCAGAGAAGAAGGCAATGCGATTGATTATATTTTAATGCAGATAAGAAAAGATTTAAAAGATATTTCAGGAATTGAAATAAGCGGCTTAACAATTGCTTATGAACCAATATGGGCTATCGGAACAGGGAAAAATGCAACTCCACAAGATGCAAATGAAATGTGTAAAGCCATAAGAGGAGAAATAAGTAAATTGTACAGTGCCGAAATAGCTGAAAATTTGATTATCCAATATGGAGGAAGCGTTAAATCTTCAAATGCAAAAGAGCTGATGGCAATGCCGGATATAGACGGTGCTTTAGTTGGAGGAGCAAGCATTAAGGCCGATGATTTTTTAGCTATAATTAATTATTAAAATAAAATTCAAACGAAGCCGAGAAAAAATTAATGGAAATTTCAAATAAAAAAGTCGGTTATCCTGTTTGCCTGATTATTCTGGATGGCTGGGGTGTTTCTTCCAGTAAAACTGGTAATGCAATTTTCTCTGCAAATAAGCCGAACATGGATAACTATATTAAGAACTATCCAAACACCAGGCTTATGGCATCAGGGCTGGCGGTAGGCCTTCCTGAAGGCCAGATGGGTAATTCGGAAGTAGGACATTTAAATATTGGTGCAGGAAGAGTTATTTATCAGGATCTTACAAAAATAACCCGCTCAATTGAACTTGGAAAGTTTTTTTCAAAAGATGCTTTTATAGCTGCAATCAAAAATGTAAAGAAAAACAATTCTTCACTACATATTATGGGTCTTTTATCTGATGGCGGTGTTCACAGCCATATAAATCATTTGAAAGCCCTGATAGATCTGGCAGTAAAAAATGATGTAAAAAAATTATTTATTCATGCTTTTCTTGACGGGAGAGACGTTCCTCCCAGATCTGCCTTAACTTATCTAAGTGAGATTAAAAAATATATGGATAATACCCAATACGGTGAAATTGCAACAGTTGCCGGCAGATATTATGCTATGGACAGGGATAACAGGTGGGAAAGAGTTAAACAAGCTTATGGCAACCTTGTTTATAGGAATGGTGAGCATTACAGCGATGCCGGAAACTTAATTGAAAACTCTTACAAAAACAATGTTGACGATGAATTTGTAATTCCTGCGTGTGTTAAAGTTAAGCATGAAGATAATGCTAAAATAAAAACAAAAGATTCAATTATCTTTTTTAATTTCAGGCCGGACAGGGCAAGAGAAATCACAAGAACATTCATTTACAAGGATTTCAGCGAGTTTGACAGGGGAAGAAATGTCCCGGAAAATCTTGTTTTTGTATGCATGACTGAGTATGACATCAAGTTTAACGATGTCCCGAATGTTTACATTGCGTATCCCCCAAAAAATATTGCAAATACTTTAGGAGAAGTGGTTTCAAAAAACAATCTAAGGCAGCTAAGGATTGCTGAAACTGAAAAATATGCTCATGTTACTTTTTTCTTTAATGGCGGAGTTGAAAAGCCAAATCCAGGCGAGGACAGGGTTTTAATACCGTCACCAAAGGTTGCAACATATAATTTAATGCCTGAAATGAGCGCTTACTTAGTTACCGATAAGTTAGTTGAAATAATTTTAGAAAATATATACCAGATGATAATAGTAAATTTTGCAAATCCTGATATGGTAGGACATACAGGATTTTTTGAAGCGGCAGTAAAAGCAATTGAAGTTGTAGACAAATGCGTCGGTAGGATTGTAGATAAAATTAATGAAGCCGGCGGAACAGCGCTTATCACGGCAGATCATGGTAAAGTTGAGGAGATGATAAATCCTGAAATGCAGTGCCCAATGACAGCACACACTACCTCGAGAGTTCCGTTTATTTTATGTGATAATGATGTCAAAGAGCTTATAAGTGAAGAAGAAAATCCTAAATTATGTGATATAGCTCCTACAATTCTGGAGCTTTTAAATATAAAAAAACCGGAAGAAATGACCGGAAACTCATTAATTAAAAGCTGAAAATGATTTTCTTTAACTTTAGTTTTGCAAATATTTTTATAAATTTTTTTTAAGATGATTTTTTATAAAGCTTATTATAATAAATAATATTATTTTCTTTATTATATTTTTAAAAACAGCAATTAAAAATATAAATGAACATGAAAAATATAAAAAAAACTGTCTGCCTTATTATTATGGACGGGTGGGGAATTTCTGAAAGAAAAAAAGGGAATGCAATTTACCAGGCATTGACCTCAAATATAGATTATTACACCCGGTTTTATCCAAATACAAGACTGAATGCTTCAGGAGCAATGGTTGGGCTGCCGGAAGGACAGATGGGAAATTCAGAAGTTGGCCATTTAAATATCGGTGCCGGAAGAATAGTAATACAGGATTATACCAAAATAACTGAAGCAATAAAAAATGGTGATTTTTATAAAAATAAAGCTTTTCTGGAAGCTTTCAGCAATGTTGGGAAAAATAACAGCACGCTTCATTTAATGGGATGCCTGTCCGATGGAGGAGTTCACAGCCACATCAACCATTTAAAGGAACTTGCAAAGATGGCTGTGGAAAATGGGATTAAGGAATTTTATATTCACGCCTTTATGGATGGCAGGGATGTTTTTCCGATGAGCGCTAAAAATTATATAAATGATATTGAAAACTGCTTAAAAGATTTAAATGCCGGTGAGATAGCTACAATGAGCGGCAGGTATTATTCCCTGGACAGGGATAATAAATGGGACAGGACTCAAAAAACTTATGAACTGCTGGTTAATAGGGTTGGAGAAGAATTTGAAAGTCCAACAGACGCTATGAATTATTATTATGATAAAGGTGTTTCAGATGAATTTATTGAGCCGTGCAGCATAAAAGTTAGAAATCCAATTAATGCAAAGATAAAAAATCATGATTCTGTTATTTTTTTTAATTTCCGCCCGGATAGAACAAGGCAGCTTACAAGTGCTTTTATCTCAAAAGATTTTGAGTATTTTAACCGTGGAGAGAATGTGCCGGAAACATTTTTTGTATGCATGACAACTTATGATGACAGGTTTGACGCACCAGTTGCATTTCCACAGAAAAGAGTAAAAAATACTTTAGGGGAGGTACTTTCAAAAAACAAAATGAAGCAATTAAGAATTTCCGAAACCGATAAATATCCCCATGTATCCTTCTTTTTTAATGGAGGCATTGAAGAACCTTTTAAAAATGAGGACAGGGTTTTAATTCCAACAGCTTCAGTAAAAACATATGATTTACGTCCGCAAATGAGTGCGTATGAAGTAACGGAGAAAGTTATTGAAAAAATTAATGAAGGCAAGTATGACTTTATAGTTTTAAATTTTGCAAACGCAGACATGGTAGGCCATTCAGGATATATGGATTCTGCAATTACTGCTGTTGAAGCAGTTGATTCCTGCGTAGGTCTTATAGTTAACTCATTAATTTATGTTGGAGGCTGTGCAATAATTACAGCTGATCATGGAAATGCTGAAGAAATGATATGTTCAGTTACAAAAAATATTGTTACTGCCCATACAACTTCACAGGTTCCATTTATAATTTGTGATGAAAATTATGGCAAAATCAGGAAAGATTATGAGAATCTGAAATTAGGGGATATTGCCCCTACTATATTAGAAATTTTAGGTATTGAAAAGCCGGTTGAAATGACAGGCAATTCCTTGCGGCAGACTAAAGAATGAAGCAAAAAATATAATTCTTAGATGATTTGGAGCTTTGAAGGTGCAATTAATTTAAAGATAACGGATAAAATATATTTAATATTTGAATTTGATATTTTTTTGCTATAATATCTTAATTAAAAGTTTTAACGGTTTTTTTAATTTTTTAATAAATACAGCAAACATAGTCAAAGAGAAGGGTTTATATGGGTTCAATATTTCTTAATGTTCTTTTTGCGGTTCATATTGCAGTTAGCCTTGGAATGATATTACTAATTCTTCTTCATTCAGGCAAAGGCGGAGGCATATCCGGTTTATTTTCAGGAATGGTAGAGACTTTTGATGGAACAGGTATTGTTGAAAAAAATCTTGATAGAATAACTGTTATCCTGGGTGTCCTTTTTGGGATAACTTCAATTTTGCTTTTTATTTTTCAAAAGTAATTTACTTTCATTATCAATAATAAAATTTCTTTAGTTTTACTTCTAATTTAAGATATTAATTTATAATTTTTTAATATAAATCTTATACCGGGATTCATTTATAAAATTATCATTCTGGTTAAGAAAAAAAGAGGAGGAATAAATGCTAAATAAAAAGGTTTTATTTGCATTATTTGCCTTCGTAGTAATTTCTTCTTTAGTTGTAGCTTTATTTACAGGTTGCAAAATTTCAACAGAGATTGCAACAACTACAGCAGCAGCAGCAGAAACATCAGCTGGAGAGACAACTAAAGCTGAAGAAAGCACTACTACGGCAGCAGCAAATCAACCAAAAACAGGCGGAACCATGAGACTTCATATAAATGAGCCTGTTTCTTTAGACCCGCCAAACTCTTATGAGAGTGAAGGCATCCAAATAGCAAGACAGCTTTGGGATGGATTATTTACCTATGATCCTGCTACACTTGAAACAAAGCCGGAGCTATGCGAAAAATATGAAATAAGCGACGATGGCCTGACCTATACTTTCTATATTAAAAAGGGTGTTAAATTCCATAGCGGCAAAGAGCTGAAAGCAGAAGACTTTGTTTATTCATGGACAAGACTGGCACTTAAAGATACAGCTTCTTATCTGGCTTATCATCTGTCTCCTGTAGTTGGTTACGATGAATGCCAAGATGGAAGCGCTAAAGAACTTAAGGGAATAAAAGCGCTTGATGATTATTCTTTCCAGGTTACTTTAAAGTATCCTTATGCTGATTTTATCAATACTCTTGGCCATGTTGCTTTTTATCCTGTAAACAAGGAAAGCATTGAAAAAGCAGGAGACAAAGCAGGAGAAATGCCGGACGGAACCGGTCCTTTCAAATTTGTTAAATGGGAGCATGACCAGTATGTTGAACTTGTTAGAAATGATGATTATTACGGCCAGAAAGCTTATCTTGACGGCGTAAAATATCTTATTATTCCTGATGAGCAAACTGCATTTCTTGAATTTCAAGCTGGCAATCTTGAATATACCGATATTCCTGTAGGGCAGATAAAATCTACAGAAGCTGATCCGCAGTGGAAAGACGGAGTTATAATTCACCCTATGCTTGGCCTTTATTACTACGGAATGAATTTGAATGCTAAGCCTTTTAAAGACAACCTGCCTTTAAGGGAAGCTATCAGCCTTATGATTGACAGGCAAAATATATGTGATGTCATCAGTGAAGGTGTTAATATGCCTGCTACAGGTTTTGTTCCGCCAGGAATTCCAGGTTTTCAGGAAAATGCAATGGGATATACTTTCGATCTTGAAAAAGCAAAAGCAAAACTTGCTGAAGCCGGATATCCTGAAGGAAAAGGGCTTCCAATACTTAAATTAGGATACAATACTGGTGCAGGCCATGAAAAAATAGCTGAAGCTATTCAGTCTGATGCGGCAAAAATAGGCATCAAAATCGAAGTGGAAGGCTTTGAATGGGGAACAATGCTTGAAAAAGCAAAATCCGGAGAAATAATATTCTACAGGCTTGGATGGCTAGCTGATTATCCTACTATGGATAACTTCCTGTATCCATTATTTTATTCAAAATCATCTGATAATTATTCAGAATACAACAATCCTGAAGTAGACAAGCTTTTAATTGAAGCAAGAAGCACAGCTGATAAAGCTCAAAGAGAAGCCAAGTATCAGGAAGTTGAAAAATTAATACTTAAAGATGCAGCTTTTGCACCAATTTATTTTTATGGAACAAGAATGATTGTTCAGCCTTATGTTAAAGGTTTCTATCTTGATAACATGGAAAACTATGATTTAGCTCCAGTTTGGCTGGATAAATAAAGTTGGGTGCTTAATACTTTATCTTTATTGAGAAGAAAATTTTATAGCCTGCGCTTCGGTGCAGGCTATAAAATATAATTAAAAAAAAATATAAAATTAAAATAAAAGATAGTTATAGTAATAAAAAAACAAGCTAAGTTAACTGTTTTTAAAAATAAGTTATTTAAAATTTTTTTTATTATTATAATTATGAATAATTTTAAGCGATAAAAAATGTTTTATTATATCTTAAAGAGAATATTACAGATAATTCCGGTAGTAATAGGAATAACAATTCTTTTATTTGTACTTATGTATGTTATTCCGGAAGATCCGGCAAGGCTCATACTCGAAAAAGGTGCAACACCTCAAGCACTCCAGAATTTAAGAGAAAAAATGGGCATAGACAAACCTGTTTATGTTCAGTATTGGAGATATGTAAAACAGCTTTCCAAAGGTGATCTTGGAACTTCATACAGATACAGGAGATCGGTTAATTCAATACTTGCGGAGCATTATCCGAATTCAATAAAACTTGCTTTTGTAGCAATAATTATTGAAACTATCATAGGTTTGCTTGCGGGGATAATATCTGCGGTCCGGAAGTACTCATTTCTGGACGTACTCGTCACAGTTTCAACTACCATACTTGTTTGTATACCTGTATATTGGTTAGGCATGCTTCTTCAAATAGGGTTCGGGCTAAAACTTGGCTGGCTTCCTATGTCCGGTATGGGAGATGGAAGTATAAGGTTTTATATTTTACCTGCAATAACTCTTGCTTCAGTTTCAACAGCATTTGTTGCAAGGATTACAAGAAGCACAATGCTTGATGTAATGTCAAATGACTATATCAGAACTGCTTATGCCAAAGGGCTATCAAACAATTCCGTTATTTATAAACATGGCTTAAAAAATGCTTTGATACCTGTAGTTACATATATTGGAATTGATTTGGGAACATTAATGGGCGGAGCAATATTAACTGAAACAATTTTTGCATGGCCGGGTGTCGGTAGAACAATTTATCTTGCAATTCTGCAAAGAGATGCTCCTGTAGTTATTGGCGGAACTATTGTTTTGGTTTTAATTTTTGTCTTTATGAATCTGTTTGTAGATATAATTTATGCTATTTTAGATCCAAGAATTAGGCTTGAAGGCGGCGGCAATATCAATGTTTAACATTATGATTATTAAAAGAAGTATTAATAATTTTAAATATAAATAATGTATCCTTTTAAAGACGATAAAAACAAAATACAAAATGATTCAAACATCAATGAAATTATTGATGAGTCAATATTATTGGAAGCAGAGATTGAAAAAAAATACAGCAAGTCATCATTATATAAAGATGCATGGAAAAGGCTTGTAAGAAACAAGCTTGCAATGGTTGGCCTTGCAATTGTAATTTTAATGGCTGTTATTGCAATATTTTCACCATTTATTGCTCCTTATAATCCTATTGACAGGATTAAAGAAGCTTCTCAAAAAGGGCCCAGCCTGCAGCACTGGTTTGGAACTGATATTTTAGGAAGGGATATTTTCAGCAGGGTATTATATGGAACTAGAATTTCCATGCTGGTTGGAGTAGTTGCAGTTGCAATTTCTTTAGCTATAGGGCTGTTTCTTGGGGCATTATCAGGATTTTTTGGAGGTGTATCCGATGCGGTGATAATGAGAATTGCTGATATTTTCTTTGCTTTTCCATATATTTTAGGAGCAATTGTTATCATGACTGTTTTAGGTCCGGGGGTGTTGAACGTTTTTATTGCAATCGGAATTTTAGGATGGGCATCAGTCGCACGATTATTTAGAAGCTCCATATTGTCTATAAAGGAAAAAGAGTATATAGAAGCTGCAAGAGCTCTTGGTGCAAGCAATTCAAGAATAATTATCAAGCACATTTTTCCTAATTCTTTTGCACCTATTATTGTTTATTCAACTATGAATGTAGGAACGGCAATTATAGTAGAAGCTGCACTTTCCTTTTTAGGATTGGGAGTTCAGCCTCCAACACCTTCATGGGGGAAAATGCTTTCTGAATCGCTAGGCTATATTAATACTTCTCCGTGGATGATGTTTTTTCCAGGCATTGCCATATTAATTACATGTCTTGGATTTGTTCTTCTGGGAGACGGTTTAAGAGATGCATTTGATCCAAGGCTGAAGAGGTAACAATGAATAATATTTTAGAAGAAAAAATACTTGAAGTTAAAAATCTAAAAACTTATTTTTATACAGATGGAGGAGTAGTAAAAGCTGTAGATGGAGTTAATTTTGATCTGAAAATGGGAGAAACTTTAGGCATTGTTGGAGAAACCGGCTCCGGTAAAAGCATTACCGCTTTAACTATTCTTGGTTTAATACCAATACCTCCCGGGAGAATTGAAAGCGGAGAAATAATTTTTGAAGGGCAGGATTTACTTAAATATAAGATAAGCAACTTGAAGCATTTCAGAGGTAATAAAATCTCAATGATTTTTCAGGATCCTATGACATCTTTAAATCCCGTTTTTACTATTGGCTATCAGATTATTGAGTCAATACTTGCCCATCAGAATGTAACTAAAAAGCAAGCTTACGCGCAAGCTTTGGAACTTTTGGATATGGTCGGCATTTCTGATAGAAAAAAAAGGATGAAAAGTTATCCTCATGAATTCAGCGGAGGAATGAGGCAAAGAGCCATGATTGCTATGGCAATTGCAAATTCGCCAAGCATATTAATTGCTGATGAACCAACTACAGCACTTGATGTTACCATACAGGCACAAATTTTAGAGCTTCTTGATACTTTAAAGAAAAAGACAAATTCATCTGTAATATTAATTACTCATGATTTAGGCGTTATTGCAAAATATGCAGAAAGAGTTATGGTAATGTATGCAGGAAAGCCTGTTGAATTTGCAAGCGTGGATGACATTTTTTACAAGCCGCTTCATCCTTATACGCTTGGACTTATCGGGTCAATTTCAAAATTAAATGAGGAGAAAAAAGAAAGGCTTAAACCTATAAAAGGGGCGCCACCAAGCCTTATTGATTTGCCCAAAGGCTGTACTTTTGCTTCAAGATGTAAATTTGCAGTAAAAAAATGCAAGGAAAATTTCCCGCCGGCAATAGAAGAGGAAACAGGCCATTTTACTGCATGTTTCAGGGCAAAAGAATTTATGGACGGCAGTTTAAGCAGAGATTAATTAAATAGTTATATTTATTAAATTTAAGATTTTATAATTTATGCCAACAGAAGAAAACATTTTAATAAAAGTTAAAAATTTAAAAAAATATTTTAATTTAAGAACCGGGTTTATATTCAATAAGGCAGCAGGATCAGTAAAAGCTGTTGATGATATAAGTTTTTTCATTAAAAAAGGTGAAACATTCGGTCTTGTTGGTGAAAGCGGATGCGGTAAATCTACTGCTGCAAGGCTGGTATTAAGGCTTCTACAGCCAAGCGCCGGAGAGATATATTATAAAGGAATAAATATACTTAAATTAAAACGCTCTCAGATGTTCAAATACAGACGGGAAATTCAGATCATTTTTCAGGATCCCTATGCTTCTCTTTCTCCAAGAATGACGATAGGGGATATTGTAAGCGAGCCTCTTGAAATTCATAGAGTTGGAGATAGAAGTTCAAGACTTAAGAGAATTAAGGAAACATTAAAAATTGTCGGCTTAAATCCGGAGCATATAAACAGATATCCACATGAATTCAGCGGAGGCCAGAGACAAAGGGTTGGAATTGCAAGAGCACTTGTTTTGCAGCCGGAATTAATTATTTGCGATGAACCCGTTTCCGCACTGGATGTTTCCGTACAGGCGCAGATCTTAAATCTGATGGTTGATTTGCAGAAAGAATTTAATCTTACTTATTTGTTTATTGCTCATGACTTGTCTGTAGTTAAATATGTGAGTAACAGAATAGGGGTAATGTATTTAGGAAAAATTGTTGAAATAGCAGCATCAGAAGATTTATACAAAAAACCTCTTCACCCTTATACTATGGGATTGCTATCTGCAATTCCGATACCTGATCCTAATCTTGAAAGACAAAGGAAAAGAATCATTCTTCCCGGAGATGTTCCAAGCCCTATAAATCCACCGACCGGATGCAGATTTCACCCAAGGTGTCCTAATGCCCAGGAGATTTGTTCAAAACAGGAGCCTGAATTAAAAAATTATACTGAAAATGGAAATGATCATTTTGCTGCATGTTTCTTTGCAGGAAAACCTATATAAATATTTTTAAGGCAATAATTTCTTATAATACTCATTTGACTAAACCAATATTATTGAAAAAATTTATAGTATTAATAAATATTGTATTTTTAATAACTTCTTTAATATTTACTCTTTCCTGCAAAAATATCAGTTCTCCTTTTGATTTAAATACAGAACAAAAAAATTCAAGTTCAACGTCCTATAAAGATACTGTTAATAATATTGAAGATCAGGAAATGTTTTTTAAATTAAAAAACAGCCAGAAAGATAAAAATGCACTAAACACCTTAAATATCAGAAAAGCCATATTTTTTGCAATTGACAGAGAAAGAATAGTTAAAGAATTATTTGGCGATAATAATAAGGTATTGAACAGCATGTTTAATACCAGTTCTTTTTTTAATGATCCGGTTTGGAGCGAGTATTCTTATAACCCGGAAAAAGCAAAAGATTTATTAAGCCAGGCAGGTTACAGCCTGGAAAATCCATTATTTTTAACAATAGGCGCAACTGATAATTCTCCAACAAGAATCAAGATAGAAAATATTATTAAAGAAAACCTTGACCAGATAGGAATAAAATTATGGGTTGATAATAAACCTGCAAACGAATGGTATGCCAGCACCGTTAAAAAAGGAGACTTTGAATTAGGCATATGGTCGCTTTATACTTACAATCCGAGCGAATTAGGAAATTATTTAAGCTCTATAAAAATTCCCATAAATGAAACAAGTGAAAATAAAAACTGTAATAATTTTTACTGGTATAAAAACAAGGAAATTGATTCATTGCTAAAAAAAATCATTGGAACAGAAAACATTGATGAGAAAAAAAATAATACAGACAAACTTCAAGAAATTGTTTCAGAAGAAGCAATAATTTTGCCTTTATTTTCAAGGCTATTTGCGGTAGCCCATAAAAAAGAAATTAATAACATTGAAATCAGCCCTGTTGACGGTAATTTTTTTAAAAATATAGAAAATTGGGTTTTGGCGGATGGAACGGAAAATAAATATTCCGAGGTGATTGTGGGCATAGGTCCTGAACCAAATACCTTAAATCCTTTTTTTGAAGAGAATACAAGTATGAATTATATAAATAGTCTAATCATAAACGGACTATGGGTATTAGATGAAAATTCAAATTATCAGCCTGTACTGGCAGACGATGGACCTGATTCGGTAATTAATAACCGGAATTCAAACATTAAAAAAATAAGATTAAAGGATAATATATTCTGGGAAGATGGCAGCCCTATTATTGCTGATGATGTAAAAGCTACGTTAGATTCCATAATAAGTGATAAATCGATTTCTAAATTTAAAAGCGATTTTGCTAAAATTGATAAAATTGAAGTTGTTAATGAAAAAGAATTAATAGTTTACTTTAATGAAAATATAGAAGACTGGAAAAAACTGTTTCTATATATTTTTCCTAAAAAAGATTTGGAACAAAACAAATTAAGTAATTTATATGAAAGTGATATTTTCGGAAGCGGGCCTTATAAATTTAAGGAATGGAAAAAAGGGGAATATCTTATATTGGCAGGAAATGAAAATTATTTTGGCAAAAAATCTTTATTTAAAGAAATTAAAATTATTTTTAACAATGATGAAAATATGCTGGTTGAGTCTTTAAAAAAAGGTGATATAGATATATTAAGCATTCCAGTTGATTTAAAATTAATGGAAGAGATCAAGTCCAACAAGAAATTGAGCTTGATTTTAAAAGAGGGAAGCTTGTGGGAGCACCTGGCTATCTGCTTTAAACCTAAAGAATAAAAATGAATTTTAATAATTAATTTTTAATTGTAAAATTAAAGTTCAAATCTAATTTAATTCGGCGCTAAAATAACATATAAAATATAAATTTATTGACAGTAATTTTTAAAGTTTTTAGAAAATAAAATCTAATAATGTCGGAATGGCGGAATAGGTAGACGCGCAAGGTTGAGGGCCTTGTGAACGTTTTAGTTCATGGGGGTTCAAGTCCCCCTTCCGACACCATTGTTGACTTTCCTATTTCCTGGCCAGTAGCCATTTATATGCAGGTTTAATAATACAACCCTATATAATTTCTAAGTTATCTATGAAAGAAAAAGAATTGCCGAAATTTTTATTGGCAAGTTGATTTTTGTATTGTATAAATAATTTACGATAATCGGTCATTAAACGATATATATAAATTATAAGACAATGGCAAAGTACTTTGGACCTAAAGAACTGGATAAATTATATATACCCACAAGATATCCCAATGGCTGACCTGACTAAGGTTTTTCATATATTAAAAATGTATTTTTCCTTGATTTTTCCCATAACTCTCTGGGGCTTATTATTTCAGTGCCTTCGAATTCTTTTAAAGTAAGTAGATCTTTATCACCGGTTACAATGTATTTTGCATTTGCAGACTTTGCCAGAGCGAGAATATTATCATCAGAATAGTCTCTTGATATTTTTTCTTTAAGCTTTTTATATTCTGTTACTGTACAGAATTCTTTTAAAAAAGTTATTATTTCATGTATTTTTTCATCATTTACTTTTATCTTATTTTTAAGTGCTTTTGAAGTTTCAGTTAGAATATGTTCACTTATTATAACTTCATACCTGTCAAGGCAAAGCTCAAAAAGTGCTTGAGCCATACCTCTTGTAGCAAAAGCTGCGATAATTACGTTTGAATCAATTACAACTTTTTCCATTGTTATTAAAAGTTATTATAAATATCTTCATCAGTAAGGTAACCTTGAGCTTCAGCAAAGGGAAGGACTGACTGACGGATTTTTCTGAAACGATAAATTGCTATATATCTTTTCAAAGATTCACGGACAAGTTCACTTACGGATTTATCCTCCTCCTTGCTTATTTTCTGCAAATCATCATTTAAACTGTCAGAGAGCCTTATTGATATTAATTTATCCATGTTTTTCACCTCGTATTACATAGTATTACAATTTTTCAAGGCAGTCAAGTTCGAAGTATTTCCACTAATAATTTTAGTCTCCCTAATTTATTTATTTAGATAAAAATAATAATATACATTATGAGTATTTTGAAAATAAAAAGATTTTTTAGCAAAAAAGATATTTAATAGGAGCACTAAATTGAAAAGATTAAATTTTAATAATGGATTATGATTATAACTACTTTTACTTTAACTATAAGTATGTACTTTTCTTTATACTATTTGGCTTAAGTAATTAATGAAGGGAGATTTAATTATTATGAATAATAAAGCAATAGGCATCTTAACAAGCGGCGGAGACTGCGGAGGATTGAATTCTGTAATAAAGGGAGCGGCTGAAATGGCACTTTCTTTTGGGATGAAAGCGTATATTATACCAAATGGCTATGCCGGCTTATATAATCTTTATGACAGCGGGAATATTATTGAGCTTAATGAGCATCTTGTTGACAGCATTTCTTCTATGGTGGCCGGATCTGAAGCAGGCAACTCAAGAGTAAAGATACCAAAAATACAGGATCCTGATAAATACAAAAAAATTAAGGCAGGCCTTGCTAAATACTCTATTGATTGCATGGTTATATCAGGCGGCGATGATACAGGAAGTGTGGTCGTAGATCTGGCAGAAAAAGGCATACCATGCGTACATGTGCCAAAGACAATGGATCTGGACCTTCAGATTTATTCTGTAGGTGGCGACTCTGCCATTAACCGTATAGCACGATTTGTGGAACAATTAAAAACAACCGGCAGAAGCCATAACAGAATAATGATTGTCGAAGTCTTTGGCAGATATGCAGGGCATACAGCATTTAGAGGAGGCATTGCAGCTGATGCAGATTGCATATTAATACCTGAAATCCCAATCAGTTTTGATATAATATACGAACATATGAAAAAGCGTTTTATGAGGCGTGTCTCAAAAAGCACTTACAAAGCAGGAACATATTTAATTGTTGTTTCCGAAGGATTGACTGATTCGACAGGTGA
Source organism: Actinomycetota bacterium (assembly GCA_026392215.1). Classification (GTDB taxonomy): domain Bacteria; phylum Actinomycetota; class Humimicrobiia; order Humimicrobiales; family Humimicrobiaceae; genus JAMDDL01. Next base: position 6,917 of record JAPLCN010000175.1, on the reverse strand, counting down.
ACATATCACTGACAATGCTGCCAGCACGGATTCTTTCGGCCATAAAAAACTGGGTGGTACCGGAAAGTTTGTTAGAGACAATCTTACTATCCGTATGAAAAAAGATACTGAAATAGCGCAGTTTATGAAGTCCCAAGGTCTTTTTGTCGAAGAAATGAATGCTTTGCCTGAGATAAGAGAAACTGTACCGGGTTACTTGATACGTTCAGGAAATACCACGGCTCTTGATGCCAATTTTGGTAAGGATACAGGAGCAGCTGCTGTAATTCTTATTGCAAACGGAATTACAGGAGTTACAGTTACAGGTATTAAAAACGGAAAAATAAATTATATAAAAACACAAGATGCAATAAAGCAGCGTTTCGTTGATTTAAATATGGTGTCCTTCTATGAAACAATGGGGGTTTGTTTTGGGAGAAAACCTGAGAAGTTTAAACCTGAGTTTGAAGAAATAGACGCACCTATATGTACTTATGTATAATTTTATCATTAAATAAAGATGTCCGGTTAAAAAACGACCCCAGGGCTATTGGGTTTAAAAATGCTTTTAAGAATTTACATGAAAAATTTTAAGCAGCTTTAATGATTCTTTTATAACACAAATACAATGCATTGCAAATATTTTAAAAATTTAAGATAAATACAAAAAGGATAATTATGGACATAATTACATTGGGAGAAGCATTAATTGATTTTTTTGCGTCACAGTCAGGACTTAAGCTTAGCGAAGTTTCACAATTTACGCGTGTTCCGGGCGGAGCTCCGGCAAACGTAGCAGTCGGAGTGGCAAAACTGGGAGCAAAGTCTTCTTTTATCGGAAGGGTAGGCGATGACTATTTTGGCCATTTTTTAGAAGATGTATTAAAGCTTAACAATGTAGATACATCTCTTATGCAATTTGACAATTATGCAAGAACAGGGCTTGCATTTGTTTCTGTTCCAACTCCGACTACAAGAGAGTTCCTTTTTTACAGAAACCCCGGCGCTGATATGATGCTCTCTGCTGATGAATTTGATGTTGAAAAAATACAAAAAACAAAAATCTTTCATTTCGGATCTATTTCGCTTATTACAAATCCGTCAAAAGAGGCAACATTAAAAGCAATAGATATTGCAAAATCCTCTGGTGCAATTATTTCATATGATCCTAATTTAAGATTGGGTTTATGGCCTGACAGTGTATCAGCAAAAAAGCAATTAAGAGAAGTGATAAATCTTGCAGATGTTATAAAGTTAAATGATGATGAAATAAAATTTATTTTTGAAGAAGAGGATATAGATAAGGGGATAAATGAAATACTTTCCCTTGGGCCGAAACTTTGCGTATTAACAATGGGTTCCGAAGGCTCAGTTTATGCAACAAAAGATTACAAGGGAAGCGTCAAAACATTTCTTGATGTTCCGGCAGTTGATACTACGGGATGCGGTGATAGTTTTGTTTCAGCATTACTTGTGGGAATAATAGCAGAAAGCTTTGATTTAATTTTAAAAAATGAAAACTCAGTAAAAGATATAATAAAAAGAGCAAGCGCAGCTGCTACCCTGACTTCAACAAAAAAAGGAGTAATTCCTGCCCTGCCTACAAAAGATGAAGTAGACCTTTTTTTAAAAAACTATTAGATTATTGTAGTTTTATGTAAAGGACGGTGATTTCATTTCAGGCTCAACTACCTGAGGGATTGCAGAGGTATATTACGGCGTACTTGAAGATATAAAAATGAAGCAGCAAAAAAGGTGGACAACTTTTTTAATTGAAGTTATTAATAAACTCTACGATATTTACGGTATTTAAAAATAGATATTTTATTTTTTTAATTTTAAAAATGTTAAACGTTTAATTTAAAATATAAACATACAGGCTTGCAAGGAGTATTATATGAATAATGCTTACGTTACAGATGCCGTCAGAACCCCGATTGCCAATTTCGAAGGAGCGCTTAAAGATAAAAGCGCCATAGAGCTCGGGACCCTCTTAACAGAAAAAATAATTAAAAGAAACAATCTTGAAGGAAAGTTGCTTAGCGGCCTGATTATGGGGAATGTGCTTAGTGCAGGGCTTGGCCAGAACCCGGCACGCCAATGCGCTTTAAAAGCCGGGCTTGATCTGTCTACACCTGCTTTTACTGTAAACAAAGTCTGCGGATCTTCCTTAAAAGCAATAGATATTGCATTTAAAGATATAAGGGGAGGTTTCGGTGATATATATATTGCAGGCGGAACAGAATCCATGTCAAATGCTCCTTATCTTCTTAACGGTGCAAGACGAGGATACAAGCTTGGTGATGCAAAAATAATCGATGAAATAATAAAAGACGGGCTTACATGCCCCATAAATAATTTGCATATGGGAACTTTAACTGACAGTATGGCGCAGGAATTTCAAATAAGCAGGGAGTCTCAAGATGATTTTGCTGCTATGTCGAATGCTAAGGCAATTAAAGCCATAGACAGCGGCAGATTTGATGATGAGATAATCACAGTTGATTTGGTTGGCAGGAAAGGCAATGTCAGCGAGTTCAAAGTTGATGAACATCCGAGAAGAGACGCAAGCTCTGGCTCTCTTGGAAAACTGAAACCGGCTTTCAGTCAAAACGGAACAATAACTGCAGGAAACTCTTCAAGCATAAATGATGGTGCTGCAGCGCTGTTGATATCTTCGGGAAAATATATCAATGAGTATAACCTTAAACCTCTTGCTGAAATAATTGCCGTTTCCGAGGCAGGGGTTGATCCGAAATACTTTGGTATAGCGCCTGTTGAGGCTGTTAAAAAAGTACTGGATATGGCAGGACTGACCTTAAAAGAGATAGAACTTATTGAGCTGAACGAAGCTTTTGCCGCTCAATCCCTGGCAGTAATAAACAAGCTTAAACTTGATACTGATATCGTAAATGTAAATGGAGGAGCTATTGCACTTGGCCACCCGATAGGTGCAAGCGGAGCAAGGATAACGGCAACTCTGCTGCATGAAATGATAAAAAGAGACTTGACTTATGGAATGGCTTCCTTATGCATAGGCTCAGGAGAGGCTATGGCAATAATACTAAGGAGAGTAAAATAATGAAACTTCAAGGAAATACAGCGTTAGTTACGGGATCTGCAGCCGGGTTAGGGCTTGCAATTGCAAAAAAGCTTGCTTCTGAAGGTGCAGCAGTATTTTTAAATGATATAGATACTGGTAAGTTAGACGCAGCCTTAAAAGACTTGTCCGGAATGTATAAAAATGTATATGCTTATGCTTGCGATATCACCGATAAACAAGCTGTAAGCGGTATGTTTGAGTATCTTTTCAGTAAAACTTCAAAAATAGATATTCTTGTAAACAATGCAGGAATAACAAATGACAGCTTTTTTCATAAGATGGACGATAATGTTTTTGACAGGGTAATGAAAGTCAATCTCTATGGAACTTACTATTGCACGCGTTTTGCAATTGAAGAGATGCGCAAGAACAGTTACGGGCGTATAATAAATATTTCCTCGGTTGTCGGAATTGCAGGAAATATAGGGCAGGTAAATTACAGCGCTTCCAAGGCAGCTATAATAGGCTTTACAAAATCACTTGCGCTTGAATCAGCTGCAAAAAATATTACAGTAAATGCAGTTGCTCCGGGATTTATAAAATCTGATATGACAGCAAAAATTCCGCCTGAAATAACAAATAAAATATTGCTAAAAATACCAATGGCCAGATTTGGGGAGCCGGATGACATTGCCGGCATGGTCTGCTACCTGGCCAGCCCTGAAGCAGGTTATATCACGGGCCAGGTAATCAGTGTAAACGGAGGTTACTTGATGTGAACGGCAAGATAATAAATGCAAAAGAAGCAGTTGACTTTATAAAAGATGGGGACACTGTTGCAGTTGGAGGCTTTGTAGGAATGGGCCATCCTGAAGAACTGACAGCAGCCATTGAAAAGAAGTTTTTAGAATTCGGAAACCCTCAAAATTTAACTATTGTGTATGCTGCAGGACAAGGTGACGGGAAAGAAAAAGGCATCAATCACCTGGCACATGCTGGCCTTGTAAAAAGAGTTATAGGCGGGCACTATGGGCTTGCACCCAGGATGGGAAGGCTTGCCCTGGAAAATAAAATTGAAGCTTACAATTTTCCGCAGGGAGTGATATCTCACCTTTACAGGGAAATTGCAGGGGGAAGAGCAGGGGTAATAACCCATGTCGGTTTAAAAACTTTTGTTGACCCCCGTATTTCAGGAGGAAAATTAAACATCAAAACAACTGAGGATCTTGTTTCTTTAATAGAACTTGATGGTCAGGAAAAACTTTTTTACAAATCATTTCCGATAAATGCCGCCATAATAAGGGGAACGTCTTCAGACAGGTTCGGAAATATATCCATGGAAAAAGAAGCAGGTTCACTTGAAGTCCTTGCTATGGCTCAAGCTGCAAAAAACAGCAAAGGCATAGTTATTGCACAGGTCGAAAGAATAGTTGAAGACAATACCCGAAGCCCATGGATGATAGAAGTTCCTTCAATATTTGTTGACTATGTAGTGCAGTCTAAAAGAGAAAACCACTGGCAGACTTTCGGTGTAGAATATAATCCTGCATTTTCCGGAGAAGTAAAAGTTCCTTCGTCCCACATCCCTGCACTGGAACTCGATGAAAGAAAGATTATATCAAGGAGAGCTTTTTTGGAGCTTAAAGGCAGCTCTGTGGTAAATCTCGGTATAGGAATGCCTGAAGGAGTAGCAATAATAGCCAATGAGGAAAACGCTCTTGATTTAATAAAAATAACGGTTGAAGCTGGAGCTATAGGAGGAATCCCGGCCGGAGGGCTGTCTTTTGGAGCAGCTTTTAATCCTGAAGCAATAATTGACCAGCCTTATCAGTTTGATTTTTATGACGGCGGCGGGCTTGATATAGCCTTTTTGGGAATGGCTCAGACGGACAGTTTTGGCAATGTAAATGTATCTAAATTCGGAAGCAAACTTGCAGGATGCGGCGGATTTATAAATATAAGCCAGAATGCAAAGGAGATTGTTTTTTGCGGTACATTTACCTCAGGAGGGCTTGAAGTTGACATAAAAGATGCAAAGCTATTTATCAGAAATGAAGGGCAGCATAAAAAATTTATTTCAAATGTTGAACATATTACATTTTCCGGTGAGTATGCATCTGAAAAAGGAAGTAAAATCATGTATGTGACCGAAAGGGCAGTTTTTAAGCTGAGTGCTGGAAAGCTTGAACTCATTGAGATTGCACCGGGGATAGATCTTGAAAAAGATATAATTTCTCAGATGTATTTCAAACCGGTTATTTCAAAAGACCTTAAGATGATGAGAAGAGAAATATTTTTAAATGGAAAAATGAATATTTTAAGATAAGGGATGATTTGAGAAGTGGATTTAGAAACAAAAGCAGAATTGACAGCACCATCTGAAAAAATGGTTGCTATAACAGGAGCAGGGACCATGGGAAGAGGTATTGCCCAGGCTTTTGTCCAAAACGGATTTAAAGTTAAAATTATCGAAAAAAACAGTGAAATAGCCGATTCTGCTAAAAGCTATATGCTTAAGGGACTCGGGAAACTTGTTGAGCTTGGCAAGATTACTGAAGAGCAAAGGGCATCATTTGCCGGTAGCTTTTCTTTTTCAAATGAAACTTCCGGCTTAAAAGGCTGTTCACTTATAATTGAAGCCGTAAATGAAGATTTAACTCTAAAGCAAAATATTTTTGTTGATTTAAGAAGGGTTGCAGGACCGGACGTTATACTGGCATCAAATACATCTACTTTAAGCATTAATGAGATTGCAGCTTCAGTTCCAAACCCCGAAAGGGTTATAGGGCTTCATTTTTTTAATCCTGCTGAAAAAGTGAAACTAGTTGAAGTAATACCGGGAAGCAAAACTGCAAAAAAAACTCTAGAAATATCTGTTAATCTTATGAGGGAAATAAATAAAACACCAATTGTCTGCAAGGACTATCCGGGATTTATCATAAACAGGCTTTTACTTCTTTTCATCAATGAATCTATTAAAATGTCAGAAGAGGGGATTACGGCAGTAAAAGACATAGACCAGGCAGTAAGAGAAGGCCTTAATCATCCGATGGGTCCTTTTGAGCTTGCTGATTTGATAGGGCTTGATATTTTGTATGATCTTTTAAAAATACTTGGCGGGCAGCTTGGGGACAGATATAGCCCCCCTGCAGTTTTAAAGAAAATGGTTGAAGAAGGCAGTCTTGGTAGGAAAAGCAAAAAAGGGTTTTATGATTATTAAATATGGCGGCCGGCTATTTAAGTTCAAATAATCTGCGGGTGGAGGTCATGAAGTGTGATTTTTTATTTCTTTAAAAAAATCCTCTTGCAGATTTTCTACAGGTATTTTTGTTGCCAAAAATTACTGATTATAATGTAAATGTAATGAACCTTAATTTATTTCTCTATAAGCAAACTTGTCTGATAAGTTAATAAAATTATGCACTTAATGAATTTAGGAACAAAAGCGGGAATCCTCGGTTTTTCAAATCCGAGATGAGAGCGTTAAAACAGAAGACTATCTGCATAGTAAATAATTAAAATATATTTTGAAAAGTAATAGATTTTTTAATATACTATATGTATGTGTGATTTAATACATGATAGAACTACGGTTTATAATATCAGATACTATATTGTTTGGTCAGTTAAGTATCGAAAAGATGTATTTGATTGGTCATATATCAGAAGATACCATAGAAAAATATGTACAGGATCAAAAAAAGAAATGAAAAACAAGAAAGATGATAATTATATAGAAATTGGATATAAGTTCAAAATATATCCAACAGAAGAACAAAAAGCTTTTTTTGAAAAGCATTTTGGATGTGTACGGTTTATATATAATTATTTGCTTAATTTAAGAACGGAAGTCTATAAAAAAGATAAAACTAATATATCAGGATATGAAGCAAAA
>JAPLCN010000098.1 GCA_026392215.1 Actinomycetota bacterium | reverse complement strand
GTAATAATTAAAACTGATTAAATATTATCAGCTATATAGATTTAAAGGTATCTATATAAATTCTATCAGCAAACTATTGCTTACTAAATACCCATAGGACTTTTAGGAGGGTGGGGAGGTCGTCGTCCTCGACTTTAATTTCGAACTCCGAATTGTCTTCAATTTTTATTTTTATTGCTTTCATTATATTATTTTTTTATTTGTTTTCATTATAAATTATGATCTGTACTCATTGTATTTAGGATAAGATTTTTGACCTCTAAATTTGCTTTGTAAGCGAAGAAAATAAGCTGGGTATACATTTATATACCCTCGAAATTTTTATTGGAGATTCAAATACTGAAATATTAAAATTTAACACCCGAAAAGACACTTTTTAAACCTGCTATTTTTTCTTTTATCCTATAAATTATATTTTCATCATTTAAGGATTGATTTTTTATGGTTTCTTTTAATATGTCCAGTGGGATTATATTTTTTATTATTTCTGATATGGGGGCAAAAAGCTTTTCACTTATCTGAGGGTGGGTAATTGGTATTTTGTATTTATTTGCGCATTCCTGGATGTATCTTGTTTCTACTGCCGGGGTATAAATAAGGGGTGTTGTTTTAAAATATTCTGATAAGGCTCTTTTTGTTATGGCCGGCGTGTAATGGTTTATTACAAACTCTATTGGGAGACCCTCTTTTTTTAATTTTATAAGTCTTTCAATATTGCTTTTGTTTTTGTTTAATTCTGCAGGAAGTGGATTTACTGCTATTAAAAACATATCTGCACCGGAAAGAATAGATTCGATACTTTCATGTTCATAATTTGTTCCGACATCAATTATATTAATGGGAGATCTTCTGGCTGCGTCAAGAAGCATGAGCATTTTTATATGGTCCCAGCTTTCTATTTTATTTTCAAAGGGACTGGGCATAATCCAGATAATATCATCTATTATTGTCCCCATGTTTTTTATAATTTTCTGGCCATTATCTATTGCGTGAGGGTAGGAATAAAAATTGTTTTCCATGCATTTAATGCTTAGTGCTTTATCTATGCCAAGATAGTAAAAAAGATAAGGCTCATCAAGCGGAGGCTCTATTACTGATGTTCTTATTTTTAAATCTGTTAGTGCTTTTGCAAGATTTACAGAAAGAAATGTTGAACCGGCTCCTTTTGAAAGGCCGCCTATAATTATAAGCTTGTTTTCCAGGGCTTTGTATATTATATTTTTTATCGGCAAGGGTTCCCTTGTGGGGGCGGTTTCATTTTTTATGTAATAAAGTTTATCATGGGAACTTCCGGCAATTTGTGATTGATTTTCTTTTTGAGTTTTTCCTAAATCATTTTTGTCTTTTGGGATTTTGCTGTAGATATCACTTATTGTCTTTTTAAAGTCTTCTTTAAAAAGAACTATTTTAACACTCTTTTTGTTAAGAAGATCAAGAGCCGCATCCTGCCATGTGAGTTTTTCATCAACAACCGCAATATCCTATTGCTTTATTATTATATTTTCTTGAAGAGTTTCAAGGTTGGGAGTAGAGTCTTCAAGTTCAAAATTATTGTCAATCTTAAGGGTGTTTATTATGCGTTTAAAGCTCTCTTTTGATTTTATGCAAAAAACTAAATTAATCATGTTTATGGAGCGAGCCCACTCCCTTAAACACATTGTATACTAAAATAACTTAAGTTAAAATAAGCTTAAATGAGTACCTAAAAATGAGAAAGGAAGGTCTCATCAGACATGAGAGCAAGAAGAACATTTGATGAAAAGTTTAAAAGACAAGTTATAGAATCAGTGCTTTCAGGAAGCGTTAGCCAGGTGGAGCTTGCTCGGAAATATACAATCTCACCACTACTTATTTAAGGGAGAATTAATGTTAAGAGATATATCATATATTATTGCAATAATAATAGAAGTAGGTCTCCCGATTGTACTTGCAATAATTTTTCGAAAGAAATTTAAAGTTTCCTGGGTAATATTTTTTATAGGTCTGGCATTATTTTTAGTTTCTCTGGTAAGAATACCTTTAAACAGTTTTGTTTCAAACACGATTAGATATTATTTTATGGGAGACAATCTTCTTCTTATGGTTATTCTTTTTCCGTCTTTTACCGCGGCTTTATTTGAGGAAGGATTCAGGACACTTGGAATCGGGCTTATTATCCGGGGTAAATCATATGGAAAAGGTCTGATGTACGGTATCGGACATGGAGGCGGGGGAGAATCCATGATTTTTGTGGGGGGATCACTTCTTGCAAATTTTATAATTTATAAGTTTTTCCCGGCATTTCCCGGTATAGGTGCCTTAAAGACTCAATTTGAATCAATGAGCTGGTTTATGCCGCTGGTGGGAGCAGGGGAGAGGGTTCTTACAATAATTGTACAGATTGCTTTTTCGGTCCTGATAATGCATGCATTTTTAAATAAAAAATATTATTTTATCGTTTATGCATTTTTAGCGCACCTTGTTATAGATTTTGTGGCAGTATATCTTAATTTAAAATTCGGAATTCTTTGGGCAGAAATTGCTGTAATTATTTTCGCGGCCGTTGCTCTGACTGCAATATTACTGCTAAAACCTAAAAAAATGAGTAAGTAATATGTGGATAAACCTTTTAGTGTATAAATAAAATCTGGCAATAAAATAAATAATATTAATTTTTCTTTTGATTTTTAAATAAAAATAGTGATCAACTTCTATCAATTATTGAAGGCAATTATAATAAAAAGCTATAAGAAATTTGAAACAGGAACAGCGATAATTTTATTATCTATATACTGTATTTCATTACCATTATAAATAACTAAACTCAATTAAGTTTAGTTATTTATTGTTAAATATGAATCTTGCCACAAGCTTTCAGGATTTTTCTTTGCAAATTCGAGCAAGTCAAAATCATCAAGTGTTAGGTATTTATATCTTGTAATATTTTTATCATTTTTTAAAAAAGTACTCTTTCCAACCTGTCTTGCTCCTGTTAAAATAACTATAGGATAATTCGAGAGAGCATTTTTAATCAAAATAGATTGCCAGCTATTTTTATATTTTAATTCATAGTGTGAATAATTTTCATTCATGATATGAATAATAATATTAGATTAATAATGTATTGCCAAATTTGGTTGTATTTTGCAGAAAAATAATTTTTGAAGAGCGGGGATGTAGTTCAGTGGAAGAACGCTTGTCTGGCAGACAAGAGGTCGGCGGTCCAACTCCGCTCATCTCCACCAATTTTAGTGTTGTATTTCAAGGGTACACATAATACCGGGAAATTATTAATTATAATTCATTTAACAAGAGCAGACTAATGGAACATAAATTTAATCCTGAAAACAAAAAAAAATTATTCAGTGAGTTTAGAAAGAAGATTCTTCCTGCCCGCAGAACATTAAAGGAGGCAGGCCTAAAAGAAGAAATGACTTTTGCTGATGTCGGGTGTGGTAATGGCTATTTTACTTTTCCGGCATCGGAAATAATCGGCAGCAAAGGCAGGGTCTTTGCTTTGGATATTTCTTCAGAACTTCTTGAAGATATAAATACCAGAATAAAAGAAGAAAATAAAACCAATATTGAAGTTGTTAAAACTGAAGAAAATAATCTAAAAATTGCCAAAGAATCAGTTGATTTGGCTTTTAGCTGTAATGTTTTACATGAGACAAAAGATTTGGATTTATTTTTAAAAGAAGTAAAGAGAATATTGAAGCCTGAAGGCAGGATAGCAATAATTGATTGGGAAAAAGTAGACAGTGACTTTGGACCACCAAAGGAACACCGCCTTGATAAAAGTGTAATAATCAATGGGCTTAAAAATATAGGGTTTAAATATGTAAAAGCAAAAATTTTAAACAAGGATCTATACAGAATTACCGCATTAAAAAATAAAATTTAGATATACTTATTTATTTTCGAAGTAAAATATATTTTATAATATGAATAATTTATTTTTTCATGCTTTCTATAACTTCTTTGGTTATTAATTCTACAAGTGAATCATAAACAACAGTTTTAGCTTCAGGCTTAAAATTAGGATCTTCAAGTCCGCAGCTTGACTCGTCGCATGAGATGCAGAGTGTTTTATCAGATGCTGTAATATTTTTACTTCCAAATACTTCCATTCTTTCCATTACCGTCTTTTTAATATCAGCCTGAACTATTTTAGATAAGTCAGCATAGCTTATGCATTCAAGATTTTCATTTAAGAAATTCCTGGCTGCTTTAACGGCACTCGCAGACATTTCAGTATAAAAATTAATTTTTGCAATTCCAAGGCTTATTGCTTTTTTGAAATCATTATCAGATATTCCGGAACCGCCATGCAGAACTATAGGAATCGGTATTGCATTATTTATTTTTTCGATTCTTTCAAAATCAAGGTTTGGCGCTCCCTTATAAGTTCCATGTACATTTCCTACAGAAATTGCAAGAGCATCCACACCTGTCTCTTCATAAAATCTTATGGCATCTTCAACTTTTGTAAAAGATTCCTCACTTGCTGCATGAGCTATCGGAGCGGCAACGCCAACTGCCTCTCCTCCGATATTTCCTATTTCTCCCTCAACACCAACCCCAACACTATGTGCAATTTTCACTATTTCTTTTGTTTTTGCAATATTCACTTCAAGTGGTTCTTCGCTGCAGTCAAACATAACAGAAGTAAATCCTGCCCTTATTGCTCTTATTACTGTATCAAAATTTTTCCCATGATCTAAATTGATACATACAGGCACACTGACTTCTTTAGCGGCCCTTATAATAGCT
>JAPLCN010000002.1 GCA_026392215.1 Actinomycetota bacterium | reverse complement strand
TTAGTAATAATAATAAATTTTTTGATTTTTTTCACTAATTATTAATTTTATGCAGCAATTAATCATCTTGTCTTAATTCTACCCCAAATAAGCATAAATTAAGAATAATTTTAAAAGATTTTCTTATAGCATTTTCTAAATCTATGCTTTAATAGTAAAAATTATAGCGATTTTTTGATTTTGGGGTGCCTAAACTATATGTATTTGTGATAAAATTAAATTTAAAGTGTGGAGGGGTGATCTTTTAAATACTTAAAAATAAGAGATGGTGTTATATAGGAACAGGAATAAGTGGAAGCGGTCTTTTTATGGCAAGAAATTCTGTTTTTATTTTTTCTATCAGAAATACCCTGGATTTAATGGTCCTGTCTTTAATATTTCTTGCATGGAAAATATTAAAGATATTTACGCAAGTAAATAAAAGCAGCAAAAATGCAATTATTGCATTCTTGCTATGTCTGTAAATATGATCTGCGTTCCAGGTATTAACTGTTTCATTAAAACATTTATTCTCAATCTGCCACCTCACGTGGCAAACTTTAACGGTATTTTTAAGATCACCTGAAAAATCTTCAAAAAGATTTGTAACCCACATCCAGTTAACTATCTCTGTCTTTTCTTCCCACCCAACTTTATCACAAACGTGGGATCTTTTTGTGGTCGTCTCCTCTGATACAATAACTCTTACTTTTTTGCCGTATCCATCCCAGCAGTCTTCTATTTCGTGATCCCAAACCCTGTAGCTTGTTTTACCCTGTTTGTATGTTTTTGGCTCTACCATAAGGGACAGGTTATTTGCCTCTTCAAAGAGCTGCCTTCTTTCTTCCTTAAGAACAGCAATAGCTTTTTTATGGTGGCTCTCAAGTAGCTTAAATATGTTACCCTTTAAGTAAAGCCCGTCACCAATTACTACTTCAAATGCCTTGGGATAATTTTTGCATACCCGCTCAATGAGCCTGCATGCGCTGGTTATTTCTCCCTCACCGGGAAGTATGGGCTCTATATCAAGCGTAAATGAAAAGTCTGGCCCTGCTAAAATAAAGGCAGTAAAGCTGTGATAATACTGATATTTTATCCTGCCGTCCTTGTCTTTTAGTTTTCTTTTTTTGCAGTGGCTGCACTTGCAGTACTCGGATGTGATTACTTCATGGCCATCAATTATTCCTATCCACCTTCCACAGTAAGATTTAAGCATCTTTTGTTTTCTTGCCTTTTTGTAAATACTGGTACCAACAGCTCTTATGTCATCCAAATCCATAGAGTCTGCTACTCTTGCAATCGTTGAAACCGATGGATATTTGCCGGATGCGAGCGCCTGGAACAAACTGTTTAGGGAGCCAAGATTAGATAGTTGCATGCATATTACTGCAGTTACTATTTTTATTGTATCAATACGGGGTTTTAACCTCCTGTCAGTAATAGAAGACAGATTCTTAAAGAGACTGAAGTGTTTATTTGAATATTTTATTATTCTTTTAAACATCTTTTTGTTCCTTATTTAATTTAAGCTGGCCGTAATTTAGATCAGATACCCTCTCTAAAAGGTTTTTTATCTTGTGATAATTTGCTATCTTTTTTTGTACGTCATCTTCAAGTCTTACCGGAACATAAGTCATAGATGTTTTACTATCCTGTTTTTTGCAGACGTAAAGAGAGATATGTTTTTTGCCTTCAACTGCACACCTGCATCTGGGATTGCCGCATACCCTTTTCATGATAACTGCATTCCCCCTTAGGTAGTTTCCCTCATGTACTAGTTTTGCAAGGTCTGAGGTTATCTTTTTTAACTCACTTTCCATATAATTTCTATCCATTTTTACTCCTTTCTTAATATGATATTACTAAGTAATATCATAAATAAGAGTAAAAATCAATTAATGCTTGAAATCGAATTTGCTTTTTTAGAAATAAGCAGATTTATAGCTTATACAGTGGGGTTATTTAGAAAATTATTTTTAGATGATTAATTGCTGAATAAATTGTGCTGTATTGTAATTGCATGAAATTAAAATTTTTATTGACACACAATATATTGTGGTTTAAAATATTAT
>JAPLCN010000095.1 GCA_026392215.1 Actinomycetota bacterium | reverse complement strand
TTTTTGATATTATAAAAATAGTTCTTTGACAAGACATAAGGTTGTATTTCCAAATCTTGAAATGCGTAAAATCTTGTAAGTTTGGATTAAACCAATTAAGCAATGGAAATTCCATTGTCAAGCCTGCAGCTATAGGTCGCACGCTATAGTCAGTTTTAACTGACAACTTGTGATGTGGTAACAGCATCACTGCCCGGGATTGTATATCCTTCTCGGGAAGGGCTGCCTGACACAGCCCCGAACTTATGGGTTGCCCGAAACGGAAACGGACAGAGGGCGTTAACCACTTAAGAATCTCCCAGCTTCAGCCGTGGAGAGTGTCAACAATCCTAAATACCTTAACACTGTAAGATGGCGGGATACTTTTACCTGCGAGAGATTTAGTGCTTCCTCAATTTGGCAAACACATAATTCTCTCTCTGAAAGCAGTATTATTATTCTCAAACGAGTTTCATCAGAAAGTGCGCTGAACAGTTCAGAATATTGTTTTATCGATTTCTCCATCATATTTTTATATTCGATTATGCGTATATATTTTATAAAAAAATTTATTGATAAAAATATATTAAAAGCTTACTTTATATCTATATTTAATTACTGATTATATTTATATATCTAAGTTTGTCAATATATATAAATATTTATGTTTAATCTTGATTTATCACAATACTTAACTAATAAAAATTAATTAGAAAACAATTGAATAAAATAAATCCAGATTATAAAATGGGAAAATTATTAAATCTTTAATTTTCAAGATACCAGTCCAGAGGATTTATAAATGCCTGTTCTTAAAATAAAAACAAGATTGGTTTCGTTTATTATTGTACTAGCAGTGTACATTTTTTCATTTTTTATAAGCTTTTTGGTTTTTAATCTTTTTAATAATATCCATATTCTTTTAGCCTCTTTATTAGCAGATATAGCAGCAACACTGGTTGTTTGGGTTTTTGGGATTATATTTGGCAATTCCAGTTTATATGATCCATATTGGAGTGTAGCCCCTTTGATTATTATCCCTTTTTGGATATTATCTGCTGGAATTGCATTTTCAATATTTGAAATTTTACTTTTTGCAGCCATATTTCTCTGGAGTATAAGACTTACCTTTAACTGGGCTAAAAGATGGAAAGGACTGGCTCATCAGGATTGGCGATATATAAAACTTAAAAAAGATAATCCCCGATTATGGTTTCTTACAAATCTTATAGGAATAAACTTAATGCCGACATTAATTGTATTTATTGCTTTGCTGCCAGCATATTTTGGAATTGTTTCTAAAGGATCTTTAAATATTCTGACTATCCTTGGATTTACAATAAGCATTGCTTCTGTTTTTATTCAAGCTGTCTCTGATTTTCAGATGGATTTGTTTAAAAAAAACAAACCATTTTCCAATGAATTTATTGACAGGGGTTTATGGCGTTACTGCCGACATCCGAATTATTTTGCCGAAGTTTTATTCTGGTGGGGAATATGGATTTTGCAAATGGGAATTAATCCTAAAATATGGATGACAATAATAGGACCCATAGTCGTTACAACTCTTTTTATTTTCATCAGTATCCCTATGATGGAAAAACATATTTTATCTTCAAAGCCCTCATATTCAGTTTACCAGCGGCAGGTGGCAATGTTTATTTTTTGGTTCAGGACAAAATAAATAGTTTCAAAATTTCATTTAAATTATTAAATATTAGAAAAATTGTATATAAAAAAGGAAATTTTTTATGGAATCAAAATAATCAAAAAAAATATCATCAA
>JAPLCN010000163.1 GCA_026392215.1 Actinomycetota bacterium | reverse complement strand
CCTCCAATGCCACAAGGCGGCGGATATCCTGGCGGAATGGGTATGTAACATAAGTTTAAGCTTTAGTTATATACAGGCTTAGATAAAAATATGAGGGATGGCAAGTAGTTGCCATCCCTTTTTGGTGTTCGCCCGATAGAGATAGGTAACTCATCATGGTAAAAATCTTTTATTAAGACTGGCAATAATACGCAGGCCTTCATTTATTTTTTATAATAACTTGAGTTGATTTTTGAAAATGCTATAATCCAATTATGCGAAAGTTTGCTTTTCGTTTAAAATTAAAAGGGGTTTAAATGGTAACAAAAATAAGAGAAAGATCTCAAATTACTTTGCCAGCAGAAATTTTAAAAAAACTTAATTTAAAACCAGGTGATAGTGTGGATATTGATATTGAAGGAGACAAAATAATTTTAAAACCTGTACTTGTGATTGATAGATCTCAAGCATGGTTCTGGACAAAAGAGTGGCAGGAAATGGAAAGAGAAGCTGATGAAGATATTAAAAATGGAAGAGTATTTAAAGCTGATAGTTATGAAGAATTAATTAAAAAATTAAATAGCTAATATTTATAGTTGATGAAAATAATATTTTCAAATAGATTTAAAAAAGATTTTAAAAATCTTGATAATAGTCTAAAAAAAATTGTAGAGGAAAAATTAAAATTATTAGTCGAAAATATTTTTCATCCTTCACTTAGGACTAAAAAAATCCAAGGCAAAGAAGAAATTTTTGAATGTTCAATTAATATGTCAATAAGAATAACCTGGTATTATTCACAAGATGCAATTTATCTTAGAACAATTGGCAAACATGAAGACGTATTTAAAAATCCATGAGCATCTATTGAAAAATTATTTTAGTCATTTGGTTCGGGGTGGACGGTAATATCTGCTTCAGGCAATTCGACATGAACATCCTGCTCAATTTTATCAGTAATGCAGTGGACATCATTTAAAGATTTTTTACCATCAACCAATATGTGAATATCTATAAAAAGGTACGCTCCCGAAGTCCTGATTCTGATGTTATGGACATTTTTAACACCGGGTACTGCTTCAACAATTCTAACAATTTCGTCCCTTGATCCCTTAGGCGCAGAGTCAATTAATGCTTTTATAGTGCTAAATCCAAGCCTGATGCTTACCCAAACTACTATTGCTGCAACTACAAGGGCTGCAACAGCATCAGCATGCTCTAAAAATGAAAGTTTTGGCACAATCCTTGAAATCATTAAAGCGGTTAATCCTACAATAACTACGCTTGAGCTCCAGACATCTGTACTGAAATGAATTGCATCAGCTTCCAGAGCCTGGCTTTTATACTTTTTTGCAGTTTTAAGCAGTACTCTTGACCTGGAAATATCAATTATGATTGATACGATCATTACAATAAAAGACCAGTATGTTACTTCTACTGTGAAAGCAGAAGGATTCAGTAGCCTTTTTACAGCTTCATAAATTATCCAGATGCAGGTAGCCAGAAGAAGCAATGTTTCAAACAAAGCAGAAAGATTTTCCACCTTTCCATGACCGTATGTGTGGTCATGATCAGCAGGTTTATCGGCAATTCTTACTGCAAAAAGTGTCATCAGCGCTGCAACCAAATCAAGTGCAGAGTGGGCGGCTTCAGCCAGAATACCCAGGCTTCCGGTTAAAACACCTATAACAATTTTAAATGCGGTCAGTCCAATTGCCGCTATTACCGAGCTTAACGCTGCCTTATTTTTTTCTTTTGCTTTTATAGAAACTGTTTTAGCTGCCATTATTTTATAAAAAAAAGAGTATGCAAATTTATTAATTGATTAAAACTTTTGAAATAAATTAAGAAGATAGTTGGTGTGTTATATATAGTTTTTTGGGTTTTATCTTTCACAGGAACAAGGATCCTGCTACTACCACCATAAAATTGCACAAAATTAACAATTTAAAATAATTTAAATAACTGCTTCGCACCCAAACATATATTTGAATTTGAGCTCGTTTTAAGAATACAAGTGAAAATTATAAGGCTTCAGATTTCATTTGTAAAATAATTTATTTATGAATGTAGACAAATATGTCAACAAAATTAAAGTCCTCAACATTGACTAAATCATTTTTAAAATTTAAATTAAATATACTAATAACTAATATACAATAATATTATAATATATAATATATGATAAAAATATATGGTAAAAATAACATATGATAATAATTTAGAAATTATATATTCAAATTATAAAATTATTATTGCTGATACAGATCTCAACACTTTTAATGAGCTGACAAAAATAAAGGAGGATTTTTGCTTTATAAATTTAAGCAGTGATTTTGCTGTTAATTTTGTTATGGAATATGAAAAAGTTGATTACCTGTTAATAAGCAACAGAATAAATAATTTAAATAACTTAATAATTAAAGCACAAAAAAAGAAAGTAAAAATTTTTATTTTAGGAAAAGATATTGAATATCCACTAAATTTTGTCAAAGTAAAAGATTTATTGATTAATGAGATAAAAAATAATATAGCTGCTGATAAGAAAACCGGCAGCTTTAAAAAATTATTTAAAGGGTTTTTCAGTTTCAGACCTAAGGATGCAGGCAAGCACATAAATCTTATTTCAAGTAAGAGCAAAATTGAAAAATCTGAAAAAAAAGGTGAAAAAAAGCTTATCAAAAAGTCCGAACTTTCTCCAAAATTTGTTTCAGCAGAAATTACCCAGGTCAATAAAGAAAAAGAAAGCGAAGAAAATAATTCGGTTTTAAGGCAGTTAACTAAAGATAAAAACATAGAACAGAACAATTTTTCAGATGATATCTTAGCAGAAAATATTACTGGCAATGATCATAAGGATAAAGATGTTATTGAAAAAGTTGATGGAAAGACCTTAAATTGCCAGTTAAGCAATTATCCTGAATATAGTACCAGCAGAAAATCAGCAAAAACTGAATATCAGATAAGAACCATAAAGCAAAAAATCATTGCCGTAACAAAAGCCAAAGGCGGGGTAGGCAGTACCATCATTTCAATTTTTCTTGGATTGCTATTTAAAGATCTAAAAACACTTATTATTGACTTGAATTTTAGTGAAGGCGGAAGTGACTTAGGTTATTACCTGGATATTCCCAAAACCCCTAATCTTATGGTATTTACAGAAGGATTTGATAAAAATGCCTTTTCCGGTTCAGTACTAAATATTATAGATAACTTAGATGTGATTCAATCTCCACCTACCTATATGCAATCAAAAGAAATAGATTTAAAGGATATATACAGCCTCACAGATATTGCCCGAAAAAAATATGATTTGATTATTTTTGATCTCCCGAATAATATCAATGAATTTTATCTTGGTGTTGTTGACCTAGCAGATTTGCTGGTAATGGTTACAGACTGTACAAACGGCAGCATCGGCAGGCTCTTAAATATTAACAGCAAATATATTTATGACGAACTGGAAAAAATCCTGATAATAAACAAATTTAATAAAAATAATTCACTGAAAATCAGTATAGACAGCCTTAAAGACTATTTTAAGATAGAGAACATTACTACTTTAAAAGAGCTGGATATATTAAATTCCAAATCAGATTTTAAATTGTTTAATTTTAATAATTTTGATGATTTCAAAAATTTATCAAATATTGCCACAGAGGTTTTAACAAAATAAGAAGAAGGGAAAATGAATTATTCATATAAAAAGTATGTTGCACTTGCAATTTTAGGCTCGCTGATAATAGGAGTTGCAGTTTATCTGTTTCTGAACAGCTATCTTGAAAAAGTAGGCATTATTGTCCTGAAAGAAAATATTTCCAAAGGAGAAGTTGTAAAAGAAAATAACATATCTATCGGGTACTATCTTAAAAATTCACTTCCTGAAGGTTATCTTAAGAATAAGTCTGAAGCTGTAGGGAAGGCCATAAATACAGATAGATTTAAAGGTGATTATTTAACTGAAGAAATGTTTTTAAAAGAAAAAGAAAAAGACCTGGCTAAGAATTTAAATCCCGATGAAGCTTTAATAAGCATTAATCTTGAGTTGAAGGAAAAAATAGTTGAAGAGCTAAAAGTAGGTAAAGACATTATGATAGTTTCCACAGAGAAAGATAAAGATCTGGAAGGCTTATTCTATAAGGAAAATAGCGATACCGGCAATTCTTTAAATAATCAGAATTCTAATAACCCGGGAAACGATTCAAAAACTAATGCTTCTGATATCTCCGGTACAGACAGTAATTTTAATAATTATCTGGAAACATCAACCATTAATATTACTGAAAATGTAATCCTGATTGACGGATATTTAATTTTAAAAAATATCGAAATCCTGTCAATTAAAAATTTTCAGGATAAAACTAATAGCCTGCTTGCAAATAGTGGAAATGGGTTAACAACTTTATATCTGAAGTGCAGGATAAATGAATCTCCCTACCTGTCGAAATTAACTTCAAGCGGAAAATATAAAATAATAATCGGTAGTAATCAGGATTAAAAACCGTAAATAAAGATCATGGATACAGACAATAATGCATTGTTAATAAATAACAATAAAGGCAAAATAGGCAGCACCGTTCTGGCAATCGTTTCAAATAAAGGAGGAGTGGGAAAGACATCAGCAGCGATTTGTTTTGGTATATATTTTGCAACTGACCAAAATAAAAAAACCCTGATAGTTGAGCTTGACAGTTCACCAGGTGACTTTGGACCCCTTTTTGATATTTCAAATGATAATTCTCTGGATATCGCAATCAAGTTTCCTGAAAGGTTTAAGAATTACGTAAAAAATATTCATAAAAATCTGGATGTTCTGAAAGGATTTTCCAACCCTATCAATGCGGAAGTTATCACAGGTCTTGAAATGCACCGCTTATTTCAGTTTATATCGGAAATATATGATGTAATTATTCTTGATACACAGTCGGTATTAAACGGGATTATTATAGATGCATTAAAATTTTCTGATGCTATTATCCTTTTATCTGAACCCAGCATTGAAAGCCTTTCAAGAATCTCTGAACTTATTTTCATTCTGAACAGCAAATTCTTAATTGATAAGAATAAATTTCAGTTAGTCATAAACAAAAAGAAAATATTTGATTTATTTAAAATTAAGGATATAGCAAAAATACTGGATTTTCCCGTTAAAGGCTTTATTTCATATGATAAAAAATTTAATAAGAGTTTAATTATTTTTAATATAAATAACCTGATCAGATCCAGGTTCAATATTGAAGTAAGCAAATTAATAAGTAATTTAATTTCAAGCGGGGGAATTTATGGGTTTACAGGAAAGGCTTAGCGAAAACCGGGCCTTAAATGAAAATGACGAAAAGACAATAACAAATCTGATCAAAGACAGGATTAAGAAAGGTGATTATATATTTAATCCTGATTTTGATAGCAAGGATGATTTTAAAGACAAACTGTTTATATTAATTACCAATGAACTGGAGAATTTATACCCCTCCATAAAATTTTTTATCAGTGATGAGTTGGTTGAAAAAATATTATCTGACATTTTCGGGTTAGGGATTCTTGAAAAATATCTTCAGGATAAAGAAGTTACTGATATCTTTATCCAGGATAAAGAAATGATAGTTATTAAAAATGGCTTAAAAAAATATTTAGGTGAAGTTTTTAGCTCGATAGAAGATGTTTATTTAATCATAGACAGAATAAAAACTTTTTCAAATAAAATAATTGATCAGAGAGTCCCATTTTTAAATACCGATCTTTACGAAGGCAGCAGATGTTCCATAGTTATTCCTCCTATATCAGATAAGGTTTATATTTCCATAAGAATATTTAACTGCCTGGACTTTAATCTAAAAGATTTGTTAAAAATCGGGATGTTTGGTGAAGAAACTTATATTAATCTTACCCAGTTCATTAGAAGTAAGAAAAATATTATTATTTCAGGAGCAATGGGATCCGGGAAGACTACTCTTTTAAATACAATGGCAAAGCTAATACCAAAAAATGAGTTTATTAATATTATTCAGGACACACCGGAAATTAAACTTAAAGAACATCCCTATATAAGGCTTCTCACAACAAGACCGAAATCCAGAGAAATAGATAATGAGATAAGCCAGGATAAATTGTTATTTGAAACTTTAAGAATGAAGGCTGACAGGATCATTGTTGGAGAAGTAAGGGATTCAATGGCGGCCTATCAGATGCTGCAAGCTTTAAATACAGGGCACAATGGGAGCTTTAGCACAATACATGCTGATTCTTCACTGGACGCACTCTTAAGGCTTGAAACATTG
>JAPLCN010000172.1 GCA_026392215.1 Actinomycetota bacterium | reverse complement strand
TGTAGCAAAGTAGAAATGTCATATTTTTAGCCCGATAGAAAAAAGAAAAGATCTTTAATTGAAGTTCTGCTAATATACTATCCTTAGATAAAAATAAAGTTTTATTTTAAGAAATTATAAAAAATTTTATTTGAGAGAAATTTATTTATTGAATATTTATAACTGCTTAAAATACTATTTGCTGCCATAAATTGATTTCATAATTTTGTATTTAAAATTTATTAATTTCAATTTTATTCTTCTGAATGGGTTTTTTCTGTATCTTAATAGAAAATCATTAGCAGCAAATTTAATTACGATCTCTCTTCCATATTTTAAACTTAAATAACGTTTGTGCTCATTTATCCATATATAAAGGTCAGTTTTTGTCCTATTCGGGAATTTTTCAAGTATCCCATAGTTTTTTATAACTTCTATTGCCGGCAGATAAATATCGTCATACCAGATAAGAGATGCTTCTTTAAATGATATTAGCTTTTCACCATCTTTTCTGTTTTCATTTAATTGCACCATCAGCTTATTAATCTGGCCTAATAAAACATCGTACTGTCCGGGTGATGTAATTCTTGTTTTAATATCAGGCCTGTTAAGCTTAAGTCCGGTAATATTAAGAAACTTTTCCCTTTCTATTTGAATAAATATGTCTTTTGGATCCATTTCCCGGGTTATATTTGCATCTGTAAGAAATTCAATAACTTCTGCATCAATAAATCTGACCCCTATTTTTTTAGAAACACTTACTCTATGATTGCCATCAACTACAAAATAAATCTCACTTACTTTATAAAGTTTGACCGGCGGTAAAATAACATCTCTGACTAAAAGGTTATGTATATGCGCCCATCTGTATTGAAGATGATTTTTCTTGGGAAGAAAAAATTTGTCAAAATCCCTATATCTTTCAAAGCTTCCCACTATATCTTCAACTGGTACAACCTGAACCCTAAGACTGGCCTGCTTATAAAGCCCGAAGCCCTTTTTTATTTTTTCAAAAGACAAAAGCTCATTATTTCTTCCAATCAGCAGATACTTCAGGTTTTTTAATAATGAAATAAACCTTGCATTTTCAAATGCCTGGCTTGAAACATTCATACCTGCTGTTGAATTTTCGATCGTTTTAAAATCAGACAATTTGTTTAGTTTGTTAAGTTAATATTTTAGTTTTAACAGCACTTATATTTCAATTACCTTATAACCATAAGCATTTATAACTTTTGTGCCATTTACTTTGGTCAGCCAGCAATTATTGGTGCCATAAATATGAATATGTCCGTGTATCAGATATTTAGGTTTAAATTCTTTTATAAAACTATTAAAAGACTTAAAACCCTTATGACAAAGGTCTTCCTGGTCATGGATCTTATAAGGTGGAGCATGGGTAACAAGAATATCAAGATATCTTTTTTTAAACAATCTGTTTAAATAAAGCTTTGGCTTTAACCTGTTTATTTTCCATGACATTTGAGAATCTGTATATTGGTAGTCACCACGGCTATATCTCATCGAACCTTCAAGCCCCATTAAGATAATATTATTATATTCTATAATTTTCTGATCTAAATTTATACACCCTTCAGGCATACTTGTTTTTAAGCCCTGTTCTGTATATAACCTCTGTGAACTATGATTTCCCATTACATAAAAAAGTGGCTTATTTAACATCGTAACAATATATTCAAGATAATAGTTTGGAAGATCTCCGCATGAGATTACAAAATCAATATCTTTCATCCTTTCAGCTATGGAACTGCTGTGAATATGGTCTATAATGCTATCGCTGATTAATAATATTTTCATCAAATTTTAAAATGTTAATAATTGTCCTGATTTCCCCCACACATTGTATATTAAAACACCCCAAGTTAGAATATTCTGATAAAAGTTAAAAAGGATTTTATTGTTTTAATATGGCCCAATAAAAAAATTTTAGTATTTTTTTAATCGTGATTCTAATAAAATATTATCTAAATTAAACATTAAAAATATTTTTTTTACTTTTTAGCTTTTGTTTTGTTCTGATTAAGGGAAAGAGGAATATGACTAGTACCACAAAAACTTCTTTAGTGCGAATACTTTCCATAGATGCTTTAAGAGGTTTCGATATGTTCTGGATTATAGGTGGTTCAGAATTGGCAATTGCATTACTGGCATTAAGCAAGTCTAACTGGGCGCTGCGCCTTACAGTACAGTTTCGCCATTCAGGATGGAATGGTTTTACATTTTATGATCTTATTT
Source organism: Actinomycetota bacterium (assembly GCA_026392215.1). Taxonomy (GTDB): domain Bacteria; phylum Actinomycetota; class Humimicrobiia; order Humimicrobiales; family Humimicrobiaceae; genus JAMDDL01. The sequence continues at coordinate 1,524 of JAPLCN010000172.1, read as the reverse complement.
TCCCCTTATTTCTTTTTATAGTTGGTCTTGTTATCCCTTTTTCTCTGGCAAAATATCGAAGTGAAAAAAGACTTGATCTTAAGCATGCATACCCAAGGATAATAAGGAGAGCGCTGATACTGTTTTTCCTTGGTTTATGCGTAAATGGATTTCTTGATTTTAATTTTGCTGCCATGAGGTGGCCAGGTGTTCTGCAGCGTATCGCTGTCTGTTATCTATTAGCTGCAATTATAGCATTGCATGTTCCATCCCGATTCCAACTTTTAGTTATAGGCATATTAATAGGAGTGCTATTAATCGGATACTGGATAATCATGAAATTTGCTACCGCCCCTGGTATTGCGGCCGCAGAGTATTTATCAAGGGAAGGAAATCTTGCAGGTTATGTGGACAGGCTTGTAATTCCAGGCCGCTTATATTATAAGTATGGCGATAATGAAGGCCTCCTTAGTACAATACCTGCTTTAGCAACAACTTTATTGGGAGTATTAACAGGAAGAACATTGAAATCAAACAAATCTCAAATTTTTAAAATTATCTGGATGCTTATCGGCGGAGCCGCTTTTATAATTTCAGGTATTGCATGGAGTTATATTTTCCCCCTTAACAAAATCCTTTGGACGAGCTCTTTTGCTTTAGTTGCTGCCGGGTGCAGCTTATTTTTGCTATGTTTATTTTACTGGCTTATTGATTATAAAGGATATAAAAAGTGGGCATTCCCTTTCATTGTTATAGGAATGAATGCAATTACCATATATATTATCCAGGGGCTTTTTGATTTTGGTATTATTGTAAATATACTAATACATGGTTTTGTCGGTTATTTGGGACCTGCAAAAGATATATTCTTTTTAATTTGCTTTATAACGATAAAATGGTTTTTTCTTTATTTCTTATATAAAAAGAAAATTTTTCTTAAGGTTTGATACTATAATAAAAGCTGTATTTTAAAGACTTTTTATATTTTAAATCAATTTATTTATCTTTTTAATAATGCAAAAAAAATAGCAGCAAGGGAGAAATTATGATTATAGTTCATGTTTTTATTCACGCCAAACCAGACATGATAGATGCTTTTAAAGAAGCAAATGTTAAAAACGCCAGGAGCAGCATCAGGGAACCCGGGATTCTGCGATTTGATGTTATGCAGCAGGAGGATGATCCTACCCGCTTTTTACTTGTTGAGATTTATAAAGATGATAAAGCTATAGCACAGCACAAACAAACCCCTCACTACGCAGAATGGCTTGAATTTGCTGAACCTATGCTTGCTAAACCAAGAACAAAAATAATATACAAAAATATATTCCCTGATGACAAAGAGTTCTGACATATTACCGTGCCTAAAGAGCACGCGGCTCTAAGGTCGCATAGCTAATAACATTGACACTCTCCACGACTAAAGTCGGAAGATTCTTAGGTGGTTAACGCCCTCTGTCCGTTTCCGGTTCGGGCAACCCCTAAGTTCAGGGCTGTGTCAGGCAGCCCTTCCCGAGAAGGATATACAATCCCGGGCAGCGATGC
>JAPLCN010000179.1 GCA_026392215.1 Actinomycetota bacterium | reverse complement strand
CTGGTGAACAATTCACTAAAGTTTAAAAAATTATGAAATTTTGAGCTTATAAAACTGAAAAATTTACAAAAAAACTTAAATTAATCACCAGGAACTAATTAATAATATAATAAATAATTAAAAGCATAAAACAATTTCACCAAAATTTTTATAAATTACTTATAATACCAGAATTTTCAGAAATTTTCAGAAATATATTTTAAAATAAATTATGCTAAAATATATTTATTATGTTTTCAAATTTAAAGCAGAAGTTCTTTGACTGGCAAAATAAAATTAAAAATTACAACAAAATTGCAAATATTTCTTCAAACCTAAGAAGGTATTTTGCAGTAAACGGATTTGATGGAATTATTACAATGCTCGGGGTTCTTGCAGGTAATTATATTGTAAAGGTCAGTGACTATAAGCATGTAATTGTGACAAGTTTTGCTATTTGCATTTCTCTTGGTGTTTCAGGAGTATGGGGTGCATATTTTTTTGAAAGTGCTGAAAGAAACAAGGAACTGGATGATTTGGAGAGTTCAACTCTTCACAATCTGGATTTTACGGTAATTTATTATGCACTGCGGTATGCTTCGCGCGTTTCTGCTTTAGTTAATGGCCTATCACCCGTAGTTACTGCTTTGATTCCGATAATTCCATTTTTCTTTGGCAAATATTTATCAATAAACTTATGTTATTATTTAGCTTTTGGAATTTCTTTGATTATGTTGTTTGGGATCGGATTGTTTTTGGGTAAAATTTCAAAAGCAAGGCTTATAATAAGCGGGTTAAAGATGCTGCTTGCAGGAATAGCCTGTGTGGCTTTAAGCCTTGTGTTAAACTTAATTCCATAATAATTGAAAATTTAATTTTTATAAAAGAAAAGGGCTCTGATTAAATCAGGCCCTTTCCTTTTTAGCTGTTAACTTTTTAATTTCATACGAAGGAGCATTCGTTTTTTGTTAATAGCTAATATTTGTAATTTTTTTAACTCCAAAATTATAAAATAGGTAAATAATTGTCTATTTCATAATTTGTTACAAAAGTTCTGTATTTGTCCCACTCAATTTTTTTGTTTTCAATAAACTTCGTAAACACATGCTCTCCAAGTGTTTCTTTCATAAGCGGGCTGTTTTCAAGATTTTTAACTGCTTCGTATAAGTTGTCCGGTAAAGTATCAATTCCGGCTTTTTCTCTCATTTTATAATCCATTTCAAAAATATTTTCTTCAATTGGATCCTGCAGGGGATATTTATTTTTAATGCCTTCCAGACCGGCAGCAAGCATTACACTAAATGCAAGATATGGATTACATGCCGGGTCAGGGCACCTGAATTCAACTCTTGTAGCTTTTTCTTTGCCAGGCTTATATTGCGGAACTCTTACCAGGGTTGATCTGTTTCTTCTTGCCCATGAAATATAAACGGGTGCTTCAAAACCAGGAACAAGCCTCTTATAAGAGTTAACCCACTGGTTTGTAATTGCTACAAATTCCCTGCAGTGCTTTAATAGACCTGCAATATAACTTCTTGCTTCAGTGGACAAACTGTAACTGTCTTTTGGGTCAAAGAAAGCATTCTTGTCGCCTTTAAATAATGACTGGTGAACATGCATTCCGCTTCCGTTTTCTCCGAATATAGGCTTCGGCATAAAGGTTGCATATACATTATGGTTCATTGCAATTTCCTCCGAATATAGGCTTCGGCATAAAGGTTGCATATACATTATGGTTCATTGCAATTTCCTTAACGACAATTCTGTAAGTCATTGCACTGTCAGCCATTGTCAATGCATCAGCATATCTTAAATCAATCTCATGTTGTGATGGCGCAACTTCATGGTGCGAATATTCAACACCTATCCCCATGGAATCAAGGTAAAGAATTGTTTCTCTTCTCAAGTCGCTGGCAACATCCAGTGTTGTCAAATCAAAATATCCGCCATGATCCAGTACTTCCGGGGTTCCCTTATCGCTTTTGAAGTAAAAATATTCAAGTTCAGGTCCTACATAAAATGTATACCCTAAATCCTTGGCTTTCTTCAGGTTTTTCTTTAAAACCCACCTTGGATCTCCTTCAAAATGTTCACCATTAGGCTGCATTATGTCGCAAAACATTCTTCCAACGCCACTTTCAGACGGCCGCCATGGAAGTATCTGAAAAGTTGAAGGATCTGGCAGAGCCATCATGTCGCTTTCTTCAATTCTTGAAAAACCTTCGATTGAAGAACCATCAAAACCCATACCTTCAGCCAGTGCACCTTCAAGCTCCTCAACTGTAATTGAAAAACTTTTTAACATGCCCTGAACATCAGTAAACCATAATCTAATGAATTTTATATGGTTGTCCTTGGCTTTTTTTAAAACAAACTCCCTCATTTCGTCTAATTTTTTACTGTCAGTCATTGCTCCTCCTTGCGATTTGTCTTTTTTAAATACAAAAATTAAGAATTAATTAAAAAATTAAATTTTATGTTTCGATATTATCTTAATTATATTTCAATTAAGTTACAGAAATGTTAAATCTATGTTAAATCTTTTGGGAAAACATATACCCTACATTTCTTATAGTCTTAAACATCTGGTCGTAAGGTGAAGGAAGTTTTGAGCGTATTCTTCTCATGTGCACATCAACTGTCCTGTTACCGCCATAAAAATCGTACCCCCATATTTTGGACAGGAGTATGTTTCGTGAAAAAACTTTATTTTCATTTTGGATCAAATATTTCATCATCTCAAATTCTTTAAAAGTAAGTTCGATGACACTCCCATTAACGGAAAGTTCATATTTTTCGAGGTTAATAATCATATCCTCAATAATTATTATATTTTTCAAGTCTGTCGTGTTATATTTATTTAATATCAGATTTACCCTTAACAAAAGTTCCTCACTCAGCTGCTTTAACAAAACTACATCTTCATATCTAATCAAATTGCCAAGAAGCAGCTCTGCCTGATCAACATTCATAATAAGTAATTTAGGAATTTGAATCCTTTTAAGTTCTTTTAGTAGCGCGTAATCATAGTTTTTGTTTGACAAATCTAAAATATTCTCAGAATAGCCTTGAGAATCACTTATACTTTTGCTCAAGAAGCTTTTATCAATGATAAGGTTAGTCAAATCAAGAACAATAAGACCTACATCATTAACATCCTCTTTATCGAGGGAAGGGTTATTTAACTGAAAATAAGAAAAATTTTCAGGCATTTTTTTTGAAGTAACGATAAAATTATTTTCAAGCAATCCAGTTACTTTTTGTACCAAATTTCTTTCTCTGGAAATAACCCTGATCTTATCCATTAAATTAATTATCCCCTGAATTTATAATATTTATTTCATTCTTATATATGGGTAATATATATGGCACTTACTCTGCAAACTTGTTTGTTATGGGATAGCGTCTGTCTTTGCCAAAAGCCCTATTGGTGATTTTTATTCCAGGTGAGCCCTGTCTTCTCTTATATTCGCTGATATCTATAAGATGCATAACCTTTTTTACAGTTTCGCCTGGATAGCCAAGGTTGTTGACCATATAATTAAAGTCCATATCCTCTTCTATGTATGCCTCTATGATCTTATCAAGCAAGTCGTAAGGTGGAAGAAAGTCCTGATCTTTTTGATCAGGCTTTAGCTCTGCCGAAGGAACTTTTGTAAGAATGTTTTTGGGAATGATTTTATTATATTTTTTATTGATAAAATCACATAAGGCATAAACTTTTGTTTTATATATATCCTTGATAGGCGACAAGCCTCCTGCCATGTCTCCATACAAGGTGCAGTAGCCCACACTTGTTTCGCTTTTATTGCCTGTAGAAAGGACAAGCCATCCGAATTCATTTGAAAGGGCCATTAAAACGTTCCCTCTGATTCTTGCCTGAATGTTTTCTTTTGTCAGGTTTATTTCACCTGATTTAAAAATACCCTTAAGTATTTCCAGGTAAGAACCATAAATTTCAGAAATAGGGATTTTCATTGAATTTATTTTTATATTTTTTACCAGTGCAACAGAGTCATCAATGCTGGACTGGCTGGAAAACGGAGAGGGCATTAAAATTCCCGTTACATTTTCACTTCCTAGAGCCATTGAAGCAATAACTGCTGTCAGCGCCGAATCAACACCTCCGCTTAAACCTATAACTGCCTTATTAAATCCATTTTTATGGAGGTAATCTCTTGTACCCAGGATCAACGCATCAAGAATTTCCTCTTCTTCACAACTTATCAGATCTTCATAGCTTATGCTTTCAGATTTGCCGGCTATTTTTTTATTTGAATACCGCGCTTTATTTAAGCTAATTGAATTATTTAACGGTACTTGAATTATTTCGGGAATTTCGATATTTTCTCTGGAAAGTTCAAGCCTCTGGCTTTTATATCTTGAATCTTTTAATCTTATGGACTGAATTTCTTCTAAATCAAGATCAAAAACAAGGATGTCTTCTTCAAAAGGCTTGCATCTTGCAAGTATGCCCCCATTTGCATCTATAATCAAAGAGCTTCCGTCAAAGACCAGCTCGTCCTGGCCGCCCACCAGATTAACATATACTATGCAAGCCCTGCAGTCGGTGGCTCTTGTATGAAGCATTTTCTCCCGTTCAAAAATTTTACCGGCATGATAAGGCGAGGCAGAAATATTTATTATAAGCTGTGCACCACCATAAACTGCCTGAATTTTTGCCGGACCCTCGCAGTAATAAATATCCTCACATATATTTACGCCAACCAGAATATCCCTTATCCTGAATACCTTGTTCCTGTTGCCTTTTTGAAAATATCTTTCTTCATCAAAAACTGAATAATTGGGCAGATGCTGCTTGTTGTAAACAGATACTATTTTTTTATCGTGCATGAGCGCAGCAGCATTGTATATTTCATTTTCCCGCCCGATAAAACCGCAAATCACCACGATGTTTTCAGAAAGAAGTTTTATCTTTTCAATATATTCCAAGTTTTTATCTATAAAGGAAGGTTTTAATAAAAGGTCTTCCGGAGGATATCCAGTTAATGCAAGTTCAGGAAATATAACAGCATCACAGGAAAATTCTTCAGCCTTTTCAATTGATTTTGCAATCAAAGAAAAATTTCTTTCAAAATCCCCGACAGTAGGATTTATTTGTGCAGCGCATAATCTTAATATGCTGATTTTTATACCCCTTTAAACTTAATAATTATTGTCAGTTAAAAACCTTTTTATAACTCCTAAAAAAATAAAATTTTAAACAAAAAAGATTTTAAAAATCTTTAAACTGTTGTTTTATTTGGCAGCGTTTAAAATTTTTAAATGGAAGCAGCCAGTCTATCCTTCCTGCTTGCTTAGCTTTTCCTTTATTTCTTTTGAAATCATTTCAGGAGTCCATTTAGGTTCCCAGACCAGATTTACATTTACCTTGCCGATTCCTTCCATTTTTTCAATTCTTTCTCTTGCCTGCTCCTTGATATACATATACATGGGGCATGCCATTGTTGTAAATGTCATGTCTACATCAACATCGTTATTGTCATTTATATCAACCTTATAAATCAATCCCAAATCAACAATATTTATAGGTATTTCCGGATCGTAAACTTCAGAAAGAGCCTTCAATACATCACCTTCGGTTAATTTTTTTACTTCGTTCATTTATTTTCTCCAT
>JAPLCN010000108.1 GCA_026392215.1 Actinomycetota bacterium | reverse complement strand
TGCCTCAATGCATCCATAGCGGATTTGGACTGAAAATTCTTAACAGGGAGCTTACAGGTCCGGAGTATGCACAAATTTATATTGATAAACTTAAAAACAATAAAATTTCAGTAATGCTTGAAACAACAGCCTTATCACTTTATAAAGGTAATGATTTTATAGAAGTTATAATTGCGGGCAAAAATATCGGAGTTATAAAAATTAAAACAAAGTCTGTTATTCTTGCACTAGGCTGCAGGGAAAAAACAAGGGGACAGATATCAATTCCGGGGACAAGGCCTGCTGGAATTTTTACTGCAGGATTTGTACAAAAATTGGTTAATATAGAGGGATATCTGCCTGGGAAAGATGTTTTAATCCTCGGATCCGGGGATATAGGACTTATAATGGCAAGAAGACTTAAACTTGAAGGGTGCAACGTAAAAGGGGTATATGAAATTATGCCTTTTTCTACCGGGCTTTCAAGAAATATTTCACAATGCCTTAAAGATTATGGAATACCTTTATTTTTAAGCCATACTGTTACAAATATTTATGGAGAAAAAAGAATTGAAGCTGTTGAAATATCTGAAGTAGATAAACAATTAAACTCATTGGGAGTTAATTTTGGCTTCAAAAAAAATAAGATAAAATGTGACTGCCTGTTATTATCTGTCGGCCTCATACCTGAAAATGAACTCTCTAAAACATGCGGGATAGATATTGACAATAATACCGGCGGACCCCTTGTAAATGAATATTTTCAAACCAGTGTGGAAGGGATCTTTGCATGCGGGAATTCGCTTTTTGTAAACGACATTGCTGATAATGTAACTGAAGATGGTTACACCGCCGCCACTAGTGCTATTGATTTTTTAAATAAAAAAGAAGGTGTTTCTTATGATTATTCTCAGGTCAATATAATACCAGGAGAAAATGTTGCATATTGTGTTCCACAAAAAATATCGCTGCAAAAAGATGTAATTTTTAAAATTCGCGCTAAATTTCCTTTAAAAAATGCAATAATTGATTTTAAGCATATAAATTTTAAACAAAAGATAAAATATGTATTACCGGGTGAATTGATAGATATAAAAATTGGTAAGGAATATTTTAAAAATTTATCAGGCGATAGCTCAACTCGTCAAATTGAGATTGATGACAAAGACGGGGCAAAAAAACAAAATAATATTGCAGTTAATAATAGTTCCAGCAAAATATCGGATATAACAGTTAATATTAAAGAAAAAAAATAATGAAAGAGCCAATTTTAATAAAAAATATAAATTGCATCAGCTGTCCTGCTGGATGCAATATTGAAGTTGAATTTGACGGCAAAAAAATATTATCAGTCTCTGGAAATCAATGCAAAAAAGGCTGGAAATTTACTGAAGATGAAATTATTAATCCAAGGCGAATACTCACTACAACTGTAAGCATTAATTCAGATAGTATTTTAAGGTTACCCGTCAGAAGCAACATCGGTGCTCCAAAAGAAAAAATAATACGAATGGTTAAAGAGTTAAAAAAAGTGAAAGTAGAAGTTCCTGTTAAAATGGGCGATGTTATCCTGAACAATATCTTAACCAGCGGTGTTGATATAATTTCCAGTATGAGTGTGGAAAACTGATGCTGCCTTATTATAAATCTTTGCAATAAAACTTTTTTATACCTGCCATTTTGCTATTAGTATTTCGAGATTCACCATTATGCCAGGGTCACAACTGGTTGCTGAAAGTATTATTTATATATTCTCTTTCCTTTATGATATAAAAAATATCTTACTAAAAAGTACACATGCCAGAACCACTTGTATTTTTACTGCATTACTCGAATCAATAATAAGTGATGATGATTTTTTGATTGCAGTAAAATAATATAAATATTATTTCATCAACATTGAATTTCTTTTAATGAGTAGTTATAGCATAATTAAAATTATTACTTCTGCGTAATTTTAAAAGGTAAGATTTATAATTAAATATTAAAAAAATGGAGAAAAAATGGAAGATAAAATAAAACTTGCGGAAAAACTACTTAAGGAATACAAAGGCAGTGATTTTTCATTCGGGCTTGGCTGCCTTAGTGATTTGGGCAAATTTGTGCTGGAATTTGGAAAAGAAACACTTCTTATTATTTCACAGAATAAGTGGGCTAGACCTTTAAGAGATGAAGTAATAAAGATATTGTTAGAAAATAACATAAAAGTAATCGCTCAATCAGGAACAGCAAAAGAAAATACTCCAAATGAAGATGTTTTTGCTTTAGCAGATTTAATAAAATCAGTAAAGCCAAAAAGTATTGTTTGCGTTGGAGGAGGCTCTGCAATTGATTGCGCAAAAGCAGCTAATGTCTTATCTGTTCTTAGTCCGGGTGAAAACAACCTCGAACCTTTCTTTGGTGCCGGCAAGGTAAGTGAAATTATGGCAAAGGCCGGCATTAAGAGATTATATCCTTTGATTGCTGTTCAGGTGGCTGCGGGTTCAGGATCTCATTTAACAAAATACTCGAATGTAACAGATTTAAGTGAAGGTCAGAAAAAATTAATTGTTGACAGTGCCGTTATTCCCGACAGGTCAGTTTTTGATTATTTAACAACCTTAACCGTGCCTGAAAGCCTGACTAAAGATGGAGCAATGGATAGTTTTTCCCATTGCCTTGAAGTTTATTATGGAGCAGATGAAAAAGCTCAAAACTTTAAACTTACCCAAGAAATCTGTCTGACGGGAATTGAACTGATAGTAAATAATTTGCCGGAGCTGGTAAAAGATTTGAAAAATGAAAAGTTAAGAGAAAATATTGGGCTTGCAACTGATTTGGGAGCATATTCAATAATGCTTTATGGGACAAACGGCGCTCATTTAAACAGTTTTTCTTTTGTAGATATTTTAACTCACGGGAAAGCCTGCGCCATATTAAATCCTTATTACACTGTTTTTTTCTCTCCGGCAATTGAAAACAAGTTAAGAAAAATAGGGGTAATATATAAGAAGTATATAAAAGAAGACATATCAAAACTTAGGGGTAAGGAACTTGGCATAGCTATTGCAAAAGCAATGACAGAATTTTCAAGACAAATCAACTTTCCTTTTAAACTTGATGAAATAAAAGGTTTTGGCGACAAACACATTACAAGAGCACTAAACGCAGCTAAAAATCCACAGCTTAAATCAAAACTTGAAAACATGCCGGTGCCGTTAAACCCCAGTCAGGTAGATGAATATATGAAGCCGGTACTTGTTGCAGCAACAACGGGAGATTTCAATAAAATAAAAGTAATGAACGGCATGTAAATAAAACTATAAAAAGAACAGGTTAACTGTTATAGAAATTTTCTTTAGATTTTACAAAATCCATTATTTCTTCTGCCATGCTTATTGCCATTTTTGCATCTTCTTCTATATAGGCATTTGAGGGAATACCGCCTGGCAATCCATCAGGGTATCTTGTTGGAATATAATATTTATCTAAAGGGCCGGCTATTCTGAAAAGACTTTCAAAGCTTGAATCTATATGAGAACAATCATCAACAAGATCAGCAACTGAATGGCCCCAGATTGTATTATCACCATGTTTGATAAGAAAAGCCTTCAGCATTTTTTCTGCTGATTGCTGCGCTAAAAAACAGGCAACATTAAATAATCTTCCTCCAAAATTATACTTGGCAGCTTCAAGGTCCTTTCCAGACTGTAGTACCCATCTTAGAGCATCTTCAACTTTTTGGCGTTTCATATAAAATCTGGCCTTTTTCTAAAGCATGTCGGACAAATAAATTGCTTTTTGACATTTTTTTAAATTCAACAGGATCATAAACCAAAATATCTATTGAGACTTTCGGCATAAGGATTTTATAAAATTCATCAAGCCTGTCGATGAATCTTTTATTTGTTTTTTTTATTATGATTAAATTAATATCACTTAACGAGTGGGTCTTTCCTGTAGCCATTGAGCCGATAAGAATGACTTTTTCAACCCCTATTTCTATTATCATAGGCAGCATCCGGTTCAGTTCATTATTTAGTTTTTCTCTTCTTTCCTGGGCGCTGATTTCTTTATGCGGCATATTGAATTCCTGAAAATAAATTATTTTTAATTTTTATTATAAATTTATATTAATAAATTATATTATATATTTAACAACAAATTAAGTTAACAATATAATTTTGAAAATTATATTGTCATCGTGTCATCGGGGACGCTCTTTATTGACTCCTGGAACTATTAATACGGCAGTTCAGTTCACTATTTTAAATATTTGACAATTTGTTTTTTAATGAATATAATCATATGCATAAAAATGCAATAAATTCATAACAATATGAGGTAGCAAAATGATAGAAAGAAAGCAAGATTACTTCAGAGTTCCTATAACTATGCCCTCTGATATGGTTGCTTATCTTGAAGATGTAGGGATGCAGTGCAAGAAATCCGGCGGTCATAAAATAGCAAATACAGTGATTGTCAGATCTGCAATCAGGCTTGTAATGGAGCTTGACCCTGATATATCAGTGGTTAAGACTGAAGAAGAGCTTGAGTCTCGTTTAAAAGAAGCTGCAAAAAGATATAAATAATTACAAGAAAAGCAAATTAAACAATCCAGGGTAAATTAGTGCCAGGGCATAATTTTTTTAAACTAAAACCTATCGTTTGTCCTCAAAAAAATAAAATTTGTTTATGGTCATAAAAATTACAGACCTCCAAGCAAGAAAGCCCCCGGCTTTAGCCGTGGAGAGTGTTAATGTTTATTTATGCAGTAATTATTTGTTTAAAATAGATCAGTAATTGGCTTTTAATACAGCTGATATAATAAAAGCATAATGATTGCAAATAAAAGAAATATTAAATTATTAAAAATTATTTATTCTTTTAAAATATGCAGAAAATTAATAAAGAACTTTTAATAATAGGATCAGGTCCTGCAGGATTAGGAGCAGCAATATATGCTTATAGGTCTGGTATAAATTTTTCCATAACAGATAAATATATGGCTGGCGGCCAGGTTATTACAACGGATATAATAGATAATTACCCGGGTTTTGATAATGATATTTCAGGTTATGATCTGATGCAGAATATAATATCTCATGTTAAGAAATTCGGAGTGGAAATTATTGAATTTTGTGAAATTTCAGAAATAAAAATCAGCAAAGATTTTAGTAAAAAAATTATATGCAGTTCCGAAAACTTTCAGTTCTCAACCAAAACAATTATTTTCGCGACAGGGGCAAGCCCTAAAAAACTTGGAGCAGAAGGCGAGGATGAATTTATAGGCAAAGGCATATCCTTTTGCGCAACCTGTGATGGCGCATTATATAAAGATAAAGAAGTTGCAGTTATAGGTGGGGGGAATGCCGCTATTGAAGAAGCTTTGTTTTTAACGAAGTTTGCAAGTAAAGTGCATGTAATACACAGACGTGATGAATTAAGGGCATCAAAAGTTATACAGGAAAAGGGTTTTGCAAACAAAAAAATGAATTTTATTTTAAGCAGTGAAGTCATAAAATTTAAAGGTAAAAACAGGATTGAAGAAATAGTTTTAAAAAATAAGAAAACCAGTGAAATAAAGGCTTTGAAAATTGACGGAGTTTTTGAATATGTCGGGATAAATCCTAATTCACAATTATTAAATGGTCTGGTTGATTTTGACGAATATGGATATATTCTGACTGATAAAAACCTGCAGACGTCTTTTCCCGGAATTTTTGCAGCAGGGGACGTCAGAAATACACCATTAAAACAGGTTATCACAGCGGTGGCAGACGGCGCTGTTGCAGCAACATCTGCTGAAAAGTATTTATCAGGCATATTATAAAAAATATTAAACATAAAATATTTTTATAAAATCTATCTAGCGGGAGCAGTAAGATGACTTTAATCAGAAAGGGCTCAAAAGGAGTAAAAGCTATAGACATCCAAAGAAGAATCAGGCTTTTGGGCTATAACCTGGGCCCAGGGGAAATAGATGGTATTTTCGGACCTGAAACAGAAAATGCTGTTAAAAGATTCCAGCAGGACAGGTCCATATCTGTTACGGGAATAGTTGATGATGAATGCTGGCAGGAGCTTGTTGACGCAGGCTATACTATTGGCGAAAGAATGCTTTATTTAAAAGAGCCGCCATTCAGGGGTGATGATGTTAAAACTTTGCAGCTTTGGCTGAAAACACTAGGTTTTTTTAAAAACGATGAAAGCGGGATATTTGACAAAAACACCCGGAAGGCTTTGGTCGAGTTTCAAAAAAATATGAAGTTAAATCCTGATGGAATTTTAGGCGGAGATACTCTGATACATCTAAACAGCCTGAAAAGAATAATAAATGAAAAGAAAAGCTCTAATTTTCCACTTGTTAAGGATTTAAAAAAGAAAAAAAGTAGCAGAAAGAAAATAATACTGGATTATGGCGAATTTCCAGCCGACGGTGAGGAAAAAGGGAAACCTTGTTTAAAAAATAAGATACTGAATTGCAGCCAAATTGCTAATGGCTGCAGGAGACTTTTAGAAGAAGAAGGTTTTGATGTCTTTATTACTGTTGATGAATCAAAAAAAATAATTCCAGGGCTTTATAGCAGAATTAAAAAAGCAAATAAAAGCAAAGGAGATTTGCTTGTCAGTATTAACCTGAATTACTGCATGGATTCTAATGCATGCGGTTCAAGCTGCTATTATTTTAAGGGCTTAAAATCTTTTTCCATCGGAGGTAAAAAAATTGCTGATCTGATTCAGGATAATCTGGTTAAAAAATTAAATATGACAGACTGCAGGGTTCACGGAACAAGCTATGCCATCTTAAAAGATACAAACATGACAGCAGTTCTGGTGGAACCGGGTTTTATTTCAAATGTTTCTGAAGCAATAAATTTAAATAATATTGATTATCAGAACAAAGTAAGTTTGTGTATTTTTGAGGCAATAAAAGAATATTTAAGCGAATAAAGAAGTAAAATAATTAAATAAAACTTTATAAAACCAGCAACAAATAGAATTGAATTGGAAAGGAAAACAAAAAAGAAATATTTAAAGGCATATGCAGCCGGATTTTTGTTAATTTCTATTTTGATTTTAATGATTTTATTTTTCAGCAGCTGCAGTATTTCTAAACTAAAGATTGATGCAGCTTATATTTTAAAGACAGATCCGGAAAAAGCAGTTATTGATTTTTTAAAGGCTTTAGATAATAAATCTCCTGACTATATATATGATAATTTATTATCAGTTAAAGATAAAAATAATATAAGCAAGGATAAATTCAAGGAAGAATTAGATTTAATCCTTACTGATATAGATACAATAGAAATTAAAAAAACAACTTACCTTGGTTATGAAGCCAAAGACAACCTGGTAAAAGTTGTTGCACAGTTTAATGTTAAATATAAAAATAGTGAAGTAAAAGAATATAAAAAATATATTTATCTGGTTGAAGAAAATAAAGATTGGAAAATAGTATTTGAAAAAACTTTTATATAAATTGCAAACAAAATTAAAAAAGTAAAATGAAAAAAAATTATATAACTTCAATAATTTCAGTTTTTTTTTATCATTACTTTTTTAATTTTCAGTCTCAACCGAGGATATATTTATTACCAGCAGTGGGAAATAAATAATCAGCAGGCATTTACTTTGCTGTATTTATAAGGGGACTTTTTTTATTTATGAAAATATTTTATGTTATTATATAATATTACTTTAAGTCACTTCCTGGATTTGAATTAAATAATATTAAAGAATAGGAAGCCGGAAATGAAAGAAAAAAAAGATAAAGAACAAAAAGAAGAAAATTTAAATACTGACAGTAAAGAAGACAAAAAATCAAAGGGCAACGGTGATTATTTAAAATCTCTGGTAACTGAAGGGGCTATTAACCAGAGCCTGGTTGCTGAAGAGCTACTTGAAGAAATTGAGCTTCTTAAAAAAGACAAGGAGGACTTAAAGAAATCTTGCGATGAATGCATGGACCGGATTAAAAGAACCCAGGCAGACTATGAAAATTATAGAAAAAGAACTCTCAGGGAACAGCTTGAGCTTATTAAAAGGGCAAATAAAGATCTGATAGATAAATTTCTGCCCGTTCTTGACAGCTTTGAAAATGCTCTTAACCCTTCAGGCCAATCAGAAGAAAGTGAAGATGAATTTCATAAGGGAGTCAGGATGATTTACAGTAAATTAATGGAAGTTCTGGGAAAAGAGGGTTTGACAGTTATTGACCCTGAAGGCAAAGAATTTGATCCCCGGATATGTGAAGCTGCTGTTACTGAAGTCAGTAATGAATTTAAAGACCATCACGTAATTTCTGTTTTAAGAAAAGGCTATATGCTAAATGATTATGTTATCCGTCCGGCTGTAGTAAAAGTATGTGTAAAGAAGTAGTTTTTAAATTCGGACGTAAAATTAGTATTATTGCATTTTAAGTTAAGTTTTAAGTTTAATGCAGGGATAAGTTGATAACTTACTTTAATATTTTCTAGTAGAAAGGCATGGACAATTGAATAAAAAATTCGCCATAGGGTGCATTGCAATATTTGTATTAGTAGTTTTAATAGCTGTTGCAATATTTTTTGGAGTTTTAGTTAATATCAGAAACAACATGACAGCAAAGAATGTTAAAGTTGATCAGGAATGGTCCCAGGTTCAAAATGTTTATCAGAGAAGGCTTGATCTGGTTCCAAATTTAGCTGAAGCGGCAAAGGCTTATTT
>JAPLCN010000075.1 GCA_026392215.1 Actinomycetota bacterium | reverse complement strand
CTCATTTTCAACTTTTAAATCTCCCCTGTAATCGTCTTTATGAAAAATCAGGTGAGCCAGCTCATGCATGGCGGTAAAAAATCTACGCTCAATAGTGCAACTTGAATTTAAAAATATACAATCCCCCAGCTTGTCATTGTTTGCCGAAAAACCGGAAATATCATGATTCTCTGCAGGAAACTGGATTATTTTTATGTCATTTTTTTCAAGCTCATAAATAGGGTTGGAAATCGAATTATCCACACCGATATCCAAGAGGCATCTGGTTTTTTCAGCCATGTTTTCTATGCGATCTCTGTCAAATTTGTCTAAATATAATCCGATTTTAAGTTGGTATGGTGATATCTTATTAATCTTTTCAATCTCATCATATTTTCTTATTCTTTCCTCAAACTTAATCTTTAGATCAGTACTTATTGGAATATCTGAACGGAATTTATAATTACCGAATGCTTGATTGGTTTTATAAAAGAAGTCTATGCTTCGATTAGTAAGGCTAGCTATATTTAGTAATTTTTCAAAATCTATAAGAGTTGAACCGTTAATATAATTATATAGGGTTTGCCTGGATATGTTCAGTTTTCCGGAGGCTTGTTCCTGGCTTATGCGAGATTCTTTTAGGGCTCTTTTGATATTTTCTCCGACAGCTATATTTAAATTCTCCTTTTTCATTTTAACAACCTCTGATATATTGGTTAAATAATTTTACAAATAGTTTTAATTAAACTTTAAAAACTATAAATATTGTAAAATATATTTTACATTTTGTAAATGTGCATGAGTATAAATTTTTTCAGATTAAGCGTTTATAGATGAATATTTTTGCTTCAGGGAAATATTAATTTAAGTTGGGTAGTTTTAGATTAACAGAAACAACAATATAAAAGATTTTTTGATTTAGTTCTTTAAATGTCTACTATTTATGTATATAATACAGGATATAATGCTATAATTACTACATAAAGAGTTGATGGAGACTATAAAAATGAATCAATTTAGAACCCTGGGAAAAGTCAGTGCTTATTTAATCGGCAGGCTTTATGAGGAAAATAAGCCTGTTTTTACCATATCCGACGCCCAAATAATTCTCAGTAAAGATTATAACCAAACTACAGATCTGCTAAGTGAGATGGTAAAAAGAAAAGTCATAAGCCGCTTAAAGCACGGCAAATTTTTAATAGTCCCACAGGAAGTTGGAAATGTCGAAAGATATTTTGGCAACTGGTTTATTGCTGCAAGCGAAGTAGTTAACTCAACTGATTATTACATAGGGTTTTACAGTGCAATGAATCATTGGGGTATGCTCACACAGCCGTTGATTAAAGTTTTTGTAGCTTCTCCAAAAAGACAGGTCGTGCCAAAACCATTAAAAGATAGCTTGATCTTTATTTATATGAAGCAAAAATTTATCTGGGGTATAAAGGAAGAATGGGCCACACAGACCCGAAAGGTAAGAATATCCGATCTGGAAAAAACAATTCTGGACGGACTGCTATATCCTCATTATTGTGGTGGAATTACAGAGATTGCCAAAGGTATATGGATAACCAGGGACAAGATTGATTATAATAAATTGGGAGGATATGTAGACAAATATGGTAAAAATGTAGCAGCTAAGCGCCTTGGTTATATTTTAGAAATTCTTGAAATCAACGCACATCCATTATTATTTAATTTAAGGCAATATGTTAAAGACCGCTATGACTTATTGGATCCGACAATGCCAAATGCAATTAAAAATAAAAATACATGGCGGCTGATTGATAATATCGGCAAAAATCAAATTCTTAATATAATAAAGTATTAACTTTTAGCCTAAATGGTAAATAAAAAACATGATTGATTATTTTCAAATCCAAAGACTCGCATCTAAAAAAAGAATACCTGAGGATGTCATTGAGAAAGACTATTTTATAGAACTGTTATTATTCTATTTAAGCAGTGATTATTCTTTTAGAAAGAAGTCTATTTTTAGAGGAGGTACCTCTTTAAAGAAAATATATTTTCCTGATTATCGATTTTCAGAAGATTTGGATTTTATTGTAGAAGAAAAAGAAAATCTTGCCGATTTAGAAGAATATTTTAATGAAATTCTTATAAAGATTTCCAATGACTTTCCATTTAAACCTACCAAAATTTCAAGTATTAAAAATGACAGGCTTCAAGCCTTTATTAAATATGATATTGTCCCGGAGATTAGAGCGAATAAAGAATTGAAGGTAGATATCTTAAAGGATGCTTTTATCCCCTCTTATATTGAAAAAAAGATAATTTTTACCTATCCGGATTTTAAAGAGAAAGAAAATAAGCTTAATACATACAATTTGGAGTCTGTGGCAGCAGACAAAATTTCAAGAATTATAGATGTCGACAAAGAAGCGCGTGATATCTACGATTTATGGTATCTTTTAAAGTTGGATTTCCTGGAGATTGCTAAATTAAAAGATGAACTGAAAAAAAGATTTGGGTTCAAATTATATTTTCCTAATCTAATCGAAGAAATTATATCTGAAACCTACAAGCAGACGTGGAAAATAAGACTCGAAAAACAAGTACTGGACCTTCCGCCTTATGAATTAGTTATCAGAGACTTAGAAGAATTGATAAAAAATAAACTTATTGATTAATCTCAATAGTGCAAACACCCGCTGCTATTTATTGCAGAATGGAATAGGATAATAAGGCAAAAAACTCCCCCAATCCCATTCTCTTTATCAAATTTCACCAGTGCTTCAGAACCTTTCATTCCTCAAGACTCTGGCCATATGCTTTTCAAGCAAAGGTCCTTTGTTTTATTAAAATGAATGTTTTATTTGGGTTTTATTTTTTTTACGATGCATTGTTTTAATGAAGCCTCAATACCCAAAACATTATTATCCTTCTCATTAAAATATATATAATTTAAATTAAAGCTATCTTTAGAAGTTTTAATTATTTTACCACCAAAAGATGCGTCTTTAACTTTTATGGAAGGCATTACATAGGTAACATATAATTCTATCTGTTCGGGAAGCTTGCCGTTAAAACCAAATATTTTCCACCATTCAGCGCCGCTTTCGCTTCTTAACAGTTCTTTTATGAATACCGCATAAGCCAAACCCTGAAGGATTACTTTAGCCGGTGGTTCTACAGGTTTATTTTCATCTTTTAATTCCATGATGCAAAGCTTTGTAGTGCTGCCTGT
>JAPLCN010000140.1 GCA_026392215.1 Actinomycetota bacterium | reverse complement strand
AAAAAATAAAACTTAAAAATAAAAACATTTATTTTTTATTACTGACAGTATCATTTCTTATCATAATTTTACTTGCTGGCAGCTCTTGTTCAAAAACAAGCAATAAAACAACCGGCCAGACAGGAAATAATACAATCAGCTCCCAGTCAGAAAGCAATACCGATACCACCTTAGCTGAGGCAAAAAGCGAAAATTCCATAAGTATTTGGGACAGCTGCCAGCCAAAAGAAAGAATTTTTCTAATGGAAAGCATAAATAATTTTACAAAATTAAATCCAAAACTAAGCATTGATACAAAGCATTTCAGGAGCGAGGAGGAGCTGGTAGATGTTTTTAGTGCCTCAAGCCTTGCAGGGGCCGGTCCCGAAATAGTGCTGGTTGGATTTGATTCAATGAAAAAACTGGCGCAGAAATACATTGTAAAAGATCTTTCAGATGAAATAAATTATAATATTTTTCTTCCAGGGCTTGTTGAGCTTAGCAGTTTTGACGGGAAAAAATATATTATTCCTTTCAGCAGCTCGGATTTCTTAATTTTCTATTATAACAAAGACCTTATCAAGGAAATCCCTTCCAATTTTGATGATGTAGTTGCGCTTTCAAAAGAATATTTAAATTCCAAAGACCAGAAATATGGTTTTTTGTTTAACGGGACCGAACCTGATTTGGTTGTTCCTTTTATCGGAGGATATCTTGACTGGTTTTATGAATATGACTCTGGCTCAATTAATTTGAATTCAAGTGCAATGGAGAAAACATTAAATTTTATAAATAATGTTTATAATATTGACAAAATATTGCCTGCAAATATCGGCTACGAAGATATGAACAATCTTTTCAAGAGCGGTAAAGCGGCAATGTTTATTAACGGGGTGGGGGCTGTTAATGAATATAAGGAAGCCGGTTTAAATTTTGGAGTTGCAAAAATACCCAGAAATACAGACGGGGTAACAAATCCCACTCCAATGATTTCAGGGCTTGGATTTATGGTTAACAATAATTCGTCTGGTAATTCTTTTGAAATCGCAAAAAAATTTATAGAATATATGGTTTCACCGGATACTCAAACAAGCTGGACTTTAAATACTTCTTCATATCCTGCAATAACAGGCCTTGAAAAAGACAAGCTGTCCAATGATGATATCATTTATAATATACTGCTTCAGGCTAAAATATGCAGGGGTGAACCCCCGGAAGAAGATCTGCGCCTGATACGGGATGTAATGAAGCTTAATATAGAAAGCATTATAAGCGGAAATATTTCTCCGGCTGACGCAAAAGAAAAGATGCAGGAAGATATTATCAAGTTGGAATCAGGGGAAATCAAAGTGGAAGATTATTCCACAACAACCAGCCTCTCTAAAAACCAGAATACCTCCGGAAAAGAAAACGCCACTACCACTACAAAATAATAGTGCAAGCTGTCTTCCCTAAAAGATTTTAGAGTGCTAATATTTGAAAAATTTGTATAATGTAATGTTATTCTAATGCATATCTGAAAAGCGGAGGTGTTTTTAGGCAATATCGTAGAATAATTTAAAGTAATTTTTTATATTTCAAAGGTGGAAAATGAATAATATATATCATGACGATGAGCACGACAGTATAAAGCCCGTATTTCTGAAAGGTTGCGGGATTATAATAGCAATTATTGTTTTATTAATTGTAGGCTTCCTGTTTACCCTTGGCATTCTTTCTGTAGTAAATAAAGTTTCTCCTGTAGCACTGCTTAAAGGTGTCAGCATGCAGGTAACACAAACAACCAAGGCACCTGAAAAACCTGGAGAATCCGGGGCAGTAACAACTGAGAAGCCAAAGTTGGAAGATAAAAAGACAAGTGGAGACGTGTCGCTTCAGGGCTTTAATGATGCGATTACAAAACTGGTGGAAGAAGTAACTCCTTCAGTTGTAAACATTGCACTTAAAGTAAGAAACCAGGACGTAACTCCTTCAGTTGTAAACATTGCGGTTAAAGTAAGAAACCAGGACGGGTCCATCAGCGAAGGTGTAGGTTCCGGAGTAATATATTCGGAAGATGGTTACATAATTACCAATAATCATGTTGCCGGTGCCGCCCAAGAGATAATTGTAAGAACAACTGACGGCAAGGAACATGTTGCCAAATTGATTGGCGCAAACATAGATACTGATATTGCAGTAATTAAAATCGATGCAAAAAATTTGAAAAAGGCCAATTTTACTTCCATTAACAATGTAAAAGTGGGTGAAATTGTAATTGCCATCGGAAGCCCCTTTGCCATAGAACAAACCGTAACAATGGGCGTGGTGAGTGCAATAGGCAGAGAAATAGCAGTATCAAGTGACACCATGCCCATGGTTGATTTAATACAGACAGATACAGCAATAAACCCAGGCAACAGCGGTGGTCCTTTAATTAATATCGGAGGGCAGGTTATAGGCATTAATACCCTGATTTATTCCCCAAGCGGCACCAATGCAGGAATAGGGTTTGCCATACCAAGCGATACTGCCATAAATATTGCCAGCCAGATTATTAAATATGGGAAAGCCATGATTCCTTATATTGGAATTGAAATGGGCCAAAACACAACTAACATTCCTGGAGTTCTCATTTCAGTGGTTCAGAAAGGTTATCCTGCAGATAAAGCAGGCATAAAAGCCGGGGATATCTTAACTAAATTTGACGGAGAGCCTGTAAGGACAAACTTTGAATTGCTGGCACAAATTTTAAGGCATAATGTTGGAGACAGTGTTCAAATAGATATTTACCGCAATGGCAGCACTATTAACTTAAGCGTGACTCTCGTTGAATCGCCGGTAACTGCGCAGAATCCAACAACTACTACTGCGCCAAACCAATAGTAAAATAAATAATAGATCAAAAAATTTATTACAGGCTTAAAATAAATAAAATTGATAAACGGATACAATTCAGATAGAGACAAGGCGACTAGCGACGACAAGCTAGTCGCAAGGTCTAAAAATGGTGATAAAGCTGCTTTTGAAATACTCGTAAGAAAGTATTCAAAGTATGTATATACTACAGCTTTTTTTATGGTGCGCGACAGCCATGAGGCAGAGGATATAAGCCAGGAAGTTTTTGTCAAGGTATATCTCGCTATCGGAGGTTTCAGAGGCCTCTCAAGCTTTAAAACGTGGTTAAGAAAATTAACTGTAAATACATGCATTGATAAATTAAGGTTAAGATCAAAAACCGCTGACAGGAAAGTCAGCCTTGACAGCCTGGTTGAAGACGGTAAAGAAATATTATTATATGAGTTTAACCAGAATGTGGAGAAATTCTTCCAGGACAAAGAAGCCGTAAAGGACATTTTAAAAATAATAGTAAATCTTGATGAAAGCTACAGGATACCTTTAATACTTAGGGATTTGCAGGATTACAGCTATATTGAAATTGCAGAAATATTAAAAAAGCCTGTAGGCACTGTTAAGACAAATATCCACAGGGCAAGAAAAATAATAAAAAATCTTATGATTGATAAATAATATTAAACTCTTTTTTAAAAAAATAATCAAAATAGCTATAAAAGAGGCTTTATGAAAGAACTTATTATGAAAACGCTTAATAAATTTTTTAAAGTTGCAAAAGACATTGTAGTTGATCCGGGAAACGATATTGAAAACCGGATTATGGATAAAATTAAAAATTTAAGCGATGAAGATAAAGTTATTTTAGATGACGACTTTATGAATTTTTTAAAGAAAAGCAATTCCCGCCTCTATCTTTTTAATAAAAAATTAAAAGAAAATTGCGGGTTAATTGTCTTTTTTGGCATATTAGGGTTAGCTGCAGGCACTTTTTTACTTATTGAGTACAGAAATTATAAAAACCAAAAGGCTTAAAAAAAACAGGCAGGATTTTTAACCGTTAGGACCTGACATAATTAAGCTGCTAGGAATTATATAAGTTAGTTATCTTCTTCTGAAAATTAAAGAAAGCAAAAATAAAGCAATAATTATTATCCAGAACCAGGGATTGGTAAGCAGGCCCCTGATGGGCTCATATTTTATTTTTCCAAAGATTAAATCCAGAACTTTCTCAAAACCACTGTAAAAATTAATCCAGAAATTTTTAAATTTGTCAGAAATAAAGAAATTTTTAATTGCTTCCATAAAAACATTATACTTTCTTGAAATAAAAAAATAAAAATATTTAAATAAAAGTTGTTTAAAAATATTGATATATTAATTAAAATAAACTTAACTTTTATTCAAATATCAAATAAATATTCTGCTAAGGAGGTGTATTACTTGAGTTATTTCAAACTAAAAGAAAGAAATACTAATGTAAGAACAGAAATTATTGCGGGAATCACTACTTTTATGACAATGGCCTACATAATTTTTGTAAACCCTGCAATACTTTCACAAGGAGGAAAAACTGGCATACCCTTTGAGGCTGCAGTTGTTGCAACATGTCTTGGAGCAGGTTTGATGAGCATGCTTATGGGACTTATCACAAATACCCCGTTTGCACTTGCTTCCGGAATGGGCATCAATGCAGTTGTAGTATTTACAATCATTTTTGGTTTGGGACTTACATGGCAGCAAGCCATGGGCATAGTTGTATTGGAAGGTATAATTGTTACAATCCTGGTTTTAACGGGGCTGAGGACAATGATAATGAAAGCAATTCCAATGGAGCTCAAGTACTCAATTGGTGTTGGTATCGGATTGTTTATAGCCTTTATCGGTGCGCAGGAGGGTGGATTTGTAGCAATGGACCCGGTCACTGCGGTAAAATTAGGAGATTTTACATCCCCGGTTACACTGCTGACATTATTTGGCCTTGTTTTAACCATCGTGCTGCTGGCTTATAGAGTAAAAGGGGCAATCCTGATTGGTATCGTTGGAACAACAATTTTAGGAATGGCTACAAGAATTATTGCTCTGCCGACACAAATTATAGCAATTCCTAATGCAGCAAGTTTTTATACATTCTTCAAAGCTGATATTGTCGGGGCTATATGGAGCAAAGGCATGGTAAATATTGCTGCTATTGTTATGATTTTTGCCTTATTCATGAGTGACTTCTTTGATACAATGGGAACCGTAATTGGTGTAGGGGAAGAAGCTAAACTGCTTGATGAAAAAGGCAATCTGCCTGGTCTTAGAAATGTTCTGTTAATAGACTCAATTGCTGCAATAACAGGCGGATTATTTGGTGCAAGTTCAGTTACCACATACATTGAAAGCGCTTCCGGAGTTTCTGAAGGTGGCAGAACCGGGATAATGCCTACCACTACTGGTATTTTATTCTTATTATCTATTTTCTTTGCACCTCTTATTGCTGTAGTTGGAGGAGGGGTTCAGGTAGCAGAAGGCGTTTACAAATATCCCGTAACAGCATCTGCTCTTATTGTTGTCGGATTTTTAATGATGACCATTGTTTCAAAAATTGATTTTAAAGACTGGGAAGTTGGAATCCCGGCTTTCTTAACAATCATAATCATGCCTTTCACATACAATATTTCTTATGGCATCGGCTTTGGTTTTATCAGCTATACCATAATAAAGCTTTTAAGGGGTAAGTGGAGACAGGTTCATCCATTAATGATAATTGTAAGCGTTTTATTTGCAGTTGCATTTGTTGCACAGGCAATTGCAGGCAAATTTATTGGAAAATAAATATTATTTTAGATTTTAAATAAAAGTTATAAATAGTTTTTAAGGGGCTTAGTTTTTTCTAAGCCCCTTTTTAAAGGCAAATTAGTTGCTTTAATAAAGAACCTTATTTTATCTTCTGGACTTCGGCAGCCATTTTAATCATGCTTATAAAATATTCCACATTTAACGCTGATCTGCCAACAAAGATTCCATCATTATTGGGGAGAGTTAAAATATCCCGTGCACTTTCCAAATTTACGCTCCCGCCATAAATTATTACCTGGTCATTTCCGCAGCTATTGCCGAATTTTTTATTAAGAAGATCCCTTAAGAAATCAATTGCTTCTCTTAGATAATCCAGAGGCGCCGATGCTGTCGCTCCTATAGCCCAAACCGGCTCATAAGCAATTACTACATTTTTAAGATCATCATTATTAATCCTGCTCAACCCGTCAAGAAGCTGATGTTCAAGAAAATGCAGGGCAATATTTATTTGTGCAGGTTTTTTTTCTTCACCGATGCATAAGATAGGCTTCATATTATTTTTAATTACC
>JAPLCN010000082.1 GCA_026392215.1 Actinomycetota bacterium | reverse complement strand
ATTTTCCAGCTTTTTCCACTCTTTCAGGAGTAAAACCAACAACAGTAAAATTTGTTTTTATTATTTTAAAACCCAAATTTTCAGAAGCATACTTTGAAGCCTTATCTATTACCTGTTGCATTTTTTCAGAAACGTTTAGTCCTTTTGCCAATTTAGCATATATGTTAACAACCACACCGTCAGATTTTGACACAACTTTAACTTTCAAATCGCTTATATCTTCAACTTTTAAAAGTTCTTCTGTTACTTGCTGGGAAGCACTCTTTAAATCAACCATTGCTCCTCCAGACTTTACTGCTGATAAGGGTGCTGTTTTAGCTTTTCTTCTGTAAAATTCAAAAATTACCAACACAACAGAAACTACCAATAAAAGTAACAACATAAGTGCAGCAATGTAGACGTTGACATTTGATGTAGAGTTTAAAATTTTATTTGCTACATCGGGCCATTTAAAAAGATGGGCAAAGACATTTACAACTGACACAATAGATAACACAATTAAGCATAGTAGCAACAATACTACAACTATTCTATTGAATATATTCATTTTCTTATTTCCTTTGCTTTAAAAGTTTGTTAACTTAATAATTAGACTATTAAATAACTCTTATTAAAGATATTGTACTAACTGATGTATTAAATCCTTTTATTAAGAGAATTGGTTTTATCAGATGAGTAGTTGAATTGATACTTTCAGGTTTATAACTTCATAAAACCTATTACTAAAATCGCAATTCCAATAATTATCTCTACTACTGCACGCCATAATGGCAAAGCAGCCCATTTAATTGAACGAGTACGGATAGCTCCCAAAAATCCTAATATAATCAAGACAGCACCTAAGATGATTAATACAATACTTGTCATTTTTTCCCCTTTCTTATTTGGTTTTTAAAATCTTAAAACCCTAACGTTGTCTTACGCTTATTATTAATACAAGGCCACCTACAACTATTTCTAATACTGCACGCCACAATTGCACATGAGCCCAGCTGTTTGAAGGGAAAAGACCTAAAATTCCCACCACAAGCAAAATAATTGCTGCGATGATTAAAATAAACCTCATTGTTTCTCCTTTCTCACTTTAAAATAGTTATGCTTTCTAATAAAACTTATATCCTATAACGTTTATATTAAATATAATAGTACAATTATTATAATATTTCCATGATTAATTATGCTTTATAATTTTATTAAGTTATACTCCTGTATTTGATATAAAATATTATTTATTCAAATAACCGTTAAATTTTTTTCTGAACTTTTCAACTTTTGGTGAAATGATTGTCTGGCAATAAGGCTGGTAAGTATTATTATAAAAATACCCCTGATGATAGTCTTCAGCCTTATAGAATGTCTGCAGCGGCTTTATTTCTGTCACCAGCGGGTCTGGATATATTTTAGAGTTTTCAATGTCCTGGATAACACGCAATGCAATTTGCTCCTGTTCAGGTGAACTGTAAAGAATTATTGACCTGTATTGAGTACCACTGTCATTTCCCTGGCGGTTAAGGGTTGTAGGGTCATGTACTGCAAAAAAAATATGCAGGAGAATCTCATAGCTTATCTTATCCGGGTCAAACTCAATTTTTATAACTTCTGCATGACCTGTATTTCCACTGCATACCTTTTTATAATCCGGATTTGGCTTATTGCCTCCTGAATAGCCTGATTCGACTTTTATGACACCATTTAATTGAGAAAAAACCGCTTCAAGGCACCAGAAACATCCACCCCCAAGGACTGCAGTCTGAGTTTTGTTTGTTTTTGATAATCTGTTGATTGGAGCTTTCCATTTTATCATGGTTGAAAATGCTATATTTTAATAAAAAACTATAAAAATTATATCATAATTGAGATTTTTAAAGATATTTTTAAGTAATTTTCAGCTTATAAGCTATATATAAGTTTTGTTGATTTTAGGGAGTGTATTTTATTTTAAATTCATTTTTCTGATAAAATAGTGTTATGGATTCATAAAAAGGAGGGCCTAATATGTTATATTTTTCTTCCGGGAAGAAACAGAAAAAATTATTAGTTTTAAAAATAATTATTTCAGCTTTAATTATTTTGTTTTTAGTATTTTCATCAACTTCCTGCGCTGTAGCTTCTAAAATAATCAAAGCAGCACTTGCAGCAAGTTCAGGAAGCAGCAGCACTGATAATAAGGCAAGCGGCGAGGGCGGCAATTCTAATGAGCAAACCCAAAGCTCGGGACAAGCCGGTATTTTCACCGGATGGAAAGCAAATTGGATTTTTAAGAGCAATTTATGGTGAAAACTTTGAATATATTACGCAGTACCAGGTGGAATCTGTTGATATTGAAAGCGGCAATATTTCTGTCGCAGCATCAGGCGGATATCTAGACCTGGTCGGCTGGATTACAAAATAAAAGTTTAGAATTACTTTGTTTTATTAAAATACTCTAGGAGCTTGTCCGAGAATGTGAATTCATATTTTATAAACACTATATATAACGCTTAAAATATTGTTATACACTGTATATTGTGTTTTTAATTTCAGAATTTTTATTCTAAGACAGGCTCCTAGAGTAGTCTGCAATTGTTTTTCCAGAATGTTTTTCCAGAGGAATTTTGAGATTTCTTTGCTTCCAATTGAGACCTTAGTTCTTTTCAAGACGCCATTATTCATGTATTTTCTATAATAATAGTGATCCGTACTTTTATACAACTCCCCATCTACCCAACTCCCTTTCCACCCAACCACTACTCAGTTTTTTCCTTATCAACTTCTGTTTTTTTAACCTCTACAGGTTTTACACCATCAGTTTTGTTTTCCTCAGCCACTGCATAATTCAAATACTTTTTAGCAACTGGATCATTGATTCTTTTCCAAAGTATTGCACCAAATATTGTGCCAACTGGAAAGAAAACAACCATTGTTACGACCAGTCCTGCCCTTCCCAGAGGTACAGCCCAGGCTTTTCTCATGTAAAGTCCAACAAGTTCAATTACATAAAGTGCAGGGAAAAACAATGTAGTATTCGATGACGGAAGCCCAATTTCAACTGGACCCCAATTGAAATCACGTACAAATCCTGGCAGCCAGCTAAGCGATGTCAGTCCAAGACCCGCAAGTATTGCTATTACCCAGAAAAGAATAAATATTCCTCCTAGTACTTTCTTACCCTGATTTAATTCTTCTTTTGTTAATTCAGTCATTTTTCCTCCTTTTATTTTTTTAATATTATTATTTTTCGCTACTATCAATTATGTTTCTTTTTTTAAAAACTTAGCTGCTTGCTGCGGCAAAATTATCAACATCCAAATTGTCAGCAGTCTCAGTCAATACTTTTTATAGACCCTGCTCCAGATATATTCTGGGTAACGGATGGATTTCCTACATAATCAACTTTACCGACTCCACTCATTTCTATATCGAGAGTCTGCGTTGCGTTTACAACTGCCTTACCGGCGCCGCTTATGCTTATTTCACAGTCTTTGCTTACAAGCTCTTTAGCGTCATAAGACCCTACACCTGAGATATTTAACTGCTGTGTATCAACTTCACCTGACAAATTTACTTTCCCTGCACCAGATATGCCGATTTCAAGGTCACTTGCAGTAATATTTATTTTTATGCTCCCAACTCCGCTAGAATCTACTGAAAGTGATTCAACATTAAGGTTATCACATTCAATGCTTCCGGCTCCTGAAAAGTTTATCTTTCTTAGATCCTTAACCTTAAGATGAAAAACAATATCTTTTGTTGGAATTACATTAATAAACCTACTTTTAAAGCCAATTTCCAATCCGCTGGCACTGGTGTTTATCTTTAAAGCATCTATTACATTGCTTTCAGCTTCAACTTCCAAAGATGTCTCTTCACCCTGCTCAATTATTATCTTGCCGATACCTGAAAATGTCAGCCTGTCAAAATCACCTACTTCAAAACTTTTGGTTATGACTTCCCCTGAACCTTTAGGTGTATTGACCCTGATTGTAATACAAGAGCTTAAAGAGAAAGAGAGTAAAACTGCTATTGTAATTATGCCTGCCAGAAGCACTAACTTCCTATATTTTCTTATCCTACCTGTCATTATTTTTACCTCCTAATGTGAATTTTACTTTATAATTAATCATTTGATATACTTCTTAAGACGCCACCCGAAGAAATGTCTGAAATAACTTTTGGAGAATCTACATATTCAACAGTAGCGCCACTTGATATCTTAACATCAAGATTTTCACTTACATTTACAACAGTATTTTTAATATTGTTTTTGTTTTCGTATTCATCATTTACTCCTTTGTTATTTTGATACTGCCTGAGATAGTTTTGATGCTTATATTAAAGGCGCCTTCACCAACTACGCCTTCAAGGTTACTGCTATCAGCAAAAGTTATTTTTGAACCGAACTCATTTACAATTTTTCCTGAGACAGAACCCAATTTAAACTTGAATTCACTATTCTCCGGTAAAGATAGGTTTACTTCACCTGATACTGTTTTTATATTTACACTGAATATTTTATATCAGAAATTTTGAAGATTATGATTTATTTCCCAGCCACTTGTTCCAAAAAAAGCTATCAAAAGTGATACTGTTTTCACAATTTTTTCTTTACGACTTAACTCTAGTTTTTGGAAAGTTTTATCAAAAGAAGGTTTATATTCATACTTCATTTATTAAGCCCTTTAAATGATTCCTTGTTCCTTCAGCTTCCTTATAAACTCTTCCTTTTTCTTTTGCTATCAGGTTAAGTTTTTCCCATTCTTGTTCAGCAAATTTATCATCAACTACTTTTGGAATAAGAATAATACGATATCCATCATTAGTAATTTCGAAGAAATCACCCGGTTTTGAACCTATTTGCTCTAAAACCTTAGAAGGAATAGTGATAGTATTTCTTTGGCTTAATTGCCTAACCAACTTTAATCATTCTCCTTTTTTATTAATATCAATAAATAAATATTCTGCAAAACAGAAATTCTGCATTGCTGTAAATTATATTAATGAGATAAAA
>JAPLCN010000025.1 GCA_026392215.1 Actinomycetota bacterium | reverse complement strand
GTCAGAAATAAAATTGCCTGTAAGCTTTAAGGTTATGAATCCTTTTGTAGGAAGAAACTTAAATGTTGAATTGAACATGTCAGGTTCATTTTCCTTAAACCAGGCGAGTTTGAAGATTGAATGATTTTCAGGCCTGAACCCCGCTCCGGTTTTCTCATACCAATAATCATACCCGATAAGCTTAAGTATTTCCCTGGCTTTATCAATAGCCCTGCTGTCATTCCAGAGCGGCACAGTTTTCCTTAGGAGCTTTCCTTCTTTGTCAACAGGAACTATACCCATTGAATGACCTGATAAAGATATGCATGCAATGTTTTTTTTATTAATTTCAGTAGCTGCCAACAATTTCTTAGTGCTTTCAATTACTGCTTCCCACCAGTCCTGCGGATTATGTTCAGCCCACCCTGAATAGGGATAATAAGTATCGTAGGATTTAAAAGCTTTGGAAATCAATTTCCCTTCCGAGGAATAAAGGACTGCCTTATTGCCCCCCGTTCCAAGGTCATGGGCAAGAATATATTTTTGCACCATCTACAGCTCCGGTTTCTTTAATAAAAATTTAGTAAAAAATTATTATCAAAATAAGAACAAAAAACAACTTTAATAAACAATATTAAAACCAAAAACGTTTAATTAATACAAAGAGCTAAATGTAAAGAACATAAATGCCTCATATTTATTACCATACCGAATTTATTTAAGTATTCCACACACTTATTTAAATTTCTGTGCCTTCTTTGTATTTTTCCTTAAATTCAGCTATCAATTCTATCCCTTTGCTTACTCCGAGTTGATCTGCCCCTGCTTTAATCATTTCAAATGCATCCTCAAGCGTATAAACTCCTCCGGAAGCTTTTATGCGCATATGAGGACTGAGGATCTTTCTGAAAAGCACTATGTCTTCAACAGTTGCTCCTTTAGGGTCGTCACACTTGCAGAATCGTTTTATATACTGCGTTTTGACTCCGGTTGTAGTTTTTACAAGATGAGCCCCTGCCTTTTCCACAAGCCTGCATGCCCTGATTTTTTCATTTTCATTTAAAACCCACGCCTCAATAATAACTTTTACCAGGCACCCGGGTGAAGCTTCTACAACAGCTTTTATATCTTCAAGAACTTCATTATCTTTTCCTGAGCGCAGAGCGCCAACATTAATAACCATGTCTATCTGGTTTGCCCCGTCTTTAATTCCCTGCTTTGCCTCAACTACTTTTGCCTCAGTCACATGTGAACCGAAGGGGAAACCTACGTTTACGCTTAAGTCAATTTTTTTATTTCCGATTATTTTTTTTGAAAGTGAAACATGGGGCGGATTAACGCAAATTACCCCGACTTTTGCTTCTACAGCGTTCTCACAATTAATTCTGACTTCTTCTTCATTGATAATATGTGAAACCATACTGAATTCAATTCTTCTGCGAAATTCATCAAATGAAATATTCACTCTATTGCTGCTCCTTTTAAAGTTTAAAAATATATTGCACCTGTTTTTATTATCCTTTTATTTAACAGGAATATGAGTTTTTATTTTTTATATAGTTTTTTATATTTTTTAAAAAATTACTCTTTTGCTTATTTCCGGAGAAACAAATACTTTTATAAGTTTACTGTCCGTT
>JAPLCN010000041.1 GCA_026392215.1 Actinomycetota bacterium | reverse complement strand
ATATGCACTGGAAATTCATGCAGAAGCCAAATTGCAGAAGGCTTTTTTAAGCATTATAAAAAAGATTGGGAAATATATAGTGCAGGTATATCACCCAAAGGGTTAAATCCACTTGCAATAGATGTAATGCTTGAAAAAGGGATTGATATTTCAAATCAGACCTCAGATGGGATAGACAAGTATATAAATAATAAATTTGATTATGTGATCACCGTTTGCAACAGAGCAAAAGAAACTTGTCCGGTATTTCTAAATGCAAAAACAAATTTACATTGGAGCTTCACGGACCCTGTAGATACTGTTGGAACTTATGAAGAAAAAATAAATAAATTCAGGGATGTCAGAAATCAAATAGAAGAAAAAATAATTCAATTTTTAAAAAAGCTTATTTTATAATTTCTTCTTTATCTCTTCCAGTATCCCATTGATTCCTGTTAATTGGCCAACGCAAACCAGTTCATCATTTACAGTAATTACAGGAACATACTCCAAACCAAAATTTTTAAGAACTTCAGTAACTTCTGGATATAGCAGCTCATCTTTGAAATTAGACACATCAAAAACTTCTACTTTCAAACCAAGCCCCTCAATTGCGTTTTTTAATTCTGAAATTTCTTCTTCTGTCTGACCTACAGGTCCGCAGCAAGACGACTGTGGGCCACAAGGAAATTCCTGCTTCATTGTAAAAATTTTTATTACCTTATTTTTTTCGTTCATTTTTCTCCTTTTTTTAAAAATTATTTTGATATTTTTCATACTCTTAATTATTTATATTTTCGAAAATGCTTTTACCTAATAGTTTTAAACTAATTAATCCCTTAGGCTCACTATCCAGAAGAGGGACCTTGATTAAAGGTGTTTTAAATTTCTTAATTATTTCTGAAAGATATTTATTCTGTTGTTTTCTTCTGTTGTCAAAAAAGGTATTTTTACCATAAAGCTTAGGAAGAATATAATTAACCGCAACAAGAGCAGTCTTAATACCCACTTGTTTTTTTAAGTCCTCAGAAGCTCTCCAGGCTTCAATTATTGGAGTATATTCAGGGTACAGTACAAAAACAAATGTACTTTTTTTGTTATTTTTCATTATCTCTATAACATTATTATATTTATTTTTTGTTTCATCAGAAGTTTTTTTTGTCAAAGTTCCTATATCAATAAATCCTTTCCAGTCAGAAGGGAGCTCGAGCAACCTCAGAGTGTGGCCTGTTGGTGCAGTATCAAAGATTACCACATCATAGCCTTTGGGCTCAAAATAACTCATAAACTTTTCAAATGCAGACATTTCTCCAGCGCATGGAG
This sequence comes from Actinomycetota bacterium, assembly GCA_026392215.1. GTDB lineage: Bacteria > Actinomycetota > Humimicrobiia > Humimicrobiales > Humimicrobiaceae > JAMDDL01. Next base: position 3,213 of record JAPLCN010000041.1, on the reverse strand, counting down.
AATTCAAATCTTCTTCAACAGATTTTTTGGTATCAATATCAAAGTCTTTTACTGACTCGAGTATTCCTTTTTTGTATTCCTTAAGAGCTTTTGTCTGATCTATTCTTGCAGCAAACAGATTGCTCAACCCTTTAATAGCTGTAGGGGTGTGTGTAATTTCCTGCTCAAAGATATCCTGCAGATGAGAAGCGGGATCAGTTGTGACTATTAAAGTTTTTAATCCCCTGCCCGCCAGATAAACAGAAGTTGTGCAGGCAATTGTGCTTTTTCCAACTCCTCCTTTACCTGTAAAGAAAATATATCTTGTTCCATCCTCTTGAGACAATAATTTATAAATTTCCTTCGGGTTAATCGCTACGTCAAAGTCGCTGGTTTCATCCTGACTGCCTGTTGCCGGTCTTTCAGATAAAACGCTGGGTTTTATCTGCTTCTCACCGCTAAACAAAAATCTGCCCACTCTTTCTAATAATTCTATTCCTGAAACTTCAGAATCCATCAAAGGATAAAAGGTTTTTGGGAGGCTTTTAAACTCTGACTTTATCTTTTTAACAATCTTCTGCTCTTCTTCTTTTTTGTTTCTGAAGAAATCATCATTGCATTCTTCTATGGGAAGTATCCCGTTAACTATCAAAGCACTTATATCAATTCCTAATTTATTTAGCTCTTTTGAACTTCTTTTTGTTTCAAGCAAAGAAGAGTTTTCCGGTTTTAAAACAAAAATAAAAGAAGTTTTATTTTTATCCTGAAGATAAGAAATTGCTTTTTCATATTTTAATTTTGCGCTTTGCAGAGATGCCCCGGGCCCTATACAGGTTGAGGAGTTATTTTGTAGAGTTTCATTCCATCCGGATGGAAGTTCAAGTAGCCTGATGGTGTGCCCTGTTGGTGCTGTGTCAAATACGACAACATCGTATCCCGGATCATCCATGAATTCTATGAATTTATCAAATGCAGCAACCTCTTCAATGCAAGGGCTGTCCAGTTGCTCTTTCATTGTCTTCAGGCTTTTTTCATCTAGCATTTCTCTCATTGGTGCGATAATTCTTTCTCTATACTGTTCAGATGCAATATTGGGATCAATTTCAATTGCTGAGAGGTTTTCAGTGCCGGCTATAGGTGTAATTTTATGGCCTATTTCCTGTCCGAATATATCTCTAAGATTTGGCGCAGGGTCAGTTGTTACAAGCAAAGTTTTATAACCCTTCCTGGAAAGCCAGACAGCAGCAGCACAACTCATTGTGCTTTTTCCAACTCCTCCTTTACCGCTAAAGAATATGAATTCTGTTTCATTTTTATGTTCCGGTTCTATTAATTTTTCCATAGTACTTCTTACCATTTAAATTTCCTTTTCTGTTGATGTGTATTTTTCCAATTCTTCTTTTAACTCATTAAATTTCAGATATTTCTGTTTAATAATAATCTTGCCGTCAATGCAAGTGATGGGAAGAGCTTTTTGACCTTCCTCTTTTATTATTTGAAAAATTTCTTTATTTTCTAAAAACATCCTTGCATCAAAAGATATACTTGCCCTGGTTATCTCAATATCTTTGAACTCAAGTTTTATTTTTTTTAGAGTTTCACTGAACTCTATTAATTCTTTATCAGGCTCAGGGCCGCAAACACCTGTGGAACAACACATAGCACCCTCATATATAATCAAACTATTTTTACTCATTTCTTGTGCCTCCTATAATTTTGGATTCTATTATTTAAATAATTATTAATCTTTTTTAGAAATTGTTTTTAATGGACGTAAAACACATTCTTTCATTTTTAATAAATCGTTTGCAAAATAATCTTCTTTATATAAATATTTTCTAAAACTTTCAAATAAGCCCTCTTCAATTTTATTTTTTGGCTGGGCAAGTGAGTAGTAAACCCAAATTCCTTCCTGCCTGTTTTCTACCAGCCCCGAATACCTCAACACTGTAAGATGCCTGGATACTTTTACCTGCGAAAGACTAAGTGCTTCCTCAATTTGACAAACACATAATTCTCTTTCAGTAAGCAGCACTATTATCCTTAAACGGGTTTCATCAGAAAGTGCCTTGAAAAGTTTAGAATATTGTTTTATTGATTTCTCCATCATAATTTTGTATTCGATTATATGTATATATTTTATAAAAAAATTTATTGATAAAAATATATTAAAAGCTTACTTTATATCAACATTTAATTACTGATTATATTTATATATCTAAGTTTGTCAATATGCCAATTGCTTTATTTAAAAAGTACTCCAAACAGTATCGTGTTAATGATATAGCAAAATATATCAAACTAATAAGTTAGTAAAGGACTTAATTTATCTTAAAATAGCAATTTATAGTTATAAATTTTTTTAGACTTTCATAATGAAATTTTAAATCTTAATAAAACTGTGCACTTTTAAATTTTCAATGACAAAAGCCAATTCTATATTGACAATACTTATTCTTAAAAGTAACATATTAAAGATTTTTATTAAGTGTATTTTTAGAATAAATATTAGGGGGGGGAATTGGAAATTGAGATTATTAGCGATGTTCTTGAATATAATAAAGAGCATGCAGAAGTAAACAGGCAATTATTTAAAGACAATAAAGTGCTTGTAATCAATGTATTATCTTCTCCGGGTTCAGGCAAGACATCATTGATAATCCAATCAATAAAAAGGCTTGCCAATTTCAAAATAGGGGTTATAGAAGGCGACATTGCTTCCACTTATGATGCTGAAAAAATAAAAAAATACATTAATGATGTTGTTCAGATAAATACAGGCGGAACATGCCATCTGAATGCTTCCATGGTTGAAAAAGCTCTTAAAAGAATTGATGTTAAAAATCTTGATATAATTTTTATTGAAAATGTTGGGAATTTAATCTGTCCCATAGGGTTTGATCTTGGTGAAGATTATAAAGTCCTTCTTTCGTCAGTCAGCGAAGGAGATGACAAACCTGTCAAATATCCAAAAGGGTTTATTAAATCAAGCGTTATTATTTTAAATAAGATTGATTTGCTTCCAATAAGTGATTTTAATTATAACTTTTTCGAAAAAAAAATAAGAGAATTAAACTCTGAAAGCCCAATTATCAAATTATCCTGCAAAACCGGCGAAGGACTTGATAATTGGATAAAATGGATAACAGAAAACGTTAAAAAATAAAATTGACATCAATTTTTGTTGATGTTATTTTAAGTTGTTACAAAGTATTTACAAATTTCTTCATTTAT
>JAPLCN010000089.1 GCA_026392215.1 Actinomycetota bacterium | reverse complement strand
TACTCAATTATTGGACCATTCCAGTACTTTTTTGTTTGCATCTATAACAGATATTTCCAATAGTTCTGCAATTCTTGATACGGTTATTTCTCCCTCCATAAATGCTTTCTTTACAAGGTTGGTAAATCTGTAGTTTTCAATATTTCTATTTTCTCCAATAGGATAAGGTTCGTTGTATAGATCAACTTTTTCATCTACTTTTTTATTTAACTGTTCATGTTATTAGGGAGCTGCACAGTTTTCAAATGGAATAGTGTATAGTTTTAGATTAACAGAAACACTTATGATGGGATTTATAAGAATTTGTTTTTTGGATCTTACAAGTATAAATTATAGTTAAACACCATAATCCGGATCAGGAAAAGTATCCGTGACAAAGAATATATTTTGTAATAATTGGTAATTACATTTATTTAGTCCCTAATGTAAAAGAAGAAAAATACATTTTTTTAAAAACCATAATTCCAGGCAGAAAAGCAACGAGGGATTATGAAAAAGAAAAAGAGGAATAAAATGAAATTGGATAAAGAAGAAAAAAAGATCCTGAATGCATATTGGGAACTCGGCTGGATAAAATACAAGCTTGATGATTTTACTTCAGCAATTAGTACTTTTAAATATATAAATTCCCAGAAAGTGATATCAGGCAATTTATGAATGATATCTCTTTAATAAATACTGCTATAAAATGTTTCCTGACCATAATTCTTGCAGGAAACAACTCCAGGGTATTATCTCGATTTCACCATGGAGTCTCTTATCTCTTTCATTGCAAACAATAAAACTCCTTTTTGGCAAATATTCTTCAGCAAAAGCTTCCAGTGGATAGAAATCTCTTTTATCAATACGGTTTGCACCTTTTGCCTCTATTGCAATCTCCCCTCCCGCTAAAATAAAATCTACTTCCAAACCTGTTTTTGTCCTCCAGAAATTTATTTCAAAATCTTTATCACTATAAGATCTGTAAGCAAGTATTTCCATTAATAAGAAGTGTTCAAAAGCTCTCCCAAATTCCTCGCCTTTCTCTTCTTTCAAATGATGTTTTTTTAAATAACCGGCAACTCCTACATCAAAGAGATAGTATTTGGGTGCTTTAGTTATAATGCTGCGTGACTGTCTTTTTTTAAAAGGTTCAATCCTTACTGCCAGCAATGTGTCAACAAGAATTTGATAGTATTCTTTAACTGTTTTTGAATCTACGCCGCAATCACGGGCAATATTGGAATAATTTGTAAGTTCTCCATGTGAATAAGCAAATGCATCAAAAAATCTGGAAAACGCAGGAACATTTCGAGTTAATCCTTCAGCAAAGACTTCCTCCTTTAAATAATCCCCGATATATGCCTTCAAAGTTTTCTTGCACTCCTCATCATCCTGCAAATAATGGGCAGGCACCATTCCGTGATTTAAGGCATGCAAAAGATTTATACTGCTCAGTTCGGCTGTAACAAGCGGAAACATTTCATATCGCCAAGCTCTGCCCCCTAAAAGATTAACATGACCTCTTCTTAATTTTCTTGCACTTGAACCGCACAGAATAAATCTTAATCCTTTATTTTCTATCAGCCAGTGAACTTCATCAAGGATCTGGGGCACTTTCTGGACCTCATCCAGTATTATGGGATGTTCAAGAGTATTTTTATCCAACGCAAGTATTTGCTCTCGCAACACTGCCGGATTTTTTGAGATTTCTAAAAAAAAATCTGTCTTTAAAAAATCAAATATTTTGCTATGTGGAAAGCGAAATTTTAAATAGGTGCTTTTACCTGTTTTTCTCGGCCCCCATAAAAAAGCTGACTGCTGCTTTGGTAGTTCTATATTTAATATTCTTTTTATGTAACTCATTTGGATTATTCTCCTAATTGGTATCACTATTTCGGAGTATTTACCCTTTTGGTTAAATAGTCAATATTTTTTTTTATTTTTTTTATAAGAACTTGCTTGTATCCCCCCAAGTATAAATTATGGTATTTACCTAAAACTTATGTATTCTAAATAAAAACAGGGTATTTTTAAGTAAAAAATCAGGTGAGCCAGCTCATGCATAGCAGTAAAAAATCTACGCTCAATAGTGCATCTTGAATTTAAAAATATGCAATCTACCAGTTTTTCATGACCATAAGGTATGGAATAAGTATGATTTCTAAAAAAAGAACTTGAGATTTCCAGAGATAGAATGAATGAATATTTAAAAAGAGAGGTTTATTAGTATGGATTGGAAAGAAGCTAGAGAAATAATAAAAAAAGACCCTGAAGTCTTGGAAGAGATAGAAAGATTGGAACCGTTTTATCAGATTATCGACCAGCTTTTATCACTTCGAAAAGAAAAAAACTTAACCCAAAGAGAACTCGCCGAATTAATTAGTACCACACAATCCTGTATCGCAAGGCTTGAAAGCGGAAATTATAACCCCTCTTTACTGTTTTTACAAAAAATTGCTGATGCTTGTGACAAAAAAATAGAAATAAGATTTATTCCAAAGACTTGTTAAATGAAATTTATTCTAACCGCATTTACTGCGCCGTCTTTAAGAGTTTTCCAATTGACCCATAATGGGTTTTATACTATTCTTATGATAAATTTTATTTAAGAGGTGATTAATTTGCAAAATAATACTATAAAAATTAATGATGAATTTCAGGAAATAGATACAAAAACAATTGATAACCGAAACAGGCTCACTATTGGTGAACTTGCGCAGGGATTTAATAGGGTTCGGCTATATAACAAGCTGATTATGAAATACAAATTAGGAGAAGAGTTTAATGAATAAATATGAAATTATTATTTTCTGGAGTGACGAAGATCAGACATTTATTGCCGATGTACCTGAACTTCCAGGATGTATGGCACATGGTATTACTCATGATGCTGCACTTACCAATGCAAAAGAAGCAATCGATCTCTGGGTTAAAACAGCTAAAGAATTTGGAGATCATATCCCTGAGCCTAAAGGGCATCGACTTGCATACGCATAATTCTACTAAAAGAGTTGTAGAATTTGGAGAGTGGCCATTCCCTAATATACTAAAGAATGTTCCCCTATCGTCATTTTGTGTTTTCCATACCAAAAATAATAAGAATTTATTTTTTGTTTGATAGAACTCTTTTAAAAGAACTAACAAGGATTACATGGGAAGTATTAAGCCAATACTATAAAAACTCAGATAAATAAAGCTTGATTTCCGCGTGCAGGAGGAAGACTTGTTGTAAAAACATAAATCAATTATAAAATAGAAGGCAAATTTTTTAACGCATATTCCATCGGAATTATATCAATAGCATCTTCAGACATTTGTCTTTCCCCTCCATATATAAAATAAGCCTTTGCAGTCGGATAATCTTTGAGGAAAGCTTTTAAACCCCGGAATTCAGATGATGGAATCCTGCTTCGCCTTTTAATCCCGAATGCTTTCAGGCCGCGGTTTCCATATAAAACAAAATCCACTTCCAAATTGCTGCTCGTTCGCCAGTAATAAATTTTATATCCCAAACCATAATAATCATTAACAGCTTTTAATTCCTGGAAAAAAAGGCTTTCATAAGAAATTCCTTCTACTTCCTCAGGAGCATCCAGAGGTCCCATTGGCCTTAAAGTCCTGTAAACACCTGCATCGAAAAAGTAAAATTTAGGATGAGCAAGCAGTCTTCTTTTTGCACGTTTTGAAAATATTGGTATTCTGTCAGCTAAAAGCAGATCCTCCAGAATTGTAAAATAACTTTCAACAACTTTTCTTTCTACTGCACATTCTCTTGCTACTTCGGATATATTTAAAACTGAACCCTGGGAAAAACTGGCCGCTTCCAGAAATCTCGAAAAACCACTTAGGTTTCTGGTGAGACTTTCCTGTAATATTTCTTCTACAAGATAAGCTTTAATATAACTTTCAAGGTAATCCTTTGGATTTGATTCAGCATATACTGAGGGGAGATTGCCAAAGACTAATGAATGGTTTAAATTAAAATTCCTGCCAAGTTCTATTGCTGTCAATGGATGCATTGAATAGTTAAGCGCCCTGCCTGCTAACAGGTTTGGACCCTTTCTTCTCAGTTTTCTTGCACTGGAACCGGTTAAAATGAACTTATATTTATATTTTTCTATAAGCCTGTGGACTTCATTTAAAAGTTCAGGGATTTTCTGGACTTCATCAATTATTATCCAGTCATTGAAATTATTTGGTATTAAGTTTTCAAGCCTCTGCGGATCTGCGAGCAGGTCATTAAAAAGACGGGATTCAAGCAAGTCGATGTAAACTGCATCCGGAAAGGATTGTTTGACCCATGTTGTTTTACCTGTCCCAC
>JAPLCN010000092.1 GCA_026392215.1 Actinomycetota bacterium | reverse complement strand
TAAAGTAGTCTAGTTTGTCAAGACCAATTTTTTTAGTTTTTAAGGTGTAATTATTACTAACAAACTACCTGAAATTCACCTCCTTTTTTTTCACTTCTCTGTGACAAAGTAGATGAATATACCTGCCATGGCGTTTTATATTTTAGGGCCTGGTGGAACCGCTCATTATTATAGAACTCAAAGTAATTCTTTAATCCATGACGTGCCTCAGGTATATCCTGATAATCATTTAGATATATGTTTTCATATTTAACCGAGCGCCACAGTCGTTCCACAAAAATATTATCAAATACCCTGCCTCTTCCATCCATACTAATTGAAATACCTGCCGTTAATAATTTTTCTGTAAACTCAATGCTTGTAAACTGACTTCCCTGATCACTGTTAAATATATCCGGCGTTTTGTATTTACCGAGTGCTTCTTCCAAAGCTTCTATGCAAAATCCCGTATCAAGGGTATTAGATACTCTATAGCTTAACACACACCTGCTATACCAGTCTATTATCGCTACAAGATAAGCAAAACCACGCACAAGATGAAGATATGTTATATCGGTGCTCCAGATCTGATTTGGATATTCTATTTCTAATCCTTCCAATAAATATGGATATATCTTGTGATGAATTTTGGAACCTGATATTTTTGGCCTTGGAAACACAGCGCAAAGGCCCATATTGCGCAAAAGTGTCCTTACATGTTCTTTTCCAATTAAGTGTCCCTTGCTCTTTAAAAATTGCCTCATCCGAAGCACCCCGTAAAATGGTGTACTAGTGTATTGCTTGTCTAAAAGATCCATCAGCTCCAGATCTATAGTGTTTATCCCTACAGGCTTGTAATACAGCGTTGAGTGGTTTATGCCAAGGAGAAGACACTGATCTCTTAAACTGTAGCATTTATCCTTTTTGTTAATTAAAGACATTCTCTCTTTTAACCCAAAAGTTTTAATTTTTTTTTAAGCCAGTCATTTTCTACTTTTAACTCCCCGACACTCTTGTAAAGATTATCTATTACCTGGCCGTTATTGCTGCTGTTATTTTTCTTACCAAATATTTCTGCTGCTCCTTTTAATAATTCCTGTTTCCAGCGGCTTACTACATTGGAGTGCACGCCATATTCGGAACTTATTTGTGAAAGAGTTTTATTACATTTGATAGCTTCTATTGCTACTCTTGCCTTAAATCCTTCTTCAAATTTTTTTCTCATTTTAGACCTTTCTTCTTAGGCTTTATTATACTCTTTCCTTCACCTTAAAACTTGCCTAAAAGTGGTCTAGTTTTTCTAGACTATTATATATATTATTGTTTTAGATGCAGGTAAACGTATTATGGAAAAAATAAAAGTATTAGAAGAAGGAAAAATATATAAATTTTCCTATGATATCCACGTTAATAGTGAACTTGATAGTAAAATATCGAAACAAATTAAGTTATTAGGTGAATCGATTCGATTATTAACAAATAACCCAGCAAGATGGGAAATAGCTATTTTGTATGAAAATATCCCCCTTAGTTGGAAAAGACAGGATTTTAAAAATAATGAATTAATAAAAGAAACTCCTTGTATAAATTCAGCAAGTACTGAGGAAATTGTTGAGATTTATCCCGATATAATAAATTTTAAACTTGCTCAAGAGATAGTAAAGTATAGAAAAAATGTTGCCCCTATCCAAAATATCGAAGACTTAAAGCGGATACCAGGTATTAATGACCAACAGATTCACTGGATTGCTGATTTCAGCCGAGCTATTTCTTAATGCAAACTAATGTCATCCTAGCAGCCTTCAATTGAGTGTGCTATACGGGATTCCACTATGATAAATCATCAAGCGCTTAGAGAAAGTTTTAAATCTGAGAAAATTAAGGTGCTTTTTATAGCAGAAGCGCCCCCTAAAAAGGATACCTTTTTTTATTCTGCAAAGCCTGGTTTCTATAATTATACGAAACAAATTTTCAATGAATTATTTAAAGAGGAGATCAACAGGTCTGCTGATTTTCTGCATTTCTTTCAAGATAAAGGCTGCTTTTTAGACGATTTATGCCATGAACCTAAAACATATGAAGAAATATGTAAAAACAAAGATGACAAAGATGGTTATATTAAGAAGCTACAATGTAGATTAAAGTCATACAACCCTCAAGCAATAATAATAACTCCAAAAGAAATAAATGACCTTGTCCATGAAGCAATAAAAAAATCGAATATAACCCTAAGCTCTGAACTAATTTTTACTCTTTATTTCCCTGGTAATGGCTGGCAAAATGATTATATGTCCGGTCTCTGGGGCGTTCTTCATTTCTTAATTACAAAAAATATTCTAACTTAACTAAATTATTTTCCTCTTGACTTCTTTAACCATCTTCAAATATACTGTAATAAATTCATATAAAAAGAACTTAAATACAAATTATGATGACAGACAGTAAGGACGATATCCTAACTATAGGACAATGTGCAGAGCTCCTCAAAGTATCAACACGAACCATTTATGATTTAGTCAGCGCTGAACGGCTTCCGGGAAAAATTTTTGCCAAAAAAGTTGGCCGCTCTTGGCGTATTTTGCGCCGTGAAATTGAAAGATATATGTCCGAAGAACCCGGAACTGTTTATCAAATGGCGTTTAATCAAAAAATAAAAAAATAACGCTTTAAATAGTTAAGGCCGGTAATGAGTAAAGTAAGTAAGAAAAATAAAAATACCCAGCGTGAAGCCCTTCTTTCACTTATCTATCAGCAGGAACTCTTTGACCACTTAGATGAAAAAGATAGCGGAAAATCAAAGGAATTTAGAGAATTTATAACAGAGGAAGCAAAAGCGCGTGGAGTTGACTCTTTAGAGCTAATTGATTACTTTGCAGAAAACCGCGAGGAGTTAACCCAGGTTCTAAAAAAGAAAAATTACAATAAATTCATACCGCGTCTTGATAAAATTTACAGCCCTGCAGGTACATTTAATGTCTACCAGAAAGTTACAACACAAAGCAAATTAACCAAAAATGACTTAAAAAGCCAATCTGAGGAATCACTTATATCTCAGAAGGGTGACCTGTCTTACTTTTACCCCATAGAGAAACTGGACAAGTTAGAAGGAGACGTTCCAAAAGTTTATATTAGCCAGGATAAAAACCTTAACCTGCTGCTTCTTCTTACACAGGAACAGCAATTCTCAAATATTTACAAAGAGGCAAAATGCAAATTTACCCTTGCAGAATATGCAAGAAGAAGAGGACACTCTGATGAGAGAATCAGGTGTTTCTGTTAACCTAAAACTACCCCTACACATTTGAGAGGCATTCAAATAAGAAACAATTAGAAATCTAAGCCAGGCTGCCGCCGCATTCACCGCAAAATCTTGCACCGACCTGATTTTTAGCCCCGCATTTCGGGCATTTAACCATTGTAAGCGGAGTCCCGCAGTTATTGCAGAACTTGCCTTCACCTGCAGGTTTGCCGCAATTGGAGCAAATGGTTTGCTTGCTTTCAATTTCACCATTAAATACTGTTGTTTCCTGAGCTTTGGCTTCAATATCCTGAACAAGCTTTTTGCCTTTTGCTGCTGCAACTTCTACGCTTACCCTGGGGGCGCAATCAACACATAAACCCTCCTGCTCGTTCCAGTCATTATCACAAAGCCAATTTTTACACTTGGGGCACCTGTGGAAATATCCTTTTGCCTCATTTTGGGCTATCATAAAAGCTGCTTCATGTTCCTTATGCCATTCAGGAGTCATGCCTTCAAATCTCTGGCTTATTGCGTCTGCGCCTCTTTCAACATTAATGCCAATATTGCTTTGGCCAAATAATGAAGCCCCAATTGAAATTGCCTGGCACAAACCGAAAAAAAAGCTGCCTTT
>JAPLCN010000078.1 GCA_026392215.1 Actinomycetota bacterium | reverse complement strand
TTTATTTGTAAAAAACCATCCCTTAGTTCCAAAAAAGGCAATCCTTGTTTTATGCAAGATATTTTCCATTTTTTAAAAAATTTTTATTTTTATTAATAAAAATAATCAATGTTCAATTTAATTATTAATAAATTTAGATTAATTAATTAGTTCCTAGTGAATAACTCACCTTTTTTGTAAAATTTAATAGTTCCCAAACTTAAAATTTGGTAATTTTTAAAACTTTGATAAATAATTACCTCTTTTTGTATTCTAAAAAATATAGATATGTATTTTTATCTTTATTTTCCCATTTATCCTGCAAATCTTAGTATAAGTTCAGGGCTTTTAGCAATATCTCTAAGGAACTAATTAATTAAAAACAGACATGACACCTTCCATGATTAAAGAACTTGAAGATAGGAAGATAGATAACTATTATAACAGCAAAATAACAAAAATATTAACAATCAACGATGCGGGAGCAGCTATATTCATAATTGTAAATTTTAATTTGAAGGTTGTTTTATAAATGTAATTACTAACGGCAAATACTTATGGATAATAATTGATGTAAAAATTTATAGACTATATAATTATTTATACTAATGATTGAAAATCTGATTAAGCATCCTTCTTAAGGAATTGGATTATCATTTATAGGAAAATCAAAAGCATTATCAATTAAAAATATTTTATTGTGGAAAAAAGAGATCTCGCTAAAAGAAAGCTTTCAATTTTCTCTCTTGCCGTTTCGATATTTCTGGTGGTTGTAAAAACTTTTGTAGCATATACATCAAACAGCCTGGGAGTTTATTCGGAGGCACTTAACAATATGCTTGATATTGTAACGGTTCTTATTACCTTCTTTGCAATAAGAATTTCAATAAGACCGCCTGATAAGGACCACCCTTATGGTCACGGCAAGTATGAAAACTTTTCAGCATTTTCCGAAACCCTGATTATAATGCTTTTATGTTTTTTCATAATATATAAATCAATAGCCCGGATAATAACCAAGGACTACGTACTAAATTTGAATATATATGTTTTTATAGTTCTTATCTTCTCAATAATTTTAAATATCATAAGAGTATTTTATATCTGGAAAATCGCCGGCAAATATAATTCTATCGCATTCAAAGCAGATTTAATTAATTATTCCGGAGATATAATTAGCTCAGTGATTGTTATTTTGGGACTTGCTTTTGCCAAATTTGGCTTAAATATAGCAGATCCGATAGCTTCGATCATGGTATCTGCGATAATTCTTGCTTACAGTATAAGGTTATTTATAAAAACCATAAAAGATTTACTGGGGTTTATCCCTGTTGAAGTAACGGAAACTGTCGAAAAAACATTGAAGGATTTTAATGAAATAAAAAAAGTAAATCAGATTAAAATCCAGGAAGTGGGTAATATTAAATTTATAAATATAAATCTTTCCCTTAAGGGAAGTCTCCATCTTTCACAGGCAGAAGCCATAAAGGAAGAAATAAAGAATAAGTTAAGTGAAAAGTTTTTTGATGCTGAAATACTGATTGAAACAAAATCTGCCTTTTTTGAGGCAAACATTGAAGAAATTATAAAGGAGATTGTACTCAATGAACCCAAAGTTAAGGATATACACAATATCTCTCTTAATAGCGTTAAAGATAAATTCAACATAACTTTACATATTGAGCTGATAAAAGAAATAAAACTTGCAGAAGCAGAATTGATTACAAAAAATATTGAAAATAAGGTCAGGAATATTTCAAATGATTTAAACCATATTTATATTCATATAGAAGTTGAAAACCTTCCGGAAGAATGGAAGGACATTACGGAAAAATCCAATGAATTAATAAGGCAGATTAAGAATAATATCAAAGATTATGTTGATATCGGCACCTGCCATAAATTTGCAATACTTATAAAAGAAGGCAGGTATAATATTTCATTTCACTGCCGGCTGGATAAAAATTTTAATATCAGCCAGGTGCATTTAAAAACAACTGAGATGGAGAATCTTATAAAAACCACATTTAAGGATATTGATGAGCTGACGATACATGCTGAACCTGACTGATAATTTTATTGCCGGCTTCCTCATCTTTTCTTAAATATCATTACGCAAACTTAATTTTATGCACAAAAAGCCCTAAATTCTTTGATTTATCACGAATTTTTAATATTGTTGAAATTAAAGATGTTTTAACATTTTTTAATCTATCTACTTCATCTTCTGTAAAAACCAATATTTCAACTGGAAAACCAATTCCCCTGAGCTTAGAATATCCTAGTCTGCTTGTCTATCAATTTAATCATCCTCCCTTTACCACCCTCTATGTAATTTAAATAAATATTATTTTTATTACATAGAAATATTAATTTAAGTGGTGTAGTTTTCAACTGAAATAGTGGTGTAGTTTTAGGTTTATTTTCTATAGTTCTCTACTTGGTCTGGCATAAGCAACTATCAGTATTATTATTACTAAACCATATACTATCTGTCTGATTGATTCTCCTGCTTGCAACGCTACCAGAATACTGGTTAAGGTAGTAAGTACCACACAACCTGCTACAGTACCAATATAGTTGCCTTCCCCGCCTGCAAGAGATACTCCACCGATAGTAGCTGCTGCAACTGAAGGCATAATATATGGGGCTCCCAGGTTTAAATAGGGAGTACCTGTATAGCTTAATAATAAAAAACCGGCAAAACAAGAGATAGCACCTGCGATTGCGTATACCCACATTCTAAATCTTTTTGTATTGATTCCACTTAATTCTGCAGCAAGGTTATTGGCTCCTATCCCATAAAGAATTATTCCCCATTTGGTATTTTTAAGTATCAGCAACACAATAACCGTCAATATAATCCAAAAAATAATGATATAAGGAATATTAAATATTTTTCCACTACCTAGAGACTCAAGCAGCGGTGGTGCATTGCCAATTGGAAAACCTCTTGTAATAATAAGTGCCAGACCTACAACTACACTTGCCATTGCCAAAGTCATGATAAGCGGAGCTACCTTAAGGTATGAAATACTTGCTCCACTAATTAAACCTATTATGAAACCTGCAGCTAAAACTATAACTAAAGT
>JAPLCN010000102.1 GCA_026392215.1 Actinomycetota bacterium | reverse complement strand
TGATTTAGTAAAGGATGGAATGGAGGGATTACATTTTGCAGAATCTGTGGATTATGACTGTATAATTTTAGATATAATGTTACCGACTATTGATGGTTTTTCTATACTAAGAAAGCTTAGAGCAAGAAAGATAAATACTCCTATACTAATATTAACGGCTAAAGATACGATTAAGGATAAAGTGAACGGACTTGATTCGGGAGCCGATGATTATATCACAAAACCTTTTTCTTTTGAGGAACTGATAGCCAGGGTTAGAGCAATGTTAAGGCGGAAATCAGAGGAAAAGGAAACTGTATTATTTATTAGTGATTTAACTCTTAATTTAATCACACGTGAAGTTTTTCGCGGAAATCATTCAATAGAACTTACTTCTAAAGAATTTGCAATATTGGAATACTTTCTTCGGAATAAAGGCAGGGTTCTAACAAAATCACAGATAGCAAACCATGTATGGAATTATGAATTTGAGTATAAATCTAATATTGTTGAAGTATACGTAAGATACCTCAGAAAAAAATTGGAGGATAATTTTGAAAACAAGCTTATACACACCATAAGTGGCGCGGGATATATAATTAAAGTAAAAAAATGAACAGTCTTTCCATAAGAGCAAAGATAACAATTCTATTTGTATGTCTGTTTTTAATCCTCAGCAGCTTATTTAGTTTCTTTATGTATAATTATTTATCAGGTATTTTATATCAAAAAGAAAAAGAAACAATTGAAGAAGAATTTTCTCATATATTTTCTCATCTCAAAATATCAGTTAGTGGGAATAATGACTTATATACTTTTGAATACCATGAACTCCTAAATCCAAAGACAAAATTAACTTTATTTGATTTAAAGGGAAATATTAGATTAGGGGAAACAGACCCCCGGATAGCAAAATTTCCAATTGAAGTAGATAGCTCCAGAAGAGTAGAACTAGGGGATCAGGGAGTATGGTTTTTTCATGACAAACCTATTTATTATGAAAATAAAATTATTGGATGGATGAGAATAAGCCGCTCTATCTCACCCACAATAGATACATTAAAAAAAATAAAAATAATAATTTTTACAACTACTCCTCTTTTTATTTTTTTTGCTACATTAAGTAGTTTATTTTTGGCCAGAAAGGCATTGGCACCAATAGACTCCGTAACAAAAACAGCAAGCGAAATAGAAAAGGGAGATTTATCCAGAAGAATAAAAATACCTATAGCAAATGACGAGATAGGTAGGTTAGCTAGAACTTTTAATAAAATGATAGCGAGACTTGAGGATACATTTAATAGGGAGAAAAGGTTTACGTCTGATGCTTCTCATGAACTTAGGACACCCATTACTATTATTTCTGCAAAAGCTGAAGCTACATTGACCAAAAGCAAAAAAATAGAAGATTATAGAAAAGCACTTAAAGTTATTATCAGGGAAACCAAGAGGGTAAGTTTCTTACTCTCCCAACTACTTCTACTGGCCAGAAGTGATGAAGGAAAGAGTATCTTAAATATAGAGAAAATAGATTTAAAAATGACTATAGAAAGTATTATTATCGAGTTGAAGGATAAGGCAAAACAAAAAGATATAAGACTTTCTCTTACTTCAGAACAAAATTTAGTAATAGATGCCGATCAAACATTTATTACCATGCTTTTCCTAAATATAATAGAGAATTCTATAAAGTACAATAAAAAGGGTGGGTTGATAAACATTTGTTTTTATAAAGAAGATAGTAATGCCAAAGTTATAATTGAAGATAATGGAATAGGAATTTCTGATGAGAATTTAATTCATATATTTGATAGATTTTACAGGGTAAGTGAATCCAGAGCAGATAAGGGATCCGGTTTGGGCCTATCAATTGTTAAAGAAATTGTAGAGGTTCATAAGGGGCAGATAAAAATTGATAGTAAATTAGAAAAAGGTACTAAATTTGAGGTAAGTCTACCTGTAAATTTATAAAATATAGCTATGCCAGTATGAATATCAAAGTAATCTAAAATAGTTTAGCCAAATTATAAAAGAGGTAAAAATTCTAATATTTTTACCTCTTTTATTTCAATTTAAAAGTTAAATTTTACGTGAAAAGTTATAATTATTATTGAAAAAATGGAACTTTTTTAACAAGTTTTGTATTTTTCCACCAGTTACTTAAACTAACCCAATCTTCATATTTGGTAAATGCAAAACCAATTAGAATTAAAAGCAATAGATAAATGACGTGATCATCTAAAAGTAGAAAATTTCCCGCTTTCGGTAAAACAGATGCCCACATTAAAAACATTAGAACTGCACCAGAGATAGATGCTATCTTAAGCCCAATTCCTAATATTAATGCTATTCCGACAAAAAGCAGTGTAAGCATAAAAAGCCAGTCTATAATACTGCTTCCTCCAATAGATTTGAAAAATGGAGCAAATGGACCAGTGGAACTCTTTAGAAATCCTGCAGTGGGAGAGCCACCTGCAATCCATGCCTTATCCGCTTTAGTGGTATAGCCAAGGCCAATTAGTTTGTCAAAAAAAGGCCATATAAATGTTAATCCCAGTACCCACCTTAACAGCTTCCTTATAATTCTCATAGTAAATTCTTCTCCTTCTCTTTTTTTAAATAATTTTTGCAATTTTATAAAAATAAATTTAGTAAATGATACTAATTCAATTA
>JAPLCN010000113.1 GCA_026392215.1 Actinomycetota bacterium | reverse complement strand
AGAGTTGCCCAGGCAATGAAGCTCAGGGGAGTATATCCGTAAAAAGGAGACTGCGAGTATCCTGGACGTATTCGGGAAGCTGTTGAGTCTGGAGAACGCATAGGTAGATTATTATAGTTTAATAATTATTTTTATATATTTCTAATTTAAGACCCAATGTGTATTTTTACAATGGTCATTTTATTATTTGGATAAAGGTGAAAGTAAAATATTTAATAAAGTAATCGAATTTCCAAGTCTTCTTGGATTGCCAAAGAACTTTATTTAAATCAGACATTTAGTCCGTAAACACGCCAGGTCATTGCAATTTTGCCAATCTTAAACAGCGGATTAAGGATATCAAAATTTTTGTCTGCGAGCTGCGAGCCGGAACCATGTTTTATCCCTATTGCTTTTGCAGCTTTTGCTGTTTTATAGTATAGCTTTGAATCAATGCCGGTCTTCCGGTACTTTTCGTCAACACCAAGAATCAAAATTCTCATTCCTTCAAATTTTTTTAATTTTAATCTTTTTTTTATGTCACTAAAAATTTTTATATCTCTTTTAAGATCCCTGATATCAAACAATTTTTTTGATGGTAGATATGAGTTTTTAGTGTCATATTCTTTAATAACCTCATTAATATCGGGAACGCTTACCGAAATACCGACAGGGTTTCCATCTTTTTCAACTACATATATCAATTCTTCCAGTGCAATAGTCTTAATGCCAATCGCAAGGGTATCAAATTCTTCTTTTGTCATTTCTGTAAACTGTGGATGATTTCCCTGCCCCCATATTGGATTATACAGATCTTTAATAATTTTTATCTCACTATTTAAATTCTTAAAATTAATATTTCTTATATTGAATTCATTTAATTTTTCGTTTCTTGAAGTACCGTTTATTTTCTCCATCAGATTTTCTATACGGCTCATGTATTCATTTGAGATTAAATGGTCAGTATTCATGCTGAACCAGTCATTTTCTTTTTGAAAGCCATATTTTTCAAAATATTCCCTGTAATAAGGAGCATTATATGGTTCCATAAAATAAGGGTTTTTATCAAATCCATTTATCAGCAGCCCGACTTCACCGTTTGCATTAAACTTTGCAGGCCCTGTTATTTTTGTACAGCCATTTTCTTTAAGGTAATTAACTGCGGTGTCCAGTAAAAGTTCTGCAACATCAGGATTTTCAATTGACTCAAAAAGTCCAAGCCAGCCGATTTTTTCATTGTGAGTCCGGCTATAATTAAAATCAATAAATGCCATAATTCTGCCGGAAGGCATATTATCAATATCAGCTGTGAAAAATTTTATCTGTGTATGTTCAAAAAACGGATTTTTATTTAAGATCCCGGGAATTTGTTTATTTGTAGGGTTTAAATCAGAAATTTCCTGCATAAATATCGGAAATATCTTATTTGATTCTTTGCTCTTGTACCAGTCAATAAAATAAGGCACTATTACGAATTCTTTTATATTATTTAAAGCAATTCTGCTCTTTGTGCCTGGTATATGCTCCCCAAGGTCTTTAATGAATATTTTGCCCATTTTTTTAAATTTATTTCTTTACTTTTTTAATAAATTAATAAGCATTAAACCCCGCAGCTATTCTTGCTTCTGCCATTTAACAACAACCACCATATAGATATTTATTTGATGTAATTTTTACTAGATCATTCTGATAAAATAGTACATAGAAAAGGCAAGTCATGTATAAATAAAAAAAACATAAAATTACAAAATAGCTTAAGGAATATTAATAGGGAATAATACATTTAAAATAATGTAATATCAATATATAATAACCCTAATGTTTCGCTATACTAATATTACATATGAAAAATATTGAAATCATTTAAGAAAATAATAAAGAAATTTAAACTGGCTCCCAAAATAATAATCAAAACCTGAAATTAAAAACTATGGAAGAAGAAAAAAAGAAAGAAAAATTATTCAGCATTAAGGCGCCCTTTCAATACCTGAGTTCAGACGTAGATAAGATTGCGGAAGGTGAAGCGCTTGTTGCAGTCAATAGTGAAGAAATAATTATTTCCCAGCAGTTCAAAGAACCCTATATAATCAAGCTTATCGATATTCTTGAAATAAATCCGGTAGATTACAAAGTTTTTCTTCCCTTAAGTCCCAACGGCAAATTAATAATAAGCGAGCTCGGGTATGAGTTTGAAAATTTCATCAGGATTTTAAAAGATGCAAGGAACGAAATTCTTGTAAAATATTTGTTGATGGAAGAAAAAATGATAAGAAAAGATATTAAATCTGAATATGTCGCTTATGGAGCAGATGGTGCAATTTCTGATAAGGGAAGTTGCAATATTACAATTTATGAAACAGGGATTTCAATTCTTCCCGAGAATGGAAAATTGATCAGAATAGCTTACTGTGAAATTGCAGATATTTCTGAAGGTGATTATAAAGTTATAATTTCAAGTGAGATTGGCCAGAAGCTGGAACTGTCAAAGATGGGCTATGAATTTGATCCGTTTAAAAAGGCACTTTCTGATACTATAAACACTCTGGACGCGTTTGCCCAGAGTCTGGTTATGGAGCTGGATCCTTCACTTGATACAGTAACCGTTAGACTTATTGCGAGGCTTTTAAGAGACGGCAAGGCTGCAATGAAAAAAGATATTGAAAAATATTCACCTCAAGTATGGAAATCGCTTGAAAAGAAAATTGAAAAGGCAGGGATCACCCCTGAATATAAGTATTTAAAATCAAAATCTAATGAAAACCAGATTGCCATAGGGTTAAAGCAGGGCTTAATGGGGGATTTAACCAGTGATTATATATGGTTTTTAATGCCTGTTTATAGTAAAGACCCTAAGAAACCGGGGAATGCCGTAGCAATGGAAGCTGTCCCGGTTGAGAGGGAAGTAAAAGGAGAGGGTAATGGTGCTCCGGCAGCTGATGCAGGTAATCTTATAAAAATGGCAAAAGATATGCAGAAAAACCTGGCGGCAAACTTTCGGGCAGGAAAAGAAGCGCTGACAAGTATCGGCAAGGTTAAAGAAGATGGGGAATTTGAAGCTGCAGATAAATCCCCAGCGAAAAATTCCATTAAAAGTGAAGATAAAGTGCCGGCTGAAGAGGGAAAAACAGAATCTGAAGTAGAGTCTGCCGGAAAAGCAACTTATTTCTTTAAGATTTTAAACAGGGCTGATTACTCAAATCCTCAAAACCTGGCAAATCTTGAGCCTGAAATTGATAGCTTAATTAAAAAAATAAATAAAGCCATGATAAGCATTAATTTCAGAAGAGAGCCGATCTATATTGAAGATGATGACCTTTACGATCCTAAAAATGTAAAATATAAATTTGCCATTTCAAAAATTCCGGAACTTCGGGAGCTTCGCGAAAAATTTATTGGAAGGGCAATACATGCAAGTCTTGATTCCTGGAAAGCCGGTATTGAAGAACTTCTTAAATTCAACGTAACAACTACTGAAGAAAAGGCAAGATTTAGAAAATCGAAGAGTTCAACATGAGTAAATTATTAAAAATTAAATTTGTTAATAATTATGCAGCATTAATATTTTAAAATAATATTTTTAAGTTTTTTATGCCGGAAGTTTTATGGAATAAACTGGAATTTAAAAAGAACGCATGTTAATTTAAAAGAATGTCTTATTAAAATCAATATTTAAAGGAGAACATAAATGCCGGGATATAAACTCCCATGCAGGTATTGTGGAAAAGTTATACCACCCCAGTCAAATGTATGCCCGATTTGCGGGAAGGCAAACCCGATATTTTTAAGGTGTCCCAGGTGCAAGGATTTAATAGAGAAGGGCTGGGTAAACTGTCCGAGCTGCGGGTTAAGCTTAAAAGTAACTTGTCCGAAGTGCAAAGCTGAAACATTCTTTGGAGATTACTGCGAGAAATGCGGTTCTCCCCTTACCATAGTCTGCCCTAATCCAAAGTGCCGGTTTGAGCAGCCGCCAATTGGAGATAAATGCGTTAAGTGCGGAAAACCTTTATATCCGCCGCAAAATAATCAACAGAATTCACAGCAAAACCCGCAGCAGGGAAGCACTAAACAATAAAAGTTTATTGAAAAGTTTGGTTTAATATAGATATAGGTATTTTTTGTTTTTTTAATATTTATTTGATGTATTTAAATTGTTAAAATAATCAAATGATTTAAAAATATGGTTTCAGATATTATCTTATAGTTATATGTGGAGTAAAAGGCAAATAATTTAACAAATAAGATTGTTGTGTAAATTAAATTAATATCTTTTTAAATAAAATAGTAAAAATTAAATAATTTTAAGGAGGATGCAGAAATGCCAATGCAAGGATTTTCGGACAACTATGAAGACAACAGCACTGAAGAAGGTATCCAATTTACATTTTTTTGCGATTCCTGCCGCGAGGGCTACAAAACAACATTCATACCTTCCAAAAGCCACAATAAAGGCAGCTTTTTTTCCGGTTTGGGCCAGGCAGTTTCAATTGGGGCTTCATTATTTGGCCAAAGCAATATTGGCTATAATGTTGAAAGAGGCACGGACGCAATAAGCCAGAGATTTGAAGGCATGACTCCTGAATGGCATAAGGAACATGAAGCAGCTTTTACGATAGCCCAAAATGAGGCAAAAGGATATTTCCACAGGTGCCCCAAGTGTAAAAATTGGCTTTGTGATAATGACTGGAACGAGCAGGAGGGTTTATGTGTTGATTGCGCCCCCAGGTTAAACGTAGAAGTTGCAGCAGCAAAAGGCAAAAAGCTTGTTCAGGATATTGAAGCCAAAGCTCAGGAAACAACAGTATTTAATGGTGAAATTGAAAGCAAGCAAACCATTTGCCCCAATTGCGCCAAACCTGCAGGTGAAGGCAAGTTCTGCAATAACTGCGGGACTCCGCTTACAATGGTTAAATGCCCAAAATGCGGGGCTAAAAATCAGGCCGGTGCAAGATTTTGCGGTGAATGCGGCGGCAGCTTGACTTAGATTTCTAATTGTTTCTTATTTGAATGCCTCTCAAATGTGTAGGGGTAGTTTTAGGTTAACAGAAACGTCTTATTCTATCATCAGAGTGTCCTCTTCTTCTTGCATATTCTGCAAGGGTAAATTTGCATTTT
>JAPLCN010000071.1 GCA_026392215.1 Actinomycetota bacterium | reverse complement strand
GCAGAATTAACAATAGATTTAATACCTAAAGCTACTTAAAATTTATGCTGAAAATTTTAAAATCGCAATTATGATGTTTCTGTTAATCTAAAACTATACAGTATTCCATTTGAAAACTGTGCAGCTCCCTAATAACATACCCATATATTTATTAATGTATATGGGAAGGAAAAGGAGTGAGGACATTGGCGGATAAGCAAAAGATAATAATAGCAGCAGCACTGGAAGGTAAGACACAAAGCAGTATTGCAAGAGAGACAAAAATATCAAGAACTACCGTAGCCAAATATATTAAGGATTACGAAGAGGCCAAATCAAGACTAATGGGAAGTGAGAATCTGAAACTAAAAGAAGATATAATCTCACCACCCAAATATGACAGCTCTAAAAGAACAACGGTAAAACTAACTAATGAAATAATTGAGCAAATACAGCTTTATCTAAAGGAAAATGAGCAAAAAAGAACCAGCGGCCGCTCTAAGCAGCAGAAAAAAAAGATTGATATATTGGAAGCACTACATGAAAAAGACTATGACATAGGCTACAGCACTGTGTGTAATGCAATAAAAAATATCGAGAGAAGTAAACGAGAGGCCTTCATAAAACAGCAATACGGCTGGGCAGATGCAGTAGAATTTGACTGGGGTGAAGTTAAATTATTTATCGCAGGTAAACTCATTGTGCTTCAGATGGGAGCATTTACAACATGCAAGGGAAACTACCGATACGCCTATCTCTATTGTAACCAGAAGATGGAATACTTTCTTCATATCCACTGCCAGTTTTTCGAGCATGTGGGAGGAGTTTACAGAGAAACTGTTTATGATAACCTCAGAACTGCCGTGGCCAAATTTGTAGGCAGAAATCAAAAGAAACCCACAGAAGATCTATTGAAGCTATCCATATATTATGGCTTCACGTACAGGTTCTGTAACGCTGCCCAGGGCCATGAAAAAGGTCGAGTAGAACGGAGCGTAGAATACATAAGAAGAAGAGTTTTCTCTAAAAAAGACATCTTCTCTTCCCTTGAGGAGGCAAGAGAATATCTCAAAGAAGAACTTGAAAAGCTAAACCTTAGAGGTCAGGCTCTTGAAAATGGCAGGTCTGCGGCAAGCATGCTTTCCGAAGAGAAAAGTTATCTTCTTGCTCTACCTCCTAAATATGACTGTGCAAGAGTCGGAGAGAGAAGAGTTAATAAATATTCGGTTGTGGAAATAGATAGCTGCTTCTATTCTGTTCCCGATGCATATGTAGGCGAATTTGTATTTGTAAAGATTTATGCCGAAAACATATTAATCTATTACAAAGGCGATAGGATTACAGAGCACAAAAGGCTATGCGGTCACTTTGAATGGTCTATAAACATAGACCACTACAGGCAAACATTTCTAAAAAAGCCTGGAGCGCTTGCAAATAGTTTAGCCCTATTGCAAGCAACTCCGCTAATTAAACAAATTTACAAAAAATATTATATCGGATGACAAAAAAGATTTTATAGAGCTTCTTGAAGTAATTGCAGCCAGAGGCCCGGGTAAAGTAAGCGATGCTATCACTAAGCTTGAGTCCATAAGCTTTAATGCCATAAATACGGATAAGATAAAGATGATCGTAGAAAGAAATGCAGTAGAGCTAAATAAAAAAGAAGGCCAAATTGAGGTTTTCTCAAGACAGTTGCTTGCAACTTACGATACTGTTTTCGGCCTTTCAAAATGTGAGGAGGCCAAATTAATATGATAAAGGATAAAATATATTCCGAAATAATTAAATACGCAAAAGAGATAAAACTTCCTGCGACCTCAAGAGGCTTTGAAGATGAAATAAGAGAGGCTGAGGTTTCTAGCAAATCATATGCCCAATTTCTCCATGCAATATTAGAGAAGGAATATGATTTAAGAAAAGAAAACGGCAAGACAAACAGGATAAGGGCAGCAGGCTTTCCGGTAAAGAAATATTTAGAGGATTTAAAAATAGAGGAACTTCCAAAAGACGGGGCAGCCAAGCTTGCTATATTTAAAAGCCTTGATTTTATCAAAGAAGGCAGGAACATAATTTTTTCAGGCTCAACCGGGACCGGAAATTATCGAAAGTTTTTGTTTATGGAAAGATTCTCAGAAAATATGCACAAGATTTGTATGTCTATTAATGAAAATCTTTCCATAATATTTGGCAATCCTTATCTGCAAAAACCCTGCAGCCAGCTTAAAAGATCAGTATCTTCCTGCCAGACAGGGATGTCCTGTGTCACAACTTCCACATACACAGATTCCAATGCTTTTCTTTTTGTCTCTGTATTTGCTCTCAAATAAATTTCAGTCGTAG
>JAPLCN010000100.1 GCA_026392215.1 Actinomycetota bacterium | reverse complement strand
GGTCTGGCTCCTGATATCAAAATCATTTGGTTTGCCTGTTGCAATTTGATGCTGCTGCTTAAGAATATTTGTCACTTCAACAATTGTCTGATTTACTGTATCCTTGCTTTGGGACTGGACAACTAAATCGTTAACAGTTTTATCACCATAAAACTTAATTTGACCGGTGGTAATTGGAATAAAGACAACATCATCCTGCTGTATTGTTCCTGTAGCCTGCAGCGTGCCAACTACGGTGAAATTCTGCCCGTTAATCTTTATTACTTCACCAATAACATCTGATTTGCCAAAATAATCGCTTACAACCTGGCTACCGATAACTGCAACAGGGGAAGCTTCTGTTACATCGCCTGAATTAAATAAATTTCCCTGATCTAGTTTATAATTTCGAATTCCAAAAATATCTTCTGTCGATGCAGTAACTGAAAGCTGTGAGCTTGCTCCCATATAAGCTACTGTTGCTCCTCTTGCCACTGTTGCTGCAACTCCAGATATTGTGGTTGCATTATCTTTTACAGCTTGATAATCTGTGAGATATAATTCTCCCCTGGCACTCTGCTGATTCTGCCTGCCACCTCCGGCGGCATCAAAAACATCAAAACCTCCAGGACCGCCGCCTTGCCTGAATTGAGTATTTCCTCTGCCTGGTGATACAGTTATTAGATTGGTCCCCATGCTTTGTATATTTGAAAGTATTGACTGCTGCGCACCTGCACCAACAGCCATAACAGTTATTACAGCACCAACACCGATTATTATACCCAGCATTGTCAAAAAAGCTCTTAATTTGCTTGCATATAGTGACTGAAAAGCAACTCTAATATTTTCTATTAACCTTTGCATGGTTTAATTTTCCTTTTTATTATTTATATTATTTATTTTGATTTATTTATGTTGAATTTATCCTATCTTCAAGTTTAGGCATCTTATCAAGCATATCCGCTGCATCAATGGGACTTGTTATGGCTTCTTCCCTGGCAATAATGCCGTCCCTTATGTATATTATTCTGTTTGTATGCATTGCTATATCATGCTCATGAGTTACAAGAAGTATGGTTTTACCTTCTCTGTTTAGCTTTTGAAATATTGCCATTATCTCTTCACCTGTAACTGAGTCAAGATTACCTGTTGGTTCATCAGCAAGTATTATTGCCGGGTCGTTAATAAGCGCTCTTGCTATGGCAACTCTCTGCCTTTCACCACCTGATAGTTCAGAAGGTCTATGCTTTTCCCAACCGGCTAGACCTACAGAGCGAAGGGATTCCACTATTTTTGCCCTTCTGTTTTTACCTGTGCCTCTTGCAGCATATATTAGCGGAAGCTCTACGTTATGAATTGCATCTGATCTGGCAAGTAGGTTAAAGGTCTGAAATACAAAGCCTACCATTTTATTTCTAATCTCAGCTAACTGGTTATCCTTTAGCTTGCTTACATCTATTCCTTCAAGAAGATATTTTCCACTTGTAAGTGTGTCAAGGCAGCCTAATATATTCATAAGGGTAGATTTACCTGATCCTGATGGGCCCATGATTGAGACAAATTCACCTTTGGATATGGCAAGGTTAGCACCCATGAGCGCCTTTACTTCAATTTTACCTATTTTATATATCTTTGTAAGGTTAGTTATTTCTATTATACAGTTGTTGTCTATGCAGTTTGTGTCCATATTTCATCCTATCTTTAATTAATTTGTTTAGCTTGCACTCCCAGTATTTGAATTGCTTTTCTGATTGGGACTTTCAGTAGTTTGATTATTCTGCTAGTCTCCACCCCTGGTTGGTGAAGTATTTGTCTGGCTTCTCCCTCCAGTTGTCGGAGTGTTTTGCTGACCGGTACCTTCAGTGGTAGAAGTATTTGTCCGACCTTGATTACCAGTCGAACCGGTACTTGAAGTACCTGATTGATTTAGCTTTCCAGTGCTTGAAGCTATTATTACGTCACCTTCCTTAAGGCCTGATTTTATCTCAATATAATTGTAATTACTTATTCCGGTGGTAACCTCAACTTGCTTTGTATATTTACTTATATCTTTAGGATTTATTTTCTCTGTTGCTGTATATATATCAACATACTGTTTGCCGTTTTGTTTATATACAGCTTGGGGAGGTACAAGTAAAACATTTTGTACACTTGCTTGAATAATAGTTAGATTTGCTGACAGTCCATACAACAACTTG
This sequence comes from Actinomycetota bacterium, assembly GCA_026392215.1. Lineage (GTDB taxonomy): Bacteria > Actinomycetota > Humimicrobiia > Humimicrobiales > Humimicrobiaceae > JAMDDL01. Next base: position 8,106 of record JAPLCN010000100.1, on the reverse strand, counting down.
GAGTTTACTGAGTCGTCAGGTTTTATAGTTACCGTATATGTAACTACATTTGAAGTGTTCTTAGAAATTAGCGATTTATCGGAAACTTTACCGTTGAAGTGCTGATTCGAAAGTGCATCAAGTGTTATATCAACATCCTGTCCAATTTTAATTTTATTTATATCTGTTTCATTTATATCAGTTTTGATTATAAAGGTATTGCTTATAATTGTAATTGCCGAGCCTGATGTTGCAGTACCGCCCTGGTTATTTGCAGTACCGCCCTGGTTATAATCGGAAGTTAGAACTATTCCGTCAAAAGGTGCAATAATCTCATTAGTGCCAACATCAAGTTTTGCAATTTCAAAGCTGATTTTAGCTTGATCAACCTGTCTCTTAGCTGAATTTATGCTGTCCAATGTGGATTGGATTTTTTGCCGTGCCTGCTGCAGACTGGAAAGAGTGTTCCAATAAGTTTTGGATTGAGATATAAGTGTCTGCTGGTATGATATAAGTGCCTGCTTGTATGAGTTTCCCGCACTTTCATTGTTGGCTTCTGCCTGTGCATCCGCCTCAGACAGTGCGGCAGTAGCTGAATCAAGAGAATTGGTTGCAGAAGCTATTGCTGAATCACGGGAAAGGTAAGCACTTTGATATGAATAATCGGTTGCAACACTTCCATTGCTTGAATTAAGCTTATCAGCTGCCTGGTTAAGAGATATTTGTGCCTGGTCAGTTGAAAAATTAAAGCTATCCTGGGCTTTTTTAAGTGCTAATTGCGCACTCTCGATTGAAGAATTTCCTGTTCTTTCTGTATTATCCGCACTAGCAGCGGTATTATCCGCACTAGCGGCTGCTGCATCTACTGATTGCTGAGATGACAGATTATCCAGTTGTGTTACCTGGACGGCAACATGGTTTGCATCCAGGGCTGCCTGGTAATTCAATTGTGCGGTTTTTATTGAAGCTACTGCCGCATCAACATTTAGTTGTGCCTGGCTTATGAGCAATGGTGTTTTTTTGTCATTAATCTTAAGTATAACATCACCTTTATTAAATTTAGTGCCTACGCTCAATACCGCTAAAACGTCTCCTGCAACCTGGTTTGAATAGCTATTTGTTTCTGAAGTGTCTACATATCCGGTTGTAGCAACTGATTGGGTTATGTTACCCTTTTTTACTGTGAAAGTCTGAGCCCCAGTAGTAGTAGCACTGGATGCTGCAGTTCTAGAACCTCCAAGAAGCGCGCAGGAAGTAAAGCTTATCATAAAAATTAATGACAGAAATGTTGCTGCAGTAAATAATACAATTTTCTTTTTTTTGTTCTTTTTCTCCATGTTTATCCTTTCAAAAATATCTTTCCTAAAGTTTTTTCCAAATAATACAACAGGAATATGGAGAAAATATGGAGAAATATTTAAAAGGTTGTTTGTTATGTGGATTTCATAATGCAGGATTACCTTGGAGGTTCTTTTTATCATATGCTGCTTGCGCCAATGATAGCTTTTATCCTTGGTATTTTTGCATCTTTAATCGGAAAGTTATTATTTATTTCAATTTTAAACTTAAAAAAATAATATATTATAAATTCATGGAATTATTTTTTTTAAATTTAATTTCATTCAAAGTAAAGATTTTATTGAATATTTTAATTCTATTGGTTTGATTGAAATCAGATACGGATCTAATTTATTTTTTTTAAAGCATTCTGAATATCCATTTCTATTAAATTAGAGTGCTTTCCATAATCCAAACGCTTAAGATAATTTACAATTTTGTCTTTAAGATCAGGTTTATTTAATGCAATTTTCCACACATTTTGAATACATTGCCTTTGAGTAATAAATTTTTCATCATTGCAATGGCTTAAATATTTATCAATTATGTTTTCAAATTTATTTTCAGTATCACTTAGTGATAAATTGGCAAGCAGCACCAAACCGATATTTCTCTGATAGGAATTAACGCTGTCTAATAGATTTACAAGAAAATCCCATTTATCATAAATCCAACTAACTTTAACTGAAGAGATTTTTCCCAGTAAAAGGAAACAGTTATACCTGTACTTGTCATCTTTTGAAGTCAATCCATCGAAAAGTAATCCAAGTTGTGATTCTTCAGTTATACTTTTAGCAATTTCATCGAGATTATTGATTTTATTTTTGAGAATTTCCGGAATGTCCATGTCAGACTTTATAGTGATTATTGATTATGTTAAAAACATTTATATACTAAAAAGTTATTAATATCAAAAAATATTTTTAATTTAAAGGATTTGATTGGAAATTAAAGATCCATCCTTACTCCATAATCTCTTAACCATTTTTTCCTGTCCTTGTAATCCGGTATTATGGATTCCACTAATTTCCAGAATCCGGGCGAGTGGTTCCTTTGGATAAGATGACTCATTTCATGGACTACAATATAATCCAGGACAGGGGAGGGAGCCATGATTATACGCCAGTTAAAATAAATGTTTCCTTTTGATGTGCATGAACCCCATCTTCTTTTTTGTTCTTTTACCTTGATTTCTTTAGGTGCTGCTTTAAATTTTGGCTTGTAAAACTCAACTCTTTTCATTACCAGTTTACTAGCTTCTTTTTTATACCATTTCTGCAAAGCTGTTTTCAGGATTTCCTGATCTTTTGAGGGGGAAGTAATTAAAATTTTGCTATCCGATAATTCAACCTTTGGTCTGATAATATTTGAGTTCAATAAAATGTGAAGAGAATAGTTTCTGCCTGAATATAAAAATGCTTCACCGTTTACGAACTCTTTTTTAAATGGGATATATCCCATATCCTTAAACTCAAGCAATTTATTTACTATCCATTTTCCTTTGGATCTTACTTTTTCCTTTAAATAATCTTCAGAAAGCCCGACAGGGGAGATAACCAGTATTTTTTCCAGAGGTTCCACCTGAATTGCAAGCGTTCTTCTGTTTCTATAGCTGACTTCAAATTCTATTGTTTTTTCACCGTATTTGGTTGAAAGTCTCATTTAAATATTGCTATCTTTTTTGGTTTTTAATTATCTGGTATTATACTTTATTATTAGAAAAGCTTAAAAAGGAAAAAATAAATGTTTAATTTTGATTTACATATTTTAATATGGTCTTTGATTATTTTTGCAGCATTGCTTTTACAGGTGCTGACTGGAACAGTCAGGGTTATAGTAATGGTAAAAGGCAATAAATTATTAACAAGCATAATTGGTTTTTTTGAAGCAGCTATTGCAATTATCGTTGCAATAGCTGTTATTTCAAGTGCCGTAAAAGAAGGAATAAACTTTTTTACAATTTTATCTTATGCATTAGGATTCGCCTTAGGTCTTTTTCTGGGCATGTTTATTTCTAATAAGATTTCACGGGATATGCTTAGCATAAATATTATAACCAGATCTTCTGAAATAAATATAGAAGATAAGCTTAGAGAATGTGGATTTGGTGTAACCAGATACAGCGGCAGCGGCAGAGACGGAGATCTTAAAGTTCTAAATATTATATGCAAAAAAAATAATTTTGAAAAATTAAAATCCATTGTTGAGCAGATAGATCCAAAAGCAATGCTTGCAAGCCACACCCTTGAAGGCTTAAGCGGTGGATTTATCTATGATATCAGGAAATAAAATTTAATAATTTCTGATAGCTGATATGTTAAAATGTATTTTGAGCTGCATTAATTAATCCATTAAAAGAAAATCAGGAAATAAATCTATATTTTTTGATTAATACATCTTTTTTCCCAAGTAATTTTTTCTTAAATTTTACTTTTTATATTTAAAAATTTTTTCCTTAAAAATCGTTGACAATCCTGAAAATTATTTGTAAAGTTATACAAGACTAACATTTATTAATAAAACTAATTATATTATATTAATATAACTAATTATCTAAAGGCTAAAATTTATGCTTATGTCAGGTAATGATAATTTAAAAAACATTAATGATTCTACTTTAAATCAGATATCAGATAAAATTATATCCCTTGCAAATGCTGGCAGGAATAAAAGATACAGGATAGAAAAGATATCCGGATGCTCAAGTTTAAACATGAGGCTTCTGTCTTTGGGTTTTATTCCTGGAGAATACATTAAAGTTATAGACCAATACGGTAAGGGACCTTTGACTGCATATGTTAAAGGCAATAAAGTTGCTCTTGGAAGAGGAGTTGCCGGTAAAATTTTTATAAGCGAAGTGGATTAAATAATGGTAAAGGAATTTACAATTGCTCTTGTCGGAAGCCCGAATTCAGGGAAAACAACCATTTTTAATGATCTGACTGGAAGCAGGCAGCATGTCGGTAATTATCCCGGTGTTACAGTTGAGCAAAAAACCGGCAGAAAAAAATATAAGGATTATTTAATCAATTTAGTAGACCTGCCCGGAACGTATAGTTTAACTGCATATTCAATGGAAGAGCTTGTAACCAGAGATTATATAATAAGCAGGAAGCCTGAAGTAGTGATTAATGTAGTGGACTCTTCAAATCTTGAAAGAAATCTTTATCTTACCGAGCAGCTACTGGAGCTTGATGTTCCCATGGTTATAGCTTTTAACATGGCTGACATTTTAGAGAAGAATAAGGATAAAGTTAATATAGAATTGTTATCCCTTTTTTTTAGAGCACCAATCGTTCCTACAATTGGAAATAAAAATAAAGGCATAAATGATTTGCTTGATGCTGCCATTAAAGTATTTGAAACTATTCCTGATAGAAAAAGACCAGTAATCAAATATGGGGAGGAAATAGAAAATGAAATATTAAGAATTGAAAATTTACTAAAAAATAAATCCGATTCCTTAAAGCCATTTAATATAAGATGGATTTCATTAAAACTTCTGGAGCAGGACATTGAAGTTTTAAAATACCTGGGGAAGACATTAGATGCAAAAACTATTATTAATTTGCAGGATTTAATTAAATATTCCATTAGCCATTTAAAAAATGTAACAGGCTATTCTCCGGAGATATTAATTGCCCAATCACGATACGGGTTCATTAATGGAGCAATAAGGGAAGCAATAGTAAAAGAAGACAGCAGCGGAATTTCCATAAGCGATAAAGTTGATAAAATATTAATTAACAGAATTTTTGGGCTGCCTATTTTTATTCTTATCATGTGGATTTTATTTCAGATTGTTTTTAAATTGGGAGATTATCCGGTAAATTGGTTAAACACTGGATTAAATAAGTTTGCAGAAATTCTATCAAAAGTTATTCCTGCCGGCTTGCTTAAATCACTCCTAATTGATGGAATCATTGGAGGAGTGGGTGGCATACTGGTTTTTATTCCAAAGATAATGCTTTTATTTATTGTTATCGCAATTCTGGAAGACAGCGGGTACATGGCAAGAGCTGCTTTTATAATGGACAGGTTAATGCATAAAATTGGGTTACATGGAAAGTCTTTTGTTCCGCTGCTAATTGGTTTCGGATGTACCATTCCGGCTTATATGTGTGGCAGGACACTTGAAAATAAAAATGACAGGTTAATAACCATGCATATAAATACATTTATGAGTTGCGGTGGCAGGCTTCCCATTTATATTCTATTTGCTGGCATTTTTTTTCCTGGAAATTCAGGAAATATTATTTTTTCCATATATCTTATTGGAATGGCAGCAGCTGTTTTAGTTGCCAAATTTTTAAGGCTAACAAGATTTAAAGGAGAAGCAGAACCGTTTGTAATGGAATTGCCGCCGTACCGCACCCCGACATTTAAGGGAGTATTCATTCATATGTGGGAGCGGACATGGCTATACATAAAAAAGGCCGGAACTATTATCCTGGCAATTTCAATTATCATGTGGATTCTTTTTACCTTCCCGAGAATAGGGGACAATTATGCCAAAAACTATAATGAGCAATTAAATAATCTTAATAGCTCTTACTATGCTGGAGCAATATCCAAAGATTATTATAATAATGAAATTTTAAAAATTGATAAAGAAAAGGCAATAGAAAAAATTGAATATTCTGCTGCAGGCAGAATAGGGCACTTTATTGAGCCGGCATTTAAGCCATTGGGTTTTGACTGGAAACTTTCTCTTGCGTCTGTTTCCGGAATAGCAGGAAAAGAAGTTGTTGTTTCAACTTTAGGGACTCTTTTTAGCATTGTCAAAACAGGAAATAGCCAGTCAGATTTTAAAAGTTCAATGGCTAAACAGTATAATCCATTAATTGGCTACAATTTTATGATTTTTTCACTTTTGTATTTTCCATGCATTGCAAGTATGGCAGTTTTCAGGAAGGAAGCCGGCACAAAGGAAATGCTTTTTCAGATTGGCTTTACGTTTTCTTTAGCATGGATTGTTTCTTTAATAATTTATCAAGCAGGGAGATTGTTTATCTAAATCATGTATAGAATTTTTGAAATAATAATAGTTATTATTATATCAGTCGGCGCTATTGCAGCTTTCATTTACTATTTAATCCGGGAACTTAAAGGGAAATGTTCCTGTGAAAGCTCGTGTGCTTCATGCAAAGTTAAAAATGATTGCAGCAAGAAGCAAGCCAGCAACAAAAAAACATGCAAAATCATTAAACAGTAATTTTAATAAAGTTACATTTTTTGATATATAATTATAAAAATATTAATAATAAACAAAATAATAAAAGTGGAAAATTTATCAGACAGCCTTGAAGACTACCTTGAAGCTATTTATATAATAAATATTGACAGAATAGTTGTAAGAGTTAAAGAGCTGGCGCAATTCTTAAGTGTCAAGACTCCTTCAGTAGTTGATGCCATCTCAAAGCTTGAAAAAAAAGGTCTGGTAAGCCATGAAAAATATGGTTATCTGTCCCTTTCGGCAGAGGGAAGCAAGATTGCTAAAGGAATATATAAAAAGCATGAATATATTTATAAATTCCTTAATGAAGTTTTAAATGTAGATGAAGAAAGCGCCGAAAAAGACGCATGCGGCATTGAGCATCATATCAGCAAATCAACACTTGAAAAAATAATTAAATTCATGGGTTTTGTTGAGAAGAACCCTAGTGCCTATATGGAATTTATCCACAGCTTTAAACAATATCTGGAAAAGGAAAACATCAGTATTCAAAAGAAATAATTTAAATGATAAATTAAGAATCAGAGCCATAAGGTTCTTTAAAATAAAAGAGATCCTTGAGGAAGTAGCGGCTATTAATCTTGAAAGACTTCTTGGTAAAAAGAAAAAAGATGTTTAAATAAATAATAAAATATTTGAAATAAACACTTCAGCCTCTTTAAGAATCTGTCTTCTATTACTGACAGGAGGTTAAAGCCCCGTATTACTACAATAAAAATTATAACTGCCATAATAAATATGTAATTTTCTAATCTGCGCTCCCTTAAACAGTTTGTCCCAGGCGCTCACATCAGGCAAATACCCTCAGTATCAACGATTGCAAGAGTAGCTAAACTGTACTTGATTTGGATGACATAACACCCTCTCTCTTTTTTAAGTATTTAAAAGATCACCCAATTTCACCGCTTTAATATTATCACAAATACATATAGCTAAGGCACCCTAAAATCAAAAAATTGGTATAATTTTTACTCTTAAAACTTTGATTTGGAATATGCTTCAGAAAAATATTTTAAAATTATACTTAATTTAGCTACTATTTAGGGTAAAGTAGAGGCAAGATGATTAATTGCTGTAAGGCAATTCGAAAACTTGACAAAATGTTACATTATCGTTAAATTAATTTTAATGTTAATGTAAAGCTTAAGAATAATTAATGAAGTATTAAAAAAATTTTTTTAATACTTTTAAAATTTAAATTTTAGTTGTAAAAATAAAAAGGTTATATGCAATAAGATCATAAGAAATTAATATAATGGGTTTAATAATTAATAATATATTTGTGAAGTAAATTATTTTTTTTAAAGAAGTAATAATAAATATGGAAAGAATTAAAGTTGGAGTTATTGGTTTAGGATGGTTTGGTGAGCATCATATTGATACTCTGCAAGCACTTCCTCTTGCGGAGGTAACTGCTGTTTGTACAAGACGTGAAGAACGCCTTAAAGAAATTGCTAACAAATATAATATTAAGAAGACATATACTGATTACCATGAACTTCTTGCAGATAAAGATATTGACATGGTCTCAATAGTTACACATGTTTTTGATC
>JAPLCN010000058.1:4555-5855 GCA_026392215.1 Actinomycetota bacterium | reverse complement strand
CAATGGATTTTGCCAAAAATGCAATTATATTTTGCCATGCGGGGGAGGGTAATTGGGCTACATGCCGTAAGGATATGAAACCTAAGTTAATTGACAGATATTTAGGTGAAGGAGGATTGGAAAACCCGCCTACACCAATTTTTACGCCACAATACGGACCCGCCACGTTGATATCCCTAGTGGCAGTGGAGGGGGACAGATTCCGGCTTGTTGTTGCAAAGGGTGAGATATTGCCAAAAAGCGACATGCGCCGTTGTGACATGCCATATATATTTTTCCGTCCGGATTCGGGGATTGAGACTTGTGTTGAAAATTGGGTTAGAAACGCTGGAACTCATCATGAAGTAATAAATCCCGGAAATATTGCATTACGCTGGAAGATGCTGTGTGATATGTTGGATATAGAATATGTAGAAGTATAATATCGCTATATTATAAAAAGGCAAAATTTTGTAATACGTCTGATCGGAAGAAATAGATATAGATGAAAGTCAAATGGGGAACTGTAGTAGCATAGACAGTTGATGGTTCCTGACCTACATTATTTAACCCAAGGAAGTTTAATCCACCAATAACTTGTGGAAGTCTATTAGTAGTCATATGAACATAGATAATGATAACCAGGTAATCCTTGCAATATTACCTTTGTAATTACAAATGTATCGTTTATGGTGGATGGGGGATGAGGGAGGAGAGGGATGGCATTTTGTTTTGATTAGAGATTCTGTCATAAAGGTAATTCCGATGCAGTGCTTCTACCAGATTTAAGAGATGATTAAGAAGAGCTCTTAAAGCTTCCCGGTCATTTTAAATCTATAGTAGAAACATCTATATGAAACGGGTCTAATGACATAATATCTCCTTAAAACTTTTGCTAAGAGGATAGCCATACACAGCTTTTATTGACCAATTCTTTCTGTTAGTCCGGTCAAGTTTGCCACGGCCGGTGGTTTTGCTTAAATATATCCAATTGGCAGCCCTGCAGCAGGTACCCTTAAATTTTTCGGTATCGACAAATGTCTCTAAATAATAAATGGGGTTCATATCATATGACGATTTAAATTATAAATTAATTGTATTATGAATCAGTTTTTTATATCTAAAAAACTCTTTTTGAGTATAAAAATATTTAGTAAATTCATGGTAAAAATGATATAATTATTACAATTAATTATATAGAAAATTTATATATTAATTAGTAGCCTTCCTGCATAGGATTTTGATTATCTTTGGTTTTGATATTTAGAATATTCAATATTTTATTCAAGGGAGGTGAAAAATGAAAAGAAGCAGGTTATTC
>JAPLCN010000058.1:0-4547 GCA_026392215.1 Actinomycetota bacterium | reverse complement strand
TTGCCGTATTGATTGCTGTTATTCTTTTCGGCACTGCTGCTCTCTGTAACCAGTGTGGAATAACACCGACACAAGAGAGCAAGGAAACTACTGTAGAAAAAACAACACAAGAGAGCAAGGAAACTACTGTAGAAGAAACAACACAAGAAGAAACCACAAAAAAAATTGAAAAAGAAACAACAGAAGAGACTAAAAAAGAGACTACAACCAAGGAGGAAACAACTGCTACAACAACTGAACCAGAAGCACCTACTATAAACCTTAAAATTTATGAGGGCCCCACCTATTCTGCAGCTGATGATGTATGTTATTACAGAATAGAGGCAGTTGTTACTGGAAAGCCAAAACCTATTGTTAAATTCAGCAGAGATGACAGTTATGGAGCATGGGGCAAATATAAGGTACAGATAAATTTAAAAAAAGACGAAACTTATATTTTAATTGCTACGGCAACCAACTCTGAAGGTTCTTCAACAGCCACAATAACCCTTACCGACATAAGAGGGGGAGTTGGAACAAGTACTACAAACTCTAGTGCAACAACCACTACTACAGCATCAGCTGAAACTACTACCACTGCCGCTGCAACAACCACTACTACAGCATCAGCTGAAACTACTACCACTGCCGCTGCAACAACCACAACAGTACAGTATGTACAACCACAACCCACATATATTATTCATAATCGATCACCAGTTCTAACAAATGCATGGGCAGATCCAAGTACTGTATCTGTAGGAGACACATTTACAGTATATGCTGAAGGATATGACCCTGATGGAGATACTATTCGTTGTATAATTAGTCGTGATCCAGATGAATTTGCTCTTCTTTATTTTAATAGTACTATGGCAGCAACTTTCAAAGCTTTAAAGCTAGGCAATTATACAATAGGAATGCGAATACAAGATGAACAAGAAGCAGACAGCAACAGTATTGATGTTAATATACAAGTACGATAGCATTTTATATGAAAAATTAATGCTATAAAAAATCTGTACCTGGCTTTAGAACCCTTTTTATTTTATGGGGGTATGCACTTAACTCTTGTAACCGCTAGATGTAGTATGTCGAAGTGTGGAAGACTATCCGGGAAATACAACATATAGTAACAACATCAGTCAAGTGCATACCCCCATTATTTTATATATTTCAGCAATTCTATCGTTTAAAATATTAGTTTTTTCTGTAAAAAAGAAACTCCAAATTACCTTTAGCCATAGCTTTTATACCTTAGGCTACTTAGTATTTTGGAGCTCTGCCTTAGAACTTTTATCAAGGACTCTCCATTACAATAAATTACAATAACTTACTTTTTACATTCTTTCGTTTGTAAATTTCAGCTAAGCCTGGAGGTTGCAACGGTTAACATGGAATTATATACCATATCCGAGATGGCAAAACTTATAAAGATACCGGAAAGCACAGCAAGGTATACAGAGATAGTTAAAAGGCTTAGAATTGCTTACAGCAAAGCAAATTTTAAGTTGACAGCTATTTGTCATGCATAACCGATTTAAAACGTTAAAATTCTTGCTATATTCATAACAAATAAAGCCTATCAATTTCCGTGTCACTTTCGTATCACTTTTAATCTTAAAAGGCCTTTTTTGTTTTTGGAAGATTTATTAGTGATGAATACTACTGTATTAAAAATAATAGATTTGGGGGGGTGAGGGTTTATTAATATCTTTGAAGTGAACCCACTTCCTTTTAAGCTTTTTATTTAATAATTATTTAATTAAAATATAGGAGCTAATTGTTTCCATCAGGTTACGAATATGTTAATTCTATGTTAAATTACTCCAGCTTATTGTAATGGTTCCTGTATGTGGTGAATTGCTTAAGACTCCTGCTGTCCTTTTTGGATGCTACAGTAAAAATAATCCAAATCAGTTAATAATAATTTCTTTAATCTCCTCGATATTTTTAAGTATCGGAAAAATGTTGGGATATTGAAATTGATCGGATAGTTGAATTTGAGGCTTATTAAGTATGGTGTTTATAGCATATTTACCTCAGGGCATTAAAATTATTTAAAGAACTCATTTTTTTTCAATTAAAATATTAATTATAAATAATATAGTTGTTTATTTGTTAATTATTTTTCACTTAAATTACTAAATTATTTTAAAAATATTTTTAAAATCTCTTGATTTTTAATAATTTGTGTATTAAACTTTATAAATGTTAGCAGTCATCATAGTAGAGTGCTAATTAAAATATGTAGCTTTGTATAATTAAATATTTATACAAACTAAAATTTTAATAAACAAAAATAATTATTATTAAGAAGGAGGCATGTTGATGGGATACAGACCATTAGGCGACAGGGTTCTTGTTAAGCCAAAAGCAAGTGAAGAGAAAACAGCAAGCGGAATCGTTCTTCCGGATACCGCAAAAGAAAAACCACAGGAAGGTGAAGTTATTTCAGTAGGTCCAGGAGCTAGAGATGATGAAGGAAAAAGAATTGCAATGGACTTAAAAGCAGGGGATAAAATTCTTTATTCCAAATATTCAGGAACAGAAGTAAAAATAAACGGTAAAGAACATTTAATTCTTAGGGAAAGCGATGTCCTGGCAATAGTTGAGTAATTTACTCAAGTGTATTTTAAAGTTTTAGGTTTTTATTATTAATGTATTTCAAAAGTATAAAAAATTTTTAAATTTTGAAAATTTTAAGGAGGATTAAATTATGGCAAAAGAACTAAAATATGGTGAGTCAGCTAGAAGGGCACTTGAAAGAGGCGTTAATATCATAGCTGACGCTGTAAAAATCACTTTAGGCCCAAAAGGCAGAAACGTGGTTCTGGAGAAAAAATATGGCGCTCCAACTATTACAAATGATGGTGTTACAATTGCAAGAGAAATCGAAGTAGAAGACGTTTTTGAAAACACAGGAGTGCAGTTACTAAAAGAAGTTGCTACTAAAACAAACGATGTTGCCGGTGACGGAACAACAACAGCTACACTTCTTGCACAGGCAATGGTTAAAGAAGGTTTAAGAAACGTTGCAGCTGGAGCAAACCCACTCGCTCTTAAAAAAGGTATTGAATTTGCTGTAGATGCAGTTGTTAAGGAAATAAGCAAAGTATCTCAGGATGTATCAACAGACAAGAAAAAAATTGCAGAAGTTGCTGCTATTTCATCTGCTGATGAAACAATCGGACAGACTATTGCTGATGCAATGGAAAAAGTTGGTAAAGACGGAGTTATTACAGTTGAAGAATCCAACAAATTCGGAATTGATATTGAATTGGTTGAAGGGCTGCAGTTTGATAAAGGATATCTTTCACCTTACATGGTTACAGATCCGGACAGAATGGAAGCTTCTTTAACCGACCCTTACATCTTAATTGCTAATCAGAAAATTGCTGCAATTAATGACCTTATTCCTATTCTTGAGAAGGTTATGCAGGCTGGAAAGCCATTGTTAATTATAGCTGAAGATGTTGAAGGCGAAGCTCTTGCAACAATAGTTGTTAACAAATTAAGAGGAACCATAAACTGTGTTGCAGTTAAAGCTCCTGGTTTTGGTGACAGAAGAAAATCAATGCTTGAAGATATCGCAATTGTTACCGGCGGTAAAGTTGTAAGCGAAGAACTTGGTATGAAGCTTGAGAACATTACTATGGATATGCTTGGACAGGCTAGACAAATCAAGGTTGACAAGGAAAATACAACACTTGTTGAAGGCAAAGGTTCTGTAGATGCTATCAAAGGAAGAATAAAACAAATCAAAACTGAAATTGAAAAAAGCGATTCAGATTTTGACAAGGAAAAACTTCAAGAAAGGCTTGCTAAACTATCCGGCGGCGTTGCTATTATTAAAGTCGGCGCGGCTACAGAAGTTGAGCTAAAAGAGAAAAAACACAGAATTGAAGATGCACTTTCAGCTACAAAAGCTGCTGTTGAAGAAGGAATCGTTCCTGGCGGCGGCGTTGTACTGGTTGATGTCAGCAAAAAGATTGACATTAAATCATTGTCTGGCGACGCTTTGACAGGCGCAATGATCGTTATTAAGGCACTTGAAGAACCATTAAGGCAAATTGCCAACAATGCAGGCCTTGAAGGTTCAGTAGTTGTTGAAAAAGTTAGAACTCTTCCAGATGGTGAAGGCTTAGATGCAATTACCGGCAAGTATGTTAATATGATTGAAGCTGGTATTATAGACCCGGCCAAGGTTACAAGAAGCGCGCTTCAGAATGCAGCTTCTGTTGCAGCATTGCTTCTAACCACAGAAGTTATTGTTGCTGAAAAACCGGATAAAGAAAAAATGCCTTCAATGCCACAAGGCGGCGGATATCCTGGCGGAATGGGTATGTAACATAAGTTTAAGCTTTAGTTATATACAGGCTTAGATAAAAATATGAGGGATGGCAAGTAGTTGCCATCCCTTTTTGGGTTCGCCCGACATGGGCAATAACTTGGCGATGAAAGTTCGCTATGGGCTTAGTAGTGGGAACCATTAGCTAAGAGCAAGGGTGTCCTCCGCGAGGTGGAATCTGAAGGAAGCTTAAGGCAAAGTCTCGCACTGACGAACA
>JAPLCN010000044.1 GCA_026392215.1 Actinomycetota bacterium | reverse complement strand
GCCCAGAGGGGCGTACCGCTGGCCAGGACGCATTGTGGTAACACTAATAGTTTAACATTCACATATTAAGGAATGAGGCCGTAATATGCCATTGCTGATTGACAGCTGACATATGAGGCTCGTACTGTACGGTTAGCAACGAGAAAGGGATGTGGTTTGACTTTTTGGAATGGAGGCGCTAATGCATAAAGACCACGCCGCAGTTTATAAAGCTTTCCGGCTTTTGTCCAGCGCGACAATTGCCGAATAGCATATTTACTTTTGGATTCTAAAAATTACAATCGGATTATCTGAATATGATGATATAATGCAGACAGTATAAATATTTAGATTTATATATTTCTTGCATAATAAATATAATAAATGGAGGGATATTATGGCAGAAGAAAGTTATCTTTTTAAGCCAATAAAAATTGGCAATCGTGTGTCTGAAAACCGAATTGCAATCAATGCAATGGAATGCTGTGATTCTGATGATGAAGGAAATCCAGGAGAAAAAACATACAGGAGATATGGAAGACATTTTGAAGGAGGTTCAGGAATTGTAGTTCTGGAAGCAATAACTGTAGGATATGAAAGTAGAGGCAGGAAATATCAGCTCAGCATAATGCCCAGAAATGAAAAAGCTCTGGCAAAATTTGTAAGTGAGATGAAAAAAATTAATCCTAAAACCTTATTTTTCTTCCAGCTTACCCATTCCGGCGAATTAAGTCATCCTGATTTTTCAAAAAAAGTTTGCGTAAAACCTCTTCCAGGGTTTGGCGGAGAACTTTTAACTGAAGATGATGTTAAAAAAATAATTAATCAATTCATAACATCTGCAAAAATTGCCCAAGCAGCTGGAGCAGATGGGATTGATATGAAACTTTGTCATGGTTATCTGACTTGTCAATTTATCAGACCTTTCAATGACAGAAAATGGAAGTATGGCGGTTCATGGGAAAACAGAACCAGATTTCCATATACTATCTATGAAAGAATTCATAACGAGATTAAAGATCCTGATTTTATAGTTGGTTCCAAAGTTTCAATCTGGGAAGGTTTCCCTGGCGGATGCGGTTCGGCGGGCCCTGATACTGCAATCATAGACTTAACAGAATCCCTGGATTTGGTTAAAGGTATTGAAGCAAGGGGAGCCAAATTTATTTTGGTTTCTGCAGGAAGCCCTTCCATTACTCTTGCTCTTTCTCAACCAGATAAAAAGATACCGGATGACGTTTATCTTCATTTTACTTTCCAGAAAGCAGTTAAAGGTGTAGTAAAACCTGAAACAGTTGTAATAGGTTCTGCATATTCAGTATTAAATAATGGAAATAACGCTCTTCAGGCTGTTAAGAGAGAAGAAGCATCGCTTAAATATTGGGGTAACAAAAACATAAAAGATGGTGTTACAGATATGATTGCCATTGGAAGACAGTCGCTTGCTGATAGTTTACTGCCTGCAAAAATGAAAGCTGGTAAGGAAGATACAATTAATTGGTGTACAAGCTGTGATAATTGCATTGAATTTTTAATAAGGCAAAAAAATGTCGGGTGTGCTACTTATGATAAAGAATATGTTGATGCCTTAAGGAAAATCAGAAAAGAAGAAGGGTTGCTGAAAGCTAAACGTACTTAATAAGTCATTAATTCTGATTCAAGAATTATTAAATCATAGTTTAAAATAACAGCTGCATAAAAAAATTATGCGGCTGTTATTGCTTTTGCATTAAAAATTTTTAGTATTTAATTAAAACCAAACATCTAAAAACCGACATTAGATTTTTATACAATACCTTGTGCCATCATTGCTTCTGCAACTTTTATAAATCCTGCTATATTTGCACCCATAACCATGTTGCCGGCAACACCATATTCCTTAGCAGCCTGGCTAGTTTTATTGAAAATATTTATCATTATATTTTTAAGTTTTAAATCTACTTCTTCAAAACTCCAGGAATACCTCATGCTGTTTTGAGACATTTCAAGAGCTGAAGTAGCCACACCACCTGCATTAGCAGCTTTTGCAGGTCCAAACAATACTCCATTTTTCAAGAATACATTTATTGCCTCAACAGAACAAGGCATGTTTGCCCCTTCTCCAACTGCGAAGCACCCGTTCTTAACCATTTTTTTAGCTGCATCTTCATCTATTTCATTTTGAGTCGCACAGGGAAGAGCTACATCACACTTAATGTCCCATATATTTGAGCAGTTTTCATAATATTTGGTAGTTGAAGAATTTATGGTACATTCCTTGATCCTCTTTCTTTCTTTTTCTTTAACAACCTTAACATCATGTAAATCTATTCCGTCTGGATTAAAAATAAAACCATCTGAATCACTCATGGCAACAACTATTCCGCCGAGCTCCGTTACTTTTTGATGCGCATATATTGCAACATTTCCAGAGCCGGAGATGACAACTTTTGCACCTTTAAAGGATTTCCCGTTAGCTTTAATAAGTTCATCCATAAAATAAATTAAACCATAGCCAGTTGCTTCTGTTCTTACAAGACTACCACCAAACTCGAGGCCTTTACCTGTCAAAACTCCTTCATATGAATTTTTTAACCTTTTATACATGCCAAACAGGTATCCTATTTCTCTTGTCCCTACACCTATATCGCCTGCAGGTACATCAATATCTGCACCAATATATTTTGAAAGTTCAGTCATAAAGCTTTGGCAGAATCTCATAACTTCCATGTCTGATTTTCCTTTAGGGTCAAAATCACTCCCTCCCTTGCCACCACCAATCGGATACCCGGTAAGTGAATTCTTTAAAATCTGTTCAAAACCCAGAAATTTTATAATACTTGCATTAACTGAAGGATGAAATCTTAACCCACCCTTATATGGGCCTATTGCGCTGCTAAACTGTACTCTAAATCCCCTGTTGACATTTATTTTACCTTTATCATCAATCCAGGGAACTCTAAAAATTATCATTCTTTCAGGTTCAGTCATCCTTTCAAGAACTCCTGCTTTAACATATTCCGGATGTTTTTCCAGTACTGGTTCGAGGCATAACAATACTTCATTTACCGCTTGGTGAAACTCTGGTTCGTTTGGATTACGTTTCCGCACCATATCCATTATTTCTTCGACATAATTCATTTTTTGCTCCTTCGTTTTTTTTATATATAAAAACCTAAAATTAAGAACGGTATATAAAATAAAAAGAAGCATTATTGTTTATATGATAAGTTTATATAAACTTAATGCTTCTTTGCTAAAAAATTAGGCATCATTGCCTAAAAATATTTAATTTTTAAAATTCTTTAAAAATATAATAGTTTTTAATTTTTAAAATTAATATCTTTGAAATATTAAAAAATCTTTTAAATTATATTAAATCATACTAATAATTGCAACCAATTAAACTCAATTTTTTAAATAAAAACTCATATTCAAAAATTTTTACATGCCGGTGCTTAGCCTTGCAAATTCAAAGAATAAAAAAGAGAAAATAATTATCATAAAAATTGGTGCCAAAATGGAAATTACATTTTTCCTTCCAGGCTTAAAGTTCTTTAAAAGCAGCGAATTTGAAACTACAGAGATAGAACTTAATGCCATTGCCAGTCCAGCTAGTTCTGGTTTTAAAATTAATCCCAACCCTAAAAAAACCCTGGCAGCAATTGGTATCCCCATTACATTATAAAAAAGCGCAAAAAACATATTCTGTCTTATTTTACCCATAGTTTCTTTTGAAAGCTGGATTGCTTTTACAACATCAAGCAAATCATTTTTAATAATTACAATTCCTCCAGCCTCAAGTGCAACATCTGTTCCGGAACCCATGGCTATACCGAGATTTGCCTGGGTAAGTGCAGGAGCGTCATTTATTCCATCTCCAACCATTGCCACAATTTTTCCGCTCTCTTGGAGTTTTTTAACCTCATTTGCCTTATCTCCAGGTAAAACTTCTGCAAGCACATTTGTAATACCCAATTCATCTGCTATAGCTTTAGCTGTTGCTGAATTGTCTCCAGTAATCATATAAATTTCCAAACCCATTTTTTTTAAG
>JAPLCN010000083.1 GCA_026392215.1 Actinomycetota bacterium | reverse complement strand
TTTAATTTAGTATGCTCTTTTTCATTTTTCATAATGAGAGATTATAGAATCAATAATTTAAATTGACAAAATGATTAAAAATGAGAATTACAGTATTCTTTTAATTTGATTAATTCCGCTAAAAAATAGGTTCGAAATTTCACATCTTGGGGCAACCATACGATACATTTGTCAAAGACATCTTAAAATAAACAGGGCTCCAAAATTATAGAATCCTGTTTGAAATTCTAATACTCTTATTTCATTTTTAATTTACTTCATAATAATCAGAAATTCTACCTCGTTTGGCCAAGATTGAATGTACTTTTTCCAGTTCATCCGGAATAGCTATATTCTGAGGGCATTTTTCTATGCACTTTTTACATTTTGTACACATTGATGCATTTCCGTTTGGGTTTTTTTTGTCAAGTTTTTCTTTAGAACCAGCTAGATTTCTATACCCCCTTTTCGTCATCCATTTTCTAATATTGCTGTTGTCTAAGTAAACATTATTTAAAATAGCAAAATTCTGGGGGATGTTTACCGCTTCTGGACAGGGCATGCAGTATTCACAGAAGGTACAGGGAACCAATATCTTTTCCTGGAATATCTTAGCCAGTTTGGATATAGTCTCCTCGTCCTCTTTGCTCAAAGAATTAATTCCCGAACGGTCGGCAATATCACAATTTTGGTCGACCATTTGTCGGGAACCCATACCACTTAGCACTACTGCAACCTCCGGACGATTCCAGAGAAATTGAAAGGCCCATTCAACAGGTGATCTTTTATTATTTGCTGTTCTCATTATTTCAAGTGCTTTAGCAGGAGGCTTTACCAGTCTGCCTCCTTTTAGCGGTTCCATTATAACCACTGCAATACCTTTGGAGTGTGCATAGATCAAACCATTTGTTGTAGCTTGAAACATGGTATCTATATAATTATATTGAATCTGGGCAATATCCCAATTGCAGTAGTCTATAATTTCTTTAAAGACTGGAAATGTATCATGAAAGGAAAAACCTATATGCTTGATAAACCCTTTATTTTTTGCCTTTTCCATCTCATCGACAAGACCTAAATCCTTAATTTTATTAAATGAACTTTTGTTTATACCATGAAAAAGATATCCATCCAGATAATCGGTTTGGAGCCTTTTAAGCTGCTTGCTAAGATACTGGCCAAAATCTTCCTTCTTTCTTACAATATGTATTGGCAGTTTTGTCACCAGATGCACCTTCTCCCTGTAACCACCCTTTAAAGCTTCCCCAAGTATCTTTTCACTATCTCCAAGATGATAATACCAGGCAGTATCGATATAGTTTATTCCTAGGTCAATACCATGTCTAATAATCTTAATTGAAGATTCTTTATCAGCTCTCAACCGGTTAAGCCTCCTTGATGGCAACCTCATACAACCAAAACCAAGTGCTGATACTTCCCAATCAAGTGATCCCATTTTTCTGTATTTCATAGTAGTTAATCTCTTTCTATATAAGGTTATTAATATTTCATATTATAACAATTTCCTTAGAGCATTTCTTTAGGCATTTTTAAAATTTTATATACATTGATGCATTCCCATTTGGGCTTTTTTGTCAAGTATGAATTAAGAGTAAAAGGTTACTAATTAAACATGTCTTTGAGATCAATTAATTGCCTTATAAATTGTTTCTAAATTTCATACCTTGGGGTAGCTAAAATAAGCATCAAGCTAAGTAGAAACTGGTCTCTGACTGAGGTGAAATAAAGATTTTAAGAATCAAAACGTGTATAATTCTTCTATAAGGTTTATTTGTAACCTGGGCGATTAGCTCAGTTGGTTAGAGTGCTGCGTTCACATCGCAGAGGTCATTGGTTCAAATCCAATACCGCCCACCATATTCCTTATATGTAATAAAAAGATTTTTAAGCAAATAGAATCTGGAGATATTAGAAACCCAATTCTAGAATAGAAATATCATCACTTAAGCTCAACAATCTGGTTCTAACATTGCGTATGGTGGCCAGCCAAAGTAAACATTTATATTCTTTAATTAGTATGGTGGCCAGCCAAAGTAAACATTTATATTCTTTAATTAATAAGTAGGTCTTTCAAATTAACTAATTCCCTTAAAAAATGGTTCCAAATTTCATTACTCTCCCCAGCCACTTTCAGACATTTATGTCACATAAATCTTAAAGCATCTGTTCAGTTAATATTAAGATAAAGCCCCATATTATCTATGAGGTCAGGTAATAAACCTTGTAGAAGTTGCTTTAATATATTTATTAAATTAGTTATATTTGCAAAAAAAATCTTGAAAGTATTAGCAGCAATAATAATACATAATAATGAGCTTCTTATAATTTTTAGTTTACAACTCCTTCAATTATAATCCATCAGTTTATAATAAATATTCATTTACTTTTTTATCATTAGTTAAAGCATCAATATAGGTAAATAATTATTTTTATATTATATTTACAAGGCTTAAGATATAAAGAATTAAAAACACCAGAAAGAGGAAAATAAAAATAACAAACAATATCTTACCTGCTGTGTTTTCCCCTTCTTTTCTAAAACCAAAAATGGCTGAAACTAATGCTATTACAAAAGATACTATGGTAATAATTAAAAATATTATTTCTGCAGTAAAACCAATCCCTCCACCTCTCTTTTCAGTAGCTGGCGATTGTGTTATTGTTGTTTGTGCCTGGGTGGTTTCTGGTCCTGCTGTTTGCCCTGCCTCTATTGTAATACCTACATTATCGGGGATATTAATTGTACATTCTGCCGCTATTAGTGCTAAAGAAAAAATAAAAATGATAATAAAAAGAATAATTAACTTTTTCATATTCTTATTTCCCTTTCTTTAATTATGACAAAAAATAATTATATTATTCCTAATACCTTAATTATCTGATATCTGTTTCTTTTCTATCTTTTATCAAACAGTTTTATATAACGGTAAGTTAATATATTTTTTATGTCAAGATTCATAAGATTATCAATCCTTATTACTCATTAATATAATCTTCCTAGAATGGTAATCCAGAGATACTTGCTCCTATCTTAAATTTTAATCGCCCAATAATAATGCATAGTAGTATTTGTTGATAGGCATCAAGTAGTCTTTCCAAGTTAGCTTTATGAATTGTAGATTTTGCAGCATCTTTTTCTGCTTGTAAGTAGCATAAGAAGCAATTGATAATTTTAATAAGCGTTCCATTAAAACTCCTAAGATTTTAAATAAAATTTGAAGTTTTAAAATTGTAATTTTGGTCCAAATCCTCTCTCCCCAGCCTAAGTATTGTTCAGCCAATACTTCCCGCACCTCTAAAACCAAAGATACCTGAAAAGAAAATAAGTATTGCAATAATTACTAATATCCAGAAGATGTTTATAGATATCCTTTTTCTTTATCTAAAATGTTTTGTATAGTACAATATATTTTAAGTATTTAGTAAAAAAGCAATAAGAATATTAAAGGAGAGTACTAAAATGAGACACTCATCACGCTTTTCAGCACCAAAAAATATAACTTGGTGGATAGCACTGATTCTTGCAGTTGCGGGAATTATTTTTCATTTTGTAAGTGTTCAGCCATTATCTCAATTTTCCTTCTGGATGATAGCAGCATCGGCAGTTTTACTTCTCATTGCTACAATATTTAGAGATCTCTAATACTAGAACTCTTAAATCTTTTAATATTATTAAAAATTGGTTCAAAATTTCATACCTCTCCCCAGCCAATTCAGATGCATAACAATGTTAATATTGACATTACTTTATAGTCAAATATAAGATGCTTTTATGAATAAGTTTTTTACTATGAGGTATTGGATTTTAATAGTTATTTCTGTGCTGACTACTACTATTCTTAGCGGTATAGGTATGGGTGTTCCAATTCTCAATATATTATTTGGTTTTATTATTGGCTGGTATGCAGTAAAAAGAGCTTGCTTACTATATGAGAATTTAGATAAAAGATTATCAAAGATATTTATTTACAGTATATTCTGCTCAGGAATTACCTTGATACTTATGATTGGTATCTGGGGAAGTGCAATACCAATGCTGTTTGACCCTCTTTCAGATTTTAAAAATTTTGGTCACCCTATGATTCTTTATGATCCGAAGCTAAGTTTCATTGGTTGGCAGGTACTAATGATTATTATATCGCCATTTGTTAAAAAGTTTTAAGATATAAAAGCGACTATTTGCTTACAATAAATATGACCAGCCTATGGAAAAAACAGGGTGTTACAGGTAAGGTCTGCGAAATTGTCAATAAATCTTTGATAAGAGAAATGTTTAATAAAAATTTTACGATAACATTTTTGAAATCTAACTTAGATAATTTTTAATTAAAAAAGACAAATCTGTTCTAAAAACTTAATTCTGAAATAAAAATATTTTCACTTAAGCTCAACAATTTGGTTCTAACATTGCGTATGGTGGCCAGCCAAACAATACTCATAGACGTTTTCATTATCATTTTGTCCTTGAATTAATCTTAAAATAGGGCATATTTTCTTATTTTAGATATCTGAATTTGAGAAAGCCTCTGATGACTGGCAAGATAATATTATCTGCGATATAAGGGAGCTTGAAATGCCTTCTGGTTTTTATGAAGTATTTAAATACGTCTTTAAAGACACCGATATAAAAGATTTTGAGGTGTTTAGACACTTGTTTTTTGGGCTTAGAGATAAAAGACTTAGACAAGGTTACGGACTGCTCTACAACTTTAATATTGATGAGAAAGACCCATTTCCACCAAAAGGATAAAAGATAATGAACAATAAACCAAATAATTTAAAAGAAATAATATGAGTAATTCATAAGAGAAATTGATAAAGTTTTTAGAAAACAAAAAAATATAGATTTATATGTTCAAATTTATAAAAGATTGTTTGAATATTTTGGTGTAGAGCCAACTGAGGATAATTATAAAAAATAAAATGATTATTAGTGTTTCATTTTTAGATGAAGATATTCATGGAGATTTTACATCAGAAGAATTTATTAATATTATTGTTGGTAAAGAAATTAAAATTTAAAAAGCAATAATAAAATATAATTTAGGGGAACCACGATGGCTCGAGAGGACTTATTTAATAAGAGTTAATATAATATATTAAAATTAAGAATAAAAGCTTTAGAAGTCAGATTTGGTTATAAGAAAATGATTAAAAGAATTTTATTTAAAATATTAATAATATTAAACTGTTTAAATAATTAGAATCCTAACAGGCAGGAAACAGGTGAAAATAAAAATATTGATAAAAAAAATATTCATATATTTCATGAAGCTGTATAAAAAAATTATTGAAGACGGCTGTCAGATATTTGCTTCTTCTATAGCTTTTTACTCTATATTATCTATATTTCCTGCACTGCTGATATTTATTTCTGTATCTGGTGTGGTAATTAACAAATTTTCGATACAGTCCAATATACTGGTATTTGTCGAAGAGAGAATACCTATAATATCTGGTTTTGTGGACAATAATATAACAAATATAGTAAAGAACCGGACCAGTATAGGAATATTAGGATTTCTTATTCTGTTTATTACATCTACATATGTCTTTGATTCTATACAATTTGCTTTGAACA
>JAPLCN010000182.1 GCA_026392215.1 Actinomycetota bacterium | reverse complement strand
GACAGAGGGCGTTAACCACTTGAGAATCCCCCGACTTTAGTCGTGGAGAGTGTCAAAATTTGTAAGATTTTAATCTTTCAAAATAACTAGCCATTCTTAATTCTAAATCCTCATTATTGAACTTTTTATAATTTATTTTATCTTCAAATATTGAGTACGACAGTGAGGATAGATTCCCATTTATCGTTTTGTCTATTACAAGCCCAATCAACGAGTCTTCTTTATTAAATAATAAATCTTTATTTTCTAAAATATTTAATGCTGCATTCAGGCCTGCAGCCATGCCTTGTGCAGATGCTTCCTCATAACTGTTTACCCCTGTAATTTCTCCGGCAAAAAATATTCCTTTATGAATTTTACTTTCCATATTGTTTTTTATTTGTTCCGTTTTTATTGAATAATATTCGATGCAATATCCAGGTCTTATTATTATAGAATCTTTGAGCCCAAAAAATTCATTTAATAAAAGCTGCTGCTCATTATCTGAAAGAACTGATAAAAAACCATCTGCATAAAATTCCATCGTGTTTCTACCCGCGTGAAATAAATTTATTTCAATTTCATCATTTTTTAATTTTTTATCCTCTATGTTTTCAATTAATTTCCCCCGGCTGCAATTTAAATAATTTAAATTATTGCCACTATTTACTTTTTTAAATAATTTTAATTTCTTTTTCAGATTTTTTATTTTTGTTTTACTTTTATATGAATAATATTTTTCTCTTATGCTGGTAACATTAAAATTTTTGTATTCATCCAAATATATTTCTTTACACATTTTAGATTGCACTTTTTTAACTTTTTTTAAATCAATTGTCTTTTTATCAATTCCTGGTGAAATATAGGCTTCAGATTGTTGAAATTCATATCCAATTATTTTTAAATTATTATATAAACCATTTGAATTTATTTCTCCGTGCCTTCCAGCGCTAATAATATTTTCCCCCCAAAAAATATTAGCGTTCAAAAAAGTTCCTGCAGCTATGATTATTTCTCTTGTATAAAAAATGCTTCCATCACTTAATGTTATTTTATATTTTCCCTTCTCTTTTAAAATGCATTCATCGATAGTTGTCACCAGACCCTGCCGTGTGTCTAAATATTCATTATTTTCCAGCCAAAACTTATAAAATAAAGAAAAACTTCTCTTATCTGCAATATAAGAGGGTAGAAACGTTTTATTTTCTTTTTCAATATTTTCGGCTATTTTATTTTCGTAAATGGCTTTTGATATAAATCCGCCTAAATACTGAATCTCTCTTAATAGCTTTGTCTTAACAACTCCTCCCAATTTACTGCTATATTTAAGCCATGCCGGATTGTCCATGCTTATATTAATTATTAATGTTTTAAGACCCATTTTTGCACAAATTATTGCAGCTTCTGAACCGGCGATACCAGCACCTATGACAATTATACTGTAAGTATTTAATTTGCTTTCTTCCATTTTTTTTATTGTTTCACGTGAAACATTTACGCCATATTTCTTAATATTATTGTTTTTTGTCGTAATTATTTTCCAACACAAAATTTAGCAAATATTCCATTTAATATTTCTTCACTTGTGTTTTCTCCAATTACTTCACCCAAAAAATTATATGCATTTCTTAAATCTAATGCAGGGAATTCTTCTGATAATTTTTCTTTTATTGCTTTTATAGCGCTGTCTATTGATTCTTTTGCCTGTTCTATTGCTATCTTTTGTCTTTTGTTTATAATTATTTTTTCTTCAAATTCAAATTTATCTTTCCCAATTGTTAAATCTCTTATTTTCTCTTCCAGTTTATTTATCCCCAGATTCTTTAAAACAGAAATTTCTATAATAAAATTTTTCTTTACATAATTTTCTACCTGCGCCTTATCAATTTTTGATTTTTTATCTATTTTATTTATACAAACTATACATTTTTTTTCTTTAGCTTTTTTTAAAATTTCAATATCCTCTTCAGATATTTTTTTTGAATTATCAAGAACAATAATTAAAATGTCTGATTTTTCCAATTCACTTATGCTTTTTTTTACGCCCAATTTTTCAATAATATTTTTTGATTTTCTTATCCCTGCTGTATCTGTCATTATTATTGGTATTCCGCTTAGATATAATATTTCTTCTATTGCGTCCCTTGTAGTACCGGGAATTGGTGTTACTATTGCTTTTTCTTTTTTAATAATTAAATTCAGCAAACTTGATTTCCCAACATTTGGTTTGCCGACAATAGTAACCTTTATTCCATTTTTTATAATTTCTCCCTTTTCCTCATTTTTTATCAATTCCACAAGTTCATCATAAATCTTTTTTACTTTTTCCATTATTTCTTCATAAGAAATGACTTCAAGATCCTCTTCAATAAAATCAATTGATGCTTCAATATTAATAATTATTTCCAGCAAATTTTTTCTTATATATTTTATTTCATCACTTAAATTTCCTTTTAAATTATTTGCTGCTATTTTTAAACTGTTTATTGTTTTTGCATTTATAATATCAGCTATTGCTTCTACCTGTGCTAAATCTATTCTTCCATTTAAAAATGCCCTCTTTGTAAATTCCCCCGGTTCAGCCAGCCTTGCGCCGTTTTTAATAATTAAATCTAGTATTTTATTAACGGCTGCTAATCCTCCATGGCAATTTATTTCCACAACATTTTCTTTTGTATATGATCCGGGAGCTTTCATAACACTTATTAAAACTTCATCGATTAATTCATTTTTATCAATAATATTTCCATATAATAAATTGTATGTTTTAATATAAGCTAATTTTTTTAATGACTTCGAAACAAAAATCTTATCTGCAATTTCAATAGATTTATTTCCGCTGATTTTTATAATATTTACTGCCGCTTCTCCTGCTCTGGTTGCTAAAGCTGCAATAGTGTCATCTTCCATAATTTATACCCTTTTTTTATAGCTTTTTATTTTTATTATTTAAAAATTAATAATCATTTTTTTTATTATTTTATTTTAACTAAAATATTTAATTCTATTTATTATACAAAATTTTACTATAAATAAATAAATGACGCTTTTGGCGTCATTTATTTATTTATTTATTTTTAAAACTTTTTTAATTTTCTTTATTGGGATATATTATTATTCTTCTATATGGATCTTTATTTTTACTTTTTGTTTTTACTTCTTTATTATCAGAAAGAGTATCATGAACTATTTTTCTTTCATATGAAGGCATTGGTTTAAGAACTATTTTCCTTCCTTCCCTTACTGCTTTCTTTGCCATTCTTATTGCTAAATTTTTAATTATTTCATATTTTTTTCTTCTATAGCCCTTTATGTCTATCACAACAGAGCTTTCTAAAATATTTTTTCTTCTGGCTACAAGATTTACAATATATTCAATTGCTTCCATGTTTTTTCCGTTTTTCCCTATTGCAATCCCTAAATCTTTTCCATATATTTGTATCTCGTTGTTTTCTTTATCATATTTAATTTCAGATACTTCACTGTTTGTAACACTGCTCACTATTTTAATTATGAATTCTTTTATTTTATCTATATCTTCAATCGGCTTTATTTTTTCAACTATTTCTTCTTTTTCTTCTTCATATTCTATTTTATAATTTTCATCTTCTTTATCTTTCTCTGCTTCTTCTTCATTTTTTATTTTTTGTTTGCTTTCAATAAGTTTATTTGATTTTTGTTCTTCTTCTAATGATTCTACAAATTGGCTAATAGCTTCTTCCATGCTTCTTTGTTCAGACATTTCTGCTCCTCTTTTTAAAGCTATTTTCTTCTTTTTTTTGATTTTTGTTTTATAATTTTTGTCTCTATTTGCTGGGCAGCCAAAACTTTTTCACCGGTTTGTTTCTTTCCACCTGATTTTGTTTTTTCTTTTAAGACTAATTTATTTACAAAGTATTGCTGTCCTATTGACCAGACATTTGTTGTTACCCAATAAATCAATATTCCTGACTGAAGCCTTATAGATATAAAACCAAAAACTACAGGCATTAAATATGTCATTAAAGCCTGGCTTCCGCCTGTCTTTGTCATATCTGTCTGAGTCATCTTTGAAGTAACAATCATTGTCCCAACCATTAATATTACTAATATATATAATGGATCCGGAGTCCTTAAGTCCATCCATAAAAATTTATAAATTGTTTGAGACCCCGTCCCAAGCACTTTTGCTCCTAGATCTCTTAACAGCTGAAATAATGCAAAAAAGATTGGCATCTGCAGTAATAAAGGCAAACACCCTGATAGGGGATTTACATTATTTTTTTTATAGAATGCCATTATTTCCTGCTGCTGTTTTTGCTTATCGTCTTTATACTGCTTTTGAATCTCCTTGAGCTCCGGCTGCAGCATTTGCATTCTTGCCATGGATCTTGTCTGGCTTATTGTTAAAGGCAGCAATATTATTCTTACCACAATAGTAAGAAGTATTATTGCAATTCCATAACTTGGAATCCATCTATAAAAGAATTCAATAACATAACTTAATATATTTTCGATTGGTTTTAAAATTTGTGTTAGCCAAGCCAATATATTTCCCTCCAGTTTATTTTACAGGATCATATCCGCCCTTATTAAACGGGTTACACCTTAGTATCCGGTAAATTGCTTTTATGCTCCCTTTTATTATTCCGTATTTTTCAATTGCGCCAATTGCATAACTTGAACAAGTTGGATAAAATCTGCAGCTAGGTGGTAGGTGGGGTGATATAATTTTTTTATATCCTTTTATTATTAAAATTAGTACTTTTTTCATAAATAAATTTCTTTACAAATATTCTCTTGCTTAAATATTTATAATACTTGTTTTAATACTTTTATCATTTCTTTATTTAACTCCCAAAAACCAATAAATCCTAAGCCTTTTTTTGCAATAATTACAATTTCAATTTCTTTAAAATCCATACAATTTATTAATCTCAGGGTTTCTCTTAAGAGTCTTTTAATTTTATTTCTAATTACTGCAGTTCCAATTTTTTTTGTTACAATAAATCTTGTTCTTACTTTTTTTCTTTTACTTTCTGTCTTATTAATATATATTATAAAATACTTTTTATTTATATATTTTCCCTCTCTTAATATTCTTTTAATATCTTCTTCACTTTTTATACTTTCAAGAATATTAATTTTTTCCTCCAGTTATTTATGCTGATAAAAGTTTTCTCCCTTTTCTTCTCCTGTTGGTTATTACTCTTCTACCTGATTTTGTTCTCATTCTTTGCATAAAACCATGTTTCTTTTTTCTTTTTCTAACATTGGGCTGATATGTTTGTTTCATTCCTTCCGCCTGTCTTTTATCTTTACGATTATATTCCTAATAAGTTAATTTGCACCTGAAACTCTTACGCGACTAAAGCCGGCTGGTTCTTAGGTACTGACCAACTTCCACTATAAGCCAAATTTTATAACGAATAATTAGTTTCCCTAAGATTTTCACTACCAAGGATTCCATTTAAATCCATTAACGATAGTATAACGCCCGTTTCAAGACGTTTTCATAAAATTTTAAATTACACTTTTAAAGCTTTCGCTAAATTAAAGCCTTCATCCCCCTAGCTGAAATAAGGGACTTTCGGCTAATCATATAGATAAATTATACATTTTAAACTCTTTTATATCAATAAGTCAAACTCAAAGTCAAACTCAAATTTGCTAAACCTTGTGTCCAAACATCTGTTCATGCACTTTTCAATATTTCAGCTTTTCATAAAGCATAAAATGTTAAATTGTTTTTCTTTTCCCGTTCCGTTGCTTGTCATTTCTTTTTTAACAGTTATATACAGGTGTATAAAAAACTGTTTATAACTTTGAAAAATACGTCTGTTTTGGATGTCATTTTATTGATTTGCTAGTATAATTTTATTTATTTTTATGTTAATTTTCTATTAAAACCTTTAATTTTTAACTGTTAAGAATTATCTTTTTATGGAAAGTTTGATATTTTTACTTTTACCTGTATAAGCTTGTTTTTTCATTTTTTTTGTTTATTAATTATTTTATTAATTATTTTAATAATTTATATTTAATAGTTTTCTATGTCAGATAAAAACAATATTATAAATTCTACAGCAGATTCTTCTGATAATTTTTATAGTTTTCCCATTTTTGTAAGAATTGCTGTTTATGATAATCTTACAAGCATTCCAAGAATCATAGATTTAAAGCACGATTCTATAAATAATTTTATTGACCTTACCACAGAAAAAATATATCAGGTTTCTCATGATCAGGGCGGAAGGATTCCATATACCATAATTAAGGAAATTGTTGAAAATTTAATTCATGCACAGTTTACAGAAGTTATTATCACTATTATTAATAATGGCAACCAGATAATGATTTCGGATCAAGGTCCTGGAATATCTGATAAGGAAAAAGCAATGACGGTGGGTTTTACTTCGGCATCTAAAGAAATGAAGAAATTCATAAGGGGAGTGGGTTCCGGCCTCCCGATAGTTAAAGAAACAATACGTTTCTCCGGCGGTTCTATTGATATTAAAGATAATATGAACAAGGGAACAGTTGTAATTTTAAAAATTAATAACGATGAAAACAAGATTGTGGATTTTAATATTAACGCTCCTGGTAACTTTAATGATAATACGGGTTCCCCGATAATTAATCCTTCAGACAAGCCTGAAAACATACCGGATAATAATATAAATAAAAATTCAAATTTTTCACCTCTGGGCTCTCCTGCTGCTACTACAGATACACCAGAATCGATTAGGAATATTTTTATACCTGAAGAATTTAGTTCATTAAAATTATCTTTAAGACAAATGAAAATTCTTTATTTAACGCTTGAGCTTGAAGAATCCGGTCCGTCTCTGATATCTAAAGAGCTTGGATTTAGCCTGTCAACGTCATTTCGTGAGCTTGCTTATCTGGAAAAAGAAGGTCTTCTTAAGACTTTTTCCTCCGGCAAAAAAAGGTTGTCAAAAAAAGGATTTAAATATCTTGAATATTATTCAAAAAATTTCTAATATTTATTCATGGAAGAAAACATAAATGAAATCTGGACTATTATCTTATCTGATATTAAGAATTCTATTAACACGCCTACTTATAAAACATGGTTTGAAAATATAGTTCCCATATCATTAAAAAAAAACACCCTTACCGTATCAGTATCAAGTGATTTTGCAAAAGAGTGGTTTGAAACCCGATATAATAAAATCCTTAGCGATTCAATTAATAAATCTTTAAATCAAACTTGTAAAATAAAAATAATAGTTGATCCTGATATATCTAAAAAAGAATCCGCAGATCACATTCCTGCTGATGCCCTTGCGTCCGGCTCAATGAAATCCCGTAAGCAGCCTAAAATTGGCCAGGATATTTATGATTTTAACAAAAAATACACTTTTGATACTTTTATAATAGGAAGAAACAATGAATTTGCCTGTAATGCTGCAGTGGCTGTATGTGAAAATCCGGGCAAATCTTATAATCCGCTTTTTATTTATGGCGGTGTAGGCCTTGGTAAAACACACCTTCTTCATGCAATAGGCCAATACACCTTGCAGCTTTTTCCGGATATGAAAGTTAAATATGTTTCTGCAGAGCAATTTCTTACAGATTTTATTAACTCTCTTCGCGATAAAAATATTATGAATTTTAAAGCTGCTTACAGAACAAATGATGTTCTTCTAATAGATGATATTCATTTTCTTGAAAAGAAAGAAGCAAGCCAGGAAGAATTTTTTCATACATTTAATGCTCTCCATAATACAAACAGGCAGATAGTGATGACAAGCGACAGGGCGCCTAAAGATATAGCCTCTCTTGAAGACAGGCTTCGCTCCCGATTTGAATGGGGGCTTGTTACTGACATTACGCAGCCTGATCTTGAGACCCGGATTGCAATCCTTAAAAAATATTGCGCGCGTGAAAAAGTTTCGATGCCAATTTCTGACGATATTTTTAACCTGATTGCTGCAAATTTTGCTTCAAATATCAGAGAGCTCGAAGGTGCATTAACTAGAGTTATTGCTTATGCTTCACTAACCAATACCACGACTAATATTGTAAAAGCAAAAGAAGTTTTAAAAGATATTCTTCCTGAAGATAAAGAAGTTCAGATTAGTGTTACGCGGATATTAAAAGAAGTGTCAAAGTATTTTTCTGTTTCAGTAAACGACATGACAAGTTCAAAAAGAAGCCAGCTTATATCCCATGCCAGGCATGTTGCAATGTATCTGACAAGGGAGCTCACCAGCGCTTCACTCCCAAAAATAGGCAGGGATTGCGGCAACAGGGATCATCCTACGGTGATTTATGCAGTAAACAAGATTTCTTTAATGATTAAAAGCGACCGTTCGGTATATAATGAAGTTCAGGAAATAACAAACAGAATAAAGAATGGTGTTTAAAATATGTTAATATATTGTTTATTGTTTTTTCTTTAGGCTTGATTTGTAAACAATAAAATTAATAAGAATGTTTATAAAATTTTTTTATTAACATTTTTTTATTTATTTCTTTTTTTATATACAGATATTGTTAATGTTATAAAAAATTTAATTTTTTTGGTTTCTCTTGTTTTGGGCCGTATTTTTTATTTATATACAATTTAAACAAGCTATTAACTAAAATAACTATTATTTTTAAAATATTAAAATAAATAATTGATATAATATAAAAAATTATATTTTTTCTTTTTTAAAATTTTTAATTATATAATTTTGTTATGCTTTAATATGTTTAGATAATATTAAAATTTATATTATTTAAAGAGGTTATTATGAAATTTCAATCTACCCGAAATGATTTGCTTAATAAATTAAATTTTGCAAGCAAAATAGCAACTTCAAAAAGCTTAATATCTGCATTAAGCGGTATTTTGCTGGAAGCAAGCGATAAATTGTATATATACAGCACAGATCTTGAAACAAGCATTAAATCAAGCATTAATGCAAATATAATTGAACAAGGAAGAGCAGTTGTTCCGGCAAAAGTATTTATAAGCATCTTAAGAAATTTTCCAGAATCAAAGATAAATGTTGAACTTGACATTAGCACAAACCAGTTAAAAGTGCAGTGTGACAAGAGTATTTTTTACCTTAACACTTTTGCTATTGACGAATATCCTGAATTTCCCAGAACTTCAGATAAAATAAAATTTTCAATAAATTTTGATATTTTTAAAAAATTGTCAAACAAGACAATAAAGGCTGCATCCGGTGAAGACAGTAGGGCAATTCTTACAGGAGTTTTAATTGAAATTGAAAAAAGAGAAAGCAGCGACCCTTCCAGCCAGACAAAGTCAAGCTATATAAAAATGGTCGGGACAGACAGCTACAGGCTTTCATATGTTGAAGAGAAAATTGATTATAGTGGAGACCCGATAAAGGTGGCGGTTCCATCAAAAGTCCTTGACAGCATAATTAAAAGTGATTTCAGCGGAAAGATAATGGATATTAATATTGAAGAAGGCCAGATTAGTTTTACATTAAAAGATAGTGAAGATTCCCAAACCATGGTAATTTCAAGGCTCCTTTCAGGAAAATTTCCGGAATACAGCCAGCTGATACCTAAAGAATTCAAGCATAATATTATATTAAATAAAGAAAAAGTTCTTGAAGTGATAAGGAGAATATCTTCCATTGCACAGGACAACATACCTGTTAAAATTGAACTTGTAAACGGCAAAATGATTGCTTCAATGAACATAAAGGAAGTCGGAAGCTCAAGCGAAGAATTTGAAATTTCCTATGGTGAAGAGCAGATAGATATTGCTTTTAATCCTGCTTACTTTATTGACGGGGTTTCAATGATAGAGTCAGAAAGTTTGTTGTTTTCAATAGAGGAATCCCTTAAACCTGTTTTAATTAAGCATGTTGACAGCGGCAACTTTCTTTACCTTTTAATGCCGATAAGGATATCATAGAAAACCTGATCAATTATTATAATTTTTAAAACAGATTTTAAATATTTCTTTTTGTTTTCCCATGAAATTTATATTATTTGTCTAGACGTTAACCAGGTTTACTAAAAAGGTGTATTGTTATGGCAGAAGACATTTCATTAAAAATCAGCATAATTGGCAGCGGCAGGCTTGGGCTGACTTTAGCGTATGCTATTGCTAAAGAAAACAGCCCGGGGGTGTCAATTGTTTCTGTTTCAAGCCGCAGTGATAAATCATTAAATAATGCAAAAGAAATTTTACAGAAGTCCCGTGAAAATATCTTATTTACCAAAAATAATTTAATTGCGGCAAATGTCTCAAACTGCATTTTTATATGTACCCCGGATGATGAAATTGAAAAAGTCTGCCAGGAAATTTTCGAAGCCGGAAACCCTGGCGATACCGGACACTTTGGGAATTCATTTACTTGTTCATGCAAAACAACTAGCAGCAGCAATTTCAAAATTTTTAGCCCTGAAACGATGTCGGTAATCCATTTCAGCGGTTCAAAAAAAATTGATATTTTAAATTCTGCAAAAAAGGCAGGAGCATCAATTGCATGTATGCATCCACTGAAATCATTTGCTTCGGCTCTGGAGTCTGCAAAAAGTCTTGAAAATACCTTGTATGGGGTAACTTATGAAAAAAATGATATAAAAATCCAAAAAATAATCAGCACATTATCGGCTATCCTGAAAGGAAGGACGTTATTTGTTGAAAACGATAAAAAAACTCTCTATCATGCCAGTGCATGTATTGCCTCAAACTATTTAGTGAGCCTGATTGATTTTGCAATTGAAACAGGCGCGGAAATAGGGCTTAATCCGGAGATATTTTTAGGCGGGATAGTTAAACTTTCTGAAGGTACACTTGGAAATGTAAAGAAATTAGGCACAAAAAAGGCTTTAACCGGACCGATTGCAAGAGGGGATTTAAACACCATAAATGAGCACGTAAAAGTCATAAAAAGCCTTAACAGGGAAGACATAAAAAAGGCATACGAAATTATGGGGGAAAAAGCAGCAAAGATAGCTCTTGAAAATACCTGGATTAATGATAAAACTTATAACGAATTAATAAAAATTTTAAAAAGCTAAAAAGAAATATTAAAAATTATCTGGAGCTGATAAAAATGGATAATCAAAAAGTTACAATTAAAACTCTTCTTGATATGAAAACCGCGGGCGAGAAAATAACAATGTTAACCTGCTACGATTATCTGATGGCTTCGCTGCTTGACCAGTCCGGAATAGATATGATGCTTGTCGGCGATTCTGTAGGGAATGTTTTGCTTGGATATGACAATACAATCCCCGTTACAATGGAAGAGATGCTTCATCACTGCAAAACTGTTACAAGGGCGGCAAAAAGGGCATTAGTAGTGGGAGATATGCCGTTTATGTCTTATCAGGTCAGCAGGGAAGAAGCTGTAAAAAATGCCGGCAGATTTCTGAAGGAAGCTAATGTCAGTGCAGTTAAGCTTGAAGGCGGGGAGGAAATACTTGATATAATAGAAAAACTTGTTATAACAGGCATTCCGGTAATGGGGCACCTTGGCCTTACGCCCCAATCAGTAAATGTTTTTGGCGGTTATGGGCTTAGAGGAGGAAGCAGCGAAGAGTCAGAAAAAATGTTAAATGATGCTAAAAAAATTGAGGAAGCGGGGGCATTTGCAATCGTTCTTGAAAAAATTCCGGCAGTTCTGGCAAAGCAAATTACTTCCAGCCTCAAAATACCTACAATCGGAATAGGTGCAGGAGTAAGTTGCGATGGCCAGGTCCTGGTTACCCATGACATGCTTGGGCTGTTTGAAAAATTTACGCCTAAATTTTCAAAAAGATATGCAGAAATGGCTAAAGAAATGAAGGAGTGCTTTCGAAATTATGTACAGGAAGTAAAAGATAAAAAATTTCCATCAGAGGAGCATTCATATTAAATGAAAGTAATTAAAACAAAACCTGAAATGCAGGCCGTTTCAGAAAAAATAAAAAAAGACGGCAAATCCATAGGGCTTGTTCCAACGATGGGGTATCTGCATGACGGCCATGTTTCGCTAATTAAACGGTCAAAAAAAGATTGTGATTACACAGTATTGACCGTATTTGTAAACCCCACGCAATTTGGCCCTGATGAAGACTTTAATAAATACCCCAGAGATTTTAACAGGGACAGCAAAATTGCAGAGAATGAAGGAGTGGATTATATATTTAATCCTGATACAGGCGAAATGTATTCAGAAAACCACAGCACCTATGTAAATGTTGAAAAACTGGATAAAATAATGTGCGGCAAGTTCAGACCTGTTCATTTTAAAGGAGTCTGCACCATAGTATTAAAATTATTTAATATAATAAATCCCGATGCTGTTTTTTTTGGAAAAAAAGATTATCAGCAGCTTGCAATAATAAAAAAGATGGTAGAGGATTTAGATGTATGTGTAGAAATTGCCGGATGCGAAACAGTAAGAGAGCCTGACGGACTGGCTTTAAGCTCCAGAAATAAATATCTGACAAAAGAAGAAAGAGAAAATGCCATAATTTTATACAAGACAATCCTTTTTGCGGAAAATGAAATAAAAAACAGCCGCAAAAATCTGCCGGAAATAAAAAAAGAGTGCATAGAGAAATTAAGTTCAAATAAATTTGTAAAAAAAATAGACTATTTTGATTTAAGAGATCCGGAAAATCTTAAAGAAATAAAAAAAATAAAAAGCGGCACAAACAGCATGCTGATAGCTTCAGCGGTTTATATAGGTGAAACCAGGCTAATTGATAATAAGGTAGTTTTATTATAAATTTAAATTGTCTTTATTTTTTTATTTAGTAAAATCTAACTTTAAAAATTTTTAATTATATGTATGGTGATCAGAATTGTTAGTAAACTTACTTAAAAGCAAGATACACAGGGCAACAGTAACTGATGCAAGAATAGATTACACAGGCAGCATAACAATAGATAAAAATTTACTTATGGAAGCCGGAATACTACATTATGAAAAAGTCATGGTCGTAAGCCTTGACAGCGGAGAAAGGCTGGAAACTTATGTAATTGAGGGGAAGCGGGGAAGTGGGGAAATTTGCTTAAACGGAGCCGCAGCTAAAATCATAAACAAAGGTGAAAAAGTAATAATAATGGCTTTCTGCCTTTTAACAGAAGAGCAGTCCAAAAATTTTCAGCCCAAAATTGTTCATGTTGATGAAAAGAATAATATTGTAAGAGGCATTTTAACTTCTGAAAACAATGAAGAATGCTAAAAATAAAATCACCCTGCTATTATTAATAGCAGCATTTTTACTGTTAATTCAAATTCCTTTAATCTCCTGCCAGATAAAAGATGTTTTTGCCAAATCTGATAAAATTGCAATCTCAACAAGTAAAGACCCGGGCACAAACCAAAATGGCAGCGGGACAACACAAAAAACCACTGGAATTTCAGATGAAGAAAAAGAAAACAACCTGGGTTTTTTTGATTTTAAAAAAATAAAAACAGAGGTTACTTCATCTATAGGGGTGAAAATTAAAAATTGTAATCTTGTTCTTGATTACTTTGGAAATTTAAACCTGCTTGGAGAAATTGAGAACTTTTCCAGCTCAAACAAGACAAGCCTGGTCATTACTTTTGAGTTTTATAACAAAAAAAATGAAATAATTTTTTCTGATACATCGCCTGTAAATATTAATTATTTAAGAATCTCATCAAAGATTCCTTTTAGCTACACTGTTAAAGATACAGACAGGTTTATTGATATAAGCAAAATAAAGATAGGGGTTAACTATAAAGATTATTATAAATTGTTTGAAGGAAATACTATTGTAAGAAAAGAAATGTTTTATTACAGGGATGATATACTTCATATTGAAGGAAAATTAATAAATATCGGGGAAAGCAAAGT
>JAPLCN010000035.1 GCA_026392215.1 Actinomycetota bacterium | reverse complement strand
TATTAATTTTTTAGCTAAAATTGATTTGTAAACCCGAAAACAAAATAACTTAGTTAATGGAAAACAATAACTCAAAATCGCAGTATCTTGACAGGATAAATCATATCCCCAAAACTTTAAGTCCTAAAATTATAGATATTAATAATGTCTATGAAAGCTACAGAAATAAAAATGTCCTGGTAACTGGCGGAGCCGGGTTTATTGGCAGCAATCTTGCAATAAAACTTTGTACTATCGGAGCTAAGGTAGTAGTAGTGGATTCACTTATTGAAGACTATGGGGGAAATCTTTTTAACCTTGAACCCGTTAAAGATAAAATAAATCTAAATATAGCAGATGTCAGGACATATCCCACAATGCTTTATCTTGTCAAAGACCAGGATTTTATTTTTAATCTTGCCGGGCAGGTAAGTCATATTGACAGTATGCTTGATCCATGGACTGATCTTGAAATCAACTGCAAAAGCCAGCTTACAATACTGGAAGCATGCAAGAAAAACAATAAAGATGTGAAGATTGTTTATGCCGGAACGAGGCAGCAGTACGGAAAACCAAATTACCTGCCTGTTGATGAAGATCACATTGTTCACCCCACAGATGTTAATGGTATTAACAAGATGGCTGGAGAATGGTATCACATACTTTATAATAATGTTTATGGCATCAGGGCGTCGTCTTTAAGACTGGTTAATACTTACGGACCCCGCCAGCTTTTAAAACATAACAGGCAGGGTTTTATAGGCTGGTTTATAAAGCTGATCCTTGAAGATAAAAAAATAGAGTTATTTGGCGGCGGTGACCAGCTTAGAGATTTTAATTATGTTGATGACGTTGCAGACGGCTTCCTTATTACTGGAGCAGATGATGAATCAAACGGCAAATTCTATAATCTTGGAGGACAATCTCCTATTTCCCTTAAAGATCTGGTGAAATTGATGATAAATATAGCAGGAAGCGGCAGTTTTGAAGAAATTCCATTTCCGGAAGAAAGAAAAAAAATAGATATAGGTGATTTTTATTCTGACTATTCCAAGATAAAACATGAACTTGGGTGGGAACCAAAAATTTCAATCCAGGAAGGACTCCAAAGAACTTTTGAGTATTATAAAAAATACAAACAGTATTATTTTTAAGGATTGTACTATATTTGACTTTAATAAATAATTACTGACTTTTAAAGGCAGGAATTAGCCCCAGATCTTTTGTCAAAGTTAAATTTTTACTTAACTATTAAAGGTGTTTAATTATCTCATTAAATTGTGTAAGGAAATTTTTGTTTTCTAAAGTTTTATCAAAGTCCGTCAACCATTTCCTGACATAATTTTTATTAATTCCAGGATTTTTTAATATTAATATTTTAACATCTTCCAAATCTTTTGGCCGCCCGGCAAAGATTTTGTGAATTAGCAAGTCTTCAACTGTAGAAAAATTTACCTTAACACCTTTTAAGTCTATTTTAATAGACCTGTTTATAGCTCTTTTTTCATAATCAGTTTGAGAAAAAATAAAATCGATCCTTACTCTTGTATTAATATCTTCTAGAGGAAGCACAAAAGTCTTATTTATAAAATCCCTGGCATTTTCAGGCAAAGGTTTTAAATTAATCTCTTTCAAATTTTCAATAATCAGTTCAGATTTTTCTATGCCTATTCCAAGAGTAATATCAATATCGCGGGTTAAACGGGGTTCGCCATGAAGCAGGACAGCCTGACCCCCAATTACCATATAGGGAATTGATAATTTATTTAAAAAATTACTTACTTTAGCTAATATTTCTTCAAACATATTTTCATGCTATTACTATGAATTTATTTTTTATGGAGTGAATTTAAAATCCAAGCAATTTTTATATCGATCTCAATACCTTCAAGTGGGTCCTTTGACGGCAACACTTTCATCGATAAGGCTTCAGTCCATAGGTTTTCATATATTTTTAACTTTTCTTTAAAAGTTAAATTGTTTTTTTTGATATATTTTTTCTCAAACTTTTCTAGAGTTTTAGGGTTTTTTATCATACTTTCCTTTGTAAAATAAAATAATGTGTGGAATTAGTTTTAATTATATTAATTTTACCACAAAAATATATTAAATAAGTATGTTAAAAATAATCAAAACCCATCAATCCTTGAAAGGCAATTCTCAGACTATATTCATACAACCAGCGTACTTGATATACTAAACAAAATTATCAAATGCCGGGCAGGTGAATATCCAGAACGCTGGGGACTTAACAGGAATGTGGTTCAATGTGCGAGATGAGTCAATTAAGAACGTCCCCGATGGCTCCACAAATATTTGACACCCTGTTGCCTCATTTAAAAATCTATATGAAATAGATTCGTTGCCTC
>JAPLCN010000034.1 GCA_026392215.1 Actinomycetota bacterium | reverse complement strand
CCAGAGGATTTCATTGTATAAATGTCACTGAATCCTATCATCCATATTATGAAAACTGGTGGCCGCATGGACATATAATCGGATGGGAAAATCTTTTTGTACATGAATTCTATAATTTGGTAGAAGCTGTAATAAATAACAGGCCATTGGAACCATACGTAGCTACTTTTGAAGATGGCTACAGGGCTTGTGTTATTTGTGATGCTATTACACAGTCAGCAGAAACTGATAAAAAAGTATTATGTAAATATGAGTAATAAGATTAAAATCAGGAAACTTACTAAAAAGCCTGCTAATACTCATCCCTGGAAAAATTGCAGTTTTAATATATATGACAAAAGAGAAGAAAAAATAGCAATAGGATTTTTTGATTCAACAATTGCGTGGGAAAATGACAGTTATTAAATTGAAAGGGGGTGACATTTTCCCTGGATAAAACCATATCTTTATTGTGACATAATCGCTGAATATTGACATAATTTATTTTAAAGTTCTTGACATAGAAGTTAGTATTGCTAAAATTAACTAATATTGTAATAACAACATTACTGTAAGTTTTATATATTGATTAAAAATATTTAATCAAATAATCAGGATATTTTAACTCGTAGTAGATGAATTGTCTTTAAATTCAAGAATGCAAGTATTAAAAAATTTCCATAAAGACTTTTTCTG
This sequence comes from Actinomycetota bacterium, assembly GCA_026392215.1. GTDB lineage: Bacteria > Actinomycetota > Humimicrobiia > Humimicrobiales > Humimicrobiaceae > JAMDDL01. Next base: position 3,529 of record JAPLCN010000034.1, on the reverse strand, counting down.
ATTCAGGGAGGTGATAAAAGAAGTAATTATATAAAAGTTTTTCGATAAATTTCATTAAAAAAAGTTAATTGACTTTTTATCAACAAAAAGGAGGATTGAATGAAAAAGGTTAAGTTACTTATCGTTTTGGTTTTGATTGCGGCTATAATAGCAGCTTTCATTATCCTTCCGGGATGTAAAAATACACCTGCAACAACAACAGCAGCTGAAACAACAGCAGCAGCTGAAACAACAGCAGCAGCTGAAACAACAGCAGCAGCAGCTGAAACAACAACAGCAGCTGAAAAGTTTAAGGTTGCAGTATCCCTGCCCCCGGCTAACAATGCTTGGCAGGCAAAATTGCTTGAGTTTGTAAATCAAGAAGCAGCTAAAGACACAGATAAATTTGAATTTACAGTTAAAAGCGCTGTTGATGATGCAGATCAATTAAACACAATCACAACATTAAAAGATGGCGGCTATGACTTGATGATTATCCTGCCGGGCAACGGAACATTGCTGACAAGCATTTGTGAGCAAGTGTATGATGCTGGAATTAAAACAGTTATCTTAGACCGTGGTATTGAAAGCGACAAATATACATGTCTTTTAGCTGGTGATAACTATGGTGGTGGCGTTAATGCTGCTAACTATATCGGTGAGGCACTTGGCGGAAAAGGCAATATTGCTGTTCTGAGAAGCTACATAGGTGTTCCGATTGACCTTGAGAGATACAATGGTTTTGTTGAAACATTAAAAGCAAAATATCCTGACATGAAAATCGTTGTTGAAGGTGACGGAGAATTCAACCGTGAAGCCGGCTTGAAAGCGATGACCAACATTCTTCCCGCTTATGACAAAATTGATGCTGTATACGCACAAGACGACGAAGCTGCTTTGGGCGCATTAAATGCAATTGAAAACGCAAAGAGAACTGACATCAAAGTTATCACAGGTTTCGGCGGAACAGTTGGTGCGTATGAAAGATTCGCAGCAAAAGATCCTGTATACCAAGCATCAATGTCTTACTTCCCGTCAATGGGCGCTGACGGCGTAATTATTGCAAAGAAAATACTGTTAGGCGAAAGCTTTAAAAAAGACAATATATTGCCGACATATGTAGTAACATCTAAAAATGTGGCCGATTACATGCAATTTGCTTATTAAGAAATAGTTGAACAGTTGATGCAATCAATAAAAATTTAAAGTAAGCAATGTAATGCCGTTTATAAGTCAAAATGCTTTTAAGCGGCATTACTTATTATAATGGGAAAATGGGTGGCAAGGGTGATGTAATTTATATAAACGGTATTAAAGGCGGTCCAACATTAATTCAAAGAGATACAGACTTCGAAAAAGCACTTTCAGAAAATATCCTGACATCAAACTTTTGACCCAGATCCGGGGTTCATGGGATCCTGTAACAACACAACAGGCTGCCGCAGACATACTTGCTGCTTACCTCAGGATTGACGGAGTTGTAGTAAAAGATAGGGAATACCTTGCTGCAATCAGAGCTTTTGAAGCAGCAGGAAGAGATATTCCGATAATCAATGATGAAGGATTTAGGCCTTTCATTGAATACTGGACTGCTAACCCTGATAAGGGATTTACAAGCTATGCAATAGCTAACGGACCCGGATTTGCAATGACAACAGTCCTCGGAGTAGGTCTTAGAATGCTTATGGGCTCTACATTCAAGGAGGAATTTCTGCCTGCAGGAGAAAAGATATCTAACTTTGACCACAGGTTTGAAATTACAGACAAAAATGTTGTTCAGGCACTTGAGGATCATACCAAATATCGTGGCTTGGAAGATTACATTGATGAGGTTTGGAAAATGAAAGATGCAAATGCATTGTTTAATGAAAGCGAAGATCTTGATGCAATGCTCCAGTAATTACAATTTTTTTAGTATAAGTTTAGTATAAGTTAATAAACCTTAGATAAATAAGAATAGTGGCATACCCTATAAGGTATGCCACTATTTAGAAGCCAAAAATTACGATAGTTGGTAAAATATGAAATCATTTGAAGCAGTAAATGTTAAGAAAAGATTTGAGGGTGTAATAGTAATGAAAAGGTGTTAAAATTCAAAAAAACGTTGCTATGCTTTAAATAAATTATTAAGAAAGCGGGTAATAAGATGGCTAAGCTTGTTGAAATGAAAGGGATTTCTAAAAGCTTTTATGGGGTTGAAGTATTACATGATATTGACTTTAACGTAGATAGAGGCGAAATATATGCTCTGTGTGGTGAAAACGGAGCAGGGAAATCTACATTGATGAAGATTCTAGCAGCCATATATAAGCAAGATCAAGGCGAAGTTTTGATTGACGGCCAGCCTTTAAGTAAAAATGCCACTTCATTGGATGTGCAGAAGCTTGGAATTGCAATGATTCATCAAGAACTGAATTTAATTGGGAATATGACTGTTGCGCAAAATATATTTTTATCAAGAGAGCCGATAAATAAGCTTGGTTTGATTGATTATAAAAAAATGAATCAAGAAGCAAAAAAAATTATTAGCAAATTAGATGAATCACTCGAGCCGACCATGAAAATCAGAGAGTTAAAAATCGCTCAAAAACAGTTGGTAGAAATCGCAAAAGCGGTATCATTTGAGTTGCGTGTTTTGATTATGGATGAACCGACTGCGGTTTTAACTAATAAAGAAACGGAAATATTGTTTGACTTAACGAGAAAGTTAAGTAAAGAAGGAGTTGCAATTATTTATGTTTCCCATAGATTAAAGGAAATCAAACAGATTTGCCAAAAAATCACCATACTGAGAGACGGTAAATTGGTTGCTACCAAAAATGTTGATGAGGTATCCGAAAGCGACATTGCAAACCTTATGGTAGGCAGGGAAGTAAGCCGCTCGGCGGCTTCGGATTTTAACGGCGATGAGAATGATATTGCACTTGAAGTTAAAAATGTTACGGATGATTTTTTACGCAATGTGAGCTTTAAGGTAAGAAAAGGCGAAATTTTAGGATTAAGCGGTCTTGTCGGAGCAGGCAGAACTGAGGTGATGGAGTTTATATTTGGACTTCGTAAATGCAAAAAAGGCGAAATAATTGTGAACGGAAAAGTGAAAAACATTCACAATCCTTCTGCGGCAATTCATGCAAATATTGGTTTTGCTACAGAGGACAAAAAAGAAACCGGTCTTGTTTTGTACAGAAGCATTCGGGAAAACATCAACTATGTTTATCAAGTAAAAAACAAGGGTTTTGTAAATAGCGGAGCAAAAATAAGAAAAAATACAGACAGTATGATAGAAAGGCTTAATATTCGTTGTGCGGGTCACTTGCAAAACGTAAGTAATTTGTCTGGCGGAAATCAACAAAAAGTAGTTCTCGCAAAATGGTTACTGGTTGATTCGGAGATACTGATCTTGGACGAACCGACTCGTGGAATAGACGTGGGCGCACGCGAAGAGATATATCAAATTATTTATGAGCTTGCTAACGAAGGGAAAACAATCATCATCGTATCTTCGGATTTAACAGAAATTTTGAACGTTTGCCAAAAAATTATTGTTATG
>JAPLCN010000065.1 GCA_026392215.1 Actinomycetota bacterium | reverse complement strand
TTTTTCTTATTATTTAAACCCTCGAATTTGCTTTTAGCTTCTGCTATCACTTCCTCTAACTCAGCTACTTTTAACACTGTAGCAGCAATACAATAGTAACTTTTAGAACGCCCTTCATTAAATTTATCCAACATCTCCCTAAGCAGACTTTCTCGAACCTTCTGTGACTTCCTAAACTCATCTAAGCCATGTTTCTGAATGAAATTAATATCGTCTTCAAGTTTCTGGTAGCATTTAAAAGAATCATATTTTCTTCCTGCTTCACGATGTCTTTTCCATTTTTCACAAGTCTTATTTTCTTCGCAATCGCCGCAAAACTCTATATTTCTTTTCACAGCACAATGCAAGATAGAGCATGGGCCTCCAAACCGCCAATCTGTTTTGCATCCAGGACATTTGCTTTTTGTTTTTATAACATAACCAGGACAAAGACAACAGGAAAGGCCACAGACACCAATTGCTGGATATTTTGAGTTCATATAAACTTCCTTAATAAATTTCGAACTTGATATAACTATTATATACGGTAGGGAGCTATTTTCGAAAAAAAAGTTTAACTGGCTGGGGAGAGGTGTGAAATTTCGAACCATTTTCTGAAAATAATAATTAGTTTAAAAGAATTTTTTTTTAAAATTTATAAATAGTAAATTTATTTCTTTAAATGCTATATTAAGGTATAATTTTAAGATAGGTAATAAAGTTCTGAAGATTCAAAATATCCAAAAATTCGATTTATAATATGAAAAAAATTAGAAATTTTGTTAGCAATAAAATATTTATACATGTGATATTTATTTTAGGCTTAGCAGCTTTATGGGGTTTTATTTTATTAGAAAATAAATATCTTTTACTTTTTGTGGCTTTATCTTTTATGGGTGCAATATGCGGCAGCTTTATTAGAGTTATTGATGAAATTAAAAATAAAACCTAATTATGGCTGCCCCGAGGTGTGAAATTTCGAACCATTTTTTGAAAGCTTTAATAGATTTAAAAAATCTGTTTAAAAATATTTAGTGACAATTACTTCTCCAAGTTCAAAAACAGCAATTATCAAAAAGATAATTGAACCCAAAACTATTCCTGTAATATCAAAACCTTTAAAAAGTTTACTTCTGTGAATACCTTTTCTAATCCTGTTTAAGTCTATACTTCCACATACAATTGCAACTATGGGTAAGATAATCCCAAGTGTAATTCCAAAGCAATTGTTAAATATCAGTCTTGCGGTATCAGTAACAAGATAATTAGAAACCCACGTTTGAAGTGCCTGGAAAGAAAAAATAGTACATGAAAGTATCCCAGTGATGAAAGATGTAATTGGTAGTTTTCTATATTCTTTGGGGTTAATTATATTATTCATAAAAAACCTCCTTTTATAGGAAATTTTTACTATTTTTACTACGAAGTATTATAACATAAGTTACATTTATTATAATTAAAATGCCTTTGACAAATATGTCTAAACTGGCTGCCCTAAGGTGTGAAATTTCGAACCAATTTGTGTGTCCAGATTAGGCAGATATGTTCAGCAGGAGTTAGTCCTGTCAGGGTAAAAGCCAGAAACCCTGTAGCTTGAATAGCAAAGATAAGGGAAACCAAAATCTTTGAAGCCTATTGACAAAGTCACCTTAGGGGTGATGAGCAAGCTACCAGGCCGCAGGCGAAAGTAAACGCACAGGTGGCCTCGTAATCGAAAAACTCTGGAAGCCGAACCTGCAATTTGGAGGCGAAGGCAGTATATGCAAACGAAAACTGGATGAGACACGTTTGTACTATTCCAGCGGGGTGATAGCGACAGCATGGTAACAAGGACATATCAAGCAACTGGAGAAGCCCTCCTTGTCCCAAGAAGAAAGGCTTGGAGCAGGTAAGCTCTATAACCAGTAACCGCTGGGAAGTGAGATTATGGCAAGAGGGTGGCGGATGGGTCCGTAGTAGCTAAGAAC